>JAZNBM010000071.1:0-15439 GCA_045587045.1 Acutalibacteraceae bacterium | reverse complement strand
GTGCTTATCCCCGTATTCCCCGGCACAAACTGTGAGTATGATTCAGCAAGAGCCGTTGAACGCGCAGGACTTGAGGCAGACATAGTAGTAATCAGAAACCTCACGTCCGATGACGTAGCAAGAAGCGTTACGACAGTTGCTGAAAAAATTGCAGAGTCACAGATAATATTCATTCCCGGTGGATTTTCCGGCGGTGACGAGCCCGACGGCTCCGCAAAGTTCATCACAGCATTCTTCAGAAACCCCGAAATCAAAGAGCAGGTAGGAAAGCTTCTTGATGAACGCGACGGACTTATGCTCGGTATTTGCAACGGCTTCCAGGCTCTCATCAAGCTCGGTCTTGTTCCTTACGGCAAGATTATTGATACCGATGAAACCTGTCCTACTCTGACATATAACACAATCAGCCGCCACCAGTCCAAGCTGGTAAGAACAAAGCTTGTTTCAAACAATTCCCCCTGGCTTTCAAAGGCAAAGCAGGGTGAGATTTATACAGTGCCCATTTCACACGGCGAAGGTCGCTTTATTGCCGACGAAGCTCTCATCAGAAAGCTTGCCGCGAACGGTCAGATTATCACTCAGTATGTTGACTTTGACGGCAACGCAACAAATGACGTTGCTTTCAACCCCAACAACTCCGATTTTGCTATCGAAGGTATTGTTTCACCCGACGGCAGAGTTCTCGGCAAGATGGGTCATTCAGAAAGAACCGCAAGCGGTCTTTATAAGAACGTTCCCGGTGAGTTCGACCTTAAGCTCTTTGAATCTGCGGTTGAATACTATAAATAATATTGCTCTCAAAGCCTCCGTTTCAAACGGGGGCTTGTTTCTTTGTTGAGAAGGTCGATTGCTTCGCCTGACAGCTTTAAAACCGCATATATATTAGGTATGGCAAGCAGACCGTTGAAAATATCGGAAAGACTCCACACGAAGTCGAGTTTCATCACGCAACCTGCAAAAACGGCGGCGGCATACGTTATATTATAGTATTTGCCCGATCCGTCACCGAAAAGACAGGCGGCGCCGCTTTTGCCGTAAAAAGACCAAGCTATTAGGGTTGCAAAAGCAAAAAGGCAGATACACATTCCGAGGATAACACCGCCTGCATTACCCATAACACTTTTAAAAGCAGCGGAGCAAAGAGCGATGCCGTCAAGCGCTGAGTTTGGCGACCATACTCCGCTTGCGAGAATGGTTATTGCAGTTACCGAGCACATGAAAATGGTATCAAACATAACCTCGAAAATGCCCCACATACCTTGAACGGCAGGCTTTTCGCAATCTGCACTTGCGTGGATAACCGCGTTACTGCCCAACCCTGCTTCGTTTGAGAAAACACCCCGTGATATGCCGTAGCGAGCTGCCTTTGCAAGACCGAAACCTGAAACCGCTTTGATTGAAAAGGCTTCTTTGATTATCAACTTAAAACAGGGAATAACGGAGTTTGCGTTTTTAAAAATCACAAACAGGCAGGCACACAGAAAAATGGCGGAGAGAACGGGAATAAGCTTTTCGGCAATTGAAGAAATACGCTTCAGACCGCCTGAAATGCAAATAAAAACAAGCGGTGTGAGCACGGCGGCGGTCAGCAGGGGAGAAACGCCGAATTCCGAAAGACCTGCGGCAACGGAGTTTGCCTGTGTCATATTGCCCATTCCGAGTGAAGCACCGACAAGCAAAAAAGCATAAACTTTGGCAAGCTTCGGGCTTTTAAGACCACGTTCAATATACAACATCGGTCCTCCGACCCATTGACCGAGAGAATTGCGGATTCTGTATTTAATGCCCAGAATATTTTCGCAGCAACAGGTCATCATTCCGAGAATGGCAGAAATCCACATCCAGAAAACCGCACCGGGTCCGCCGGCACACAGCGCGGTTGCGACGCCTGCGATGTTGCCTGTGCCCAAACAGGCGGCAAGTGCAGAGGTGAGCGCCGCAAACTGTGAAACCGAGCCGTCGCTTTTTTGCGGCTCTTTTCTTTTGCGGTAAGCATCAATAACGGTAAGCTTTGTCCATTGCCTGACACCGAAAATCTGAAAAAAACCTGTTTTGCAGGAAAGAAAAAGCCCCGTTCCCAGAAACACCGCCAGCATCGGCGGTCCCCAGATAACGGAGCTTATGATTGAATATAGTCTGTAAAACATAAGCTCCACCTCATCAAAATATATGAGGCGGAGCTGCGGATTATTAATTTTCTGCGGAAAGAACGAGCTCAATGCCGTATGCATCTGCAAAAGCTTTGAGGTTTTTGTAGTTGCTTATGTCACCGCGGTGGCAGAGTCTGAGATTATCGTAATTTGAACCTGTATCAAGAGCATTGGCGTCAATGTATGAGGGATCAACCGTGAAGGTCAGCTGTCTGGGTGTTTTGCCAAGATAAAGTGCGCTTGATTCGATTCTGTCAACAGCATTGCTGAAAAGAATGTGAATCAGGTTATTGCATTCTGAAAATGCATAGGATTCAATAACAAGTTTGGTGTCATCGGTTGTCTGATGGAACCATACGTAAGCTACGGAACTCTTATTGAATGCATAGGATTCAACTTTGGTGAGATATCTGGGAAGTCTGACCTTGGTTACCTTCTGCGCCTGGGTAAATGCATTTGCACCGATGACAGAAACATTCATGCCGCCGAGCTTTGCGGGGATTGTGATATCTGCATCGCCCTGCGTTTTGTTGTAGCTGACAATTTTAACGGTGCCGTCATCAAGCTTGACGTAGTTGTAGTCACCATCGGTGTAAACATCCTCTTTCTTTTCTGTTGTTGCAGCCGTGGTTTTGGTTTCCTCCGGGTTGTTTTTGTCGCAGGAGCAGAAAATTGCCGTGATGCAAAGAACTGCGAGAATGAGAGAAATTACTTTTTTCATATTTATAATCCTTTCTGTCAGATAAGACCTGCTTCGGAGCAGTTGACAAGGTGCTCCGAATAGGTTTCTGCATAATGATAAATGTTTTCGGAATCGCTGACAAAGAAATAATACGGTGTATCTTCGGGGTTGAGTGCCGCGTTTACAGCATCAATTCCCGGGTTGGTAACGGGTCCTTCGGGTAAACCACTGCAGATGTAAGTATCGTAAGTTTCAATGAAAGCAGAGTATTCTTCTTCGCTCACGAAGCTTCGCACGTATTTTTCGATATAATTGGCCGTTGCATCACACTGCAGTTTTGGGAATTTCGGACTGCCGAGTCTGTTATGAATAACTGATGATACTTTACCCATTTCTTCGGGGTAGCCGACCTCTTCCTGAATAACGGAAGCAAGGATTACAATGTCGTCAAGAGTGAATCCGATTGCGGCACAGCCATCAAGCAATTCGCCGTATTTCTTTTGAGTATTGTTGAGGAATCTTTTTATTGCGGCGTTTGCACCTTCCCCGACGTAAAAATCGTAAGTGTCGGGGAAAAGATAACCCTCAAGCGCAAAGGTGCGATTTTGCGGATTATCAACCTTGAAGCCGAAATCTGTCAGCAAGTCGGCATTATCTGCCTCTTTTCTGAATTCCTCTGCCGTGCAAACTCCGCCGTTTTCAAGTATAATTGCAATTTCGGCAACGGTTGAGCCTTCGGGAAACGTGAGTCTGACGGTTTCGCGCGGTGTGTCTGAAAGTTTATTAAACACTTTGTTTTTGATTTTGTCACAGCCCGTGCCACCGAAAAGGAGCACGGCAACAGCCAAAAGAGCAACAATTCTTTTGATTTTTATTTGTTTGAGAATATTCATACACACAATTTTAGCACACGGGCAAGTAAAAATCAAGGGCGTATTGTATTTAATGCTTCCGTATGTGCCGAATCTGCGTTGCCTGGCAGAGACAAAAGAAAAAAGCTTGGCAGGATTAAGCCTGCCAAGCTTGAAAAAGGAATATGTATTGAAATGAAAAATCACGCAACGTTACGGTTTATCTGTTTTCCGTCAACTATTGAAATAACAGTTGCCTCTTCGTAAGCATCGGCAGGTGCACGTGTCTGCACCTTTGCCTGTGCCATGGCAAGCTCTCTCTGCTTGCGGCGGCGATAGTTGCGGATGTGAATTCTGATTGCTCTTGCAAGCTTCGCTTCAAAAGCGGCGATCTTCTTTTCGTTGATGAAGCCGACGATGAGAAGAACGATTGCGGCAAGTTCAAAGAATGATAAAAAGATATGTAAAGATGTCATTGTAAATCCTCCTTCAGAAAGAAACATTTGTTCTGATGAATTTATTATAGCAGACGAACATTCGTTTGTCAAGACAAATGTTCGATAATTTTCGAGATTTCTTTGCTTGATTGTATTATACCACATCATATGCCACTTGTCAAACAATTATACCACAATATATAGATTTTTTGACGACAAATTGTTGTGTATTTTGCTGTTATTTTAATAAATTTACTGTAAAAAACAGAAAAAATTTATATTTATCCTTGTATTACACGTTCCGTGATTGTTGACATTTGACGGTGGCGGCAATATAATTGTGATAGTTATTGAAAGGGGATATGTTTTATGCTTTACAATGCCTGGGCGTTTGTAAGACAGAGCCTTGTTAAAATTCACCTTGCAGGCGCAAACTGCATTTACAAAATCAGCGGCGGCAAATTGCCGAAATCACTTTTTTCAAAAAGATCGGGTGTGCACCATATTGGCACAAGCGTAAAGGTTACGGCAAGAACGGATTACACCGCAAATATTGCAAAATTCAACCCTGACGGAACAATAAGCGATGATGATTTCGTTATTCTTTCATCAACCGATTTCCATTATGATACCGACCATGAAAAGAACAAGAAAACAACAGAGATGTTCTTTAAACAGATAAGAGACGTAAAGCCCGACCTTGTTGTGCTTACGGGTGACATTATTCTTTCAAAGTATCAGCAGATTGATGCAATTCAGTTCGCAAAGATGATGGAAGAAATCGGCATCTACTGGGCGATTGTTTTCGGCAACCACGAAACCAGAGAAGAAAAAGGCTTTTATAAGTATCTGATGATGAAGAGCTTCAGTGACTATGAGCATTGCCTTTCGGTACATGGTCCGAAAGAGCTTTTCGGCTACGGTAATTTCATTATCAACGTTATGGGCAAAGAAAATAAAATCAGACAGAGCCTGTTTTTCTTTGATTCAGGCAGAGATGCTCTTCCCGAATATAACGTTGAGCACGGTCTGCCTGCTGATTTTGAGGGTTATGACTATCTCAAAAAAGGACAGATTGAGTTTTATAAAAACAGTGTTGATGAGCTTGAAAAGAAATACGGCAAGTTTGGCTCAATGATGTATTTCCATATTCCGCTTGTTGAGTTTGAAAAAGCTTTCACGGGCAGCGGTGCCAATGAAGAATATAAACAGACAGGCGAGGTCGATATTCTTTACGGTAAGCAGTATGAAAGCGTTGGCTGTGCCAAATATAACAGCGGTATGTTTGAGGCAGGTCTCGAAAAAGGTCTTACGGCTGTTTTCTGCGGTCACGACCATATCAACGACTGGTGCGGCATATACAAGGGTGTATATCTTTCTTACAGCCTGCCCCACAGCTATAATCTCTATAACCTCGGCACAAATATGGGATTCCCCGAAGAAGAGTGGAATCAGGGTGTAACCGTTACAAAAATCCGTGCAGACGGTAGCCTTGATATTTCACCCAGATACAACAACATATATTTATAATGTAATAAAGGAGAGTAGGCATGAGCATATTCATGTTGGCTCTGCAGCTGGTTTGTGTTGCAGGCATAAGCTTCCGGCTTAAAAACGGCTTTGAGGATTATATGTCACCCTCAAAAACGGGAGCACTCAAAGGCATATTTGTTGTAATTGTTTTCTTATCCCACGTAAGGCAATATATAAGCGTGCCGAATGCAGGTGTCAATAAGCTGTATTACAGCGTGTTGCTGTTTTTGGGTCAGCTTATGGTAGTGATGTTTCTGTTTTATTCAGGCTTTGGTATTGCCGCTTCGGTTGCCAAAAAAGACGGCTACGTTAAAACAATACCCGTCAGAAGAATACTCAAGGTCTGGCTTGATTTTGCAATTGCCGTCACAATTTTCTTTTTTGTTTCCCGTGCAATCGGCATTAAATATGACGTTAAACAGTTGCTCTGGTCATTGCTCGGCATAAAAACCGTGGGCAACAGTAACTGGTTTATATTTGTGATTATTATTCTATACATACTCACTTTTATCGCTTTTGTGATAACGGGCGGCAAAAAGCATCTTATTGCAGGCATTGTTGCAACAACCGTTCTGAGCGTTGCCGCAACGGTTGTTATGTGGCATTTCTTTGGTGACCATTATTGGTGGTATGACACAATACTTTGTTATCCTCTGGGTATGTGGTATTATGTGGCAAAACCCTATGTTGACAAGAAATTGCTCAATAATTTTGATAAATGGTTTGCGGCGGTTGCCTCAAGTGCAATCTGCTTCTCGTGTCTTAAAGCGTTGCTCAGCGCGGCAAAAGGCTCAAGATGGGTGTTTGTTCCCATGGCTCTTGTTTTTGCAATCGGAGTTGTTTTGATTTCAATGAGAATAAGCATAAACAATGCCGTTCTGCGCTGGTTCGGTTCAAGAGTTTTCGGCATATATATTCTGCAGAGAATACCGATGATGGTTCTTCGTTATTTTGGTGTCAACGACAAGCCGATTATGTATACGGCGGTTTGCTTTGCAATCACAATAATTCTTGCGGAAATCTTTGAACGGTCAATGGGCAAGGTTGACCAATGGCTGCATATAACTCCTAAAAAGAAAAAATAATGAAACAAATCGGAGAGCAAAAGGGTTGTTCTCCGATTTTCTATTGACGAAAAAACTTTTACCATATATAATATAAAATGTAATAATGTGCATCGAAAGGGGCAAAAAAATGTATAAGTTTTCCGCAAAAGTAAAAAAAGGAACCGCTATTGTAAAGCACACAAAACCCGATAATGCCGATTTCACTTTTGAAATGAAAGAAGAAAACGGTCTTATTCTTGCTTACCTCACCGCTAAAAAAGATATTAAAATGCACGCTCTTGAGCTTGAAACAGAAAAGACTTTTGCTGCTGACGATATTTTTTACGTTAACGGCTATCAGTCATGGTCAACCTCACGTGAATTCAACAAATACGGTCTCCTTAAGGATATTATTCCTCTCGGCAGAAAGCTCGGCAAATTTCCTGCACGTTGCTGCGGCATTATGAGTGACTATGAATTTGAAGAATACGGCAAAACAGGTTGCTTCCATTCATATACATATACATATTTCAGAAAGAAGAACAGCCGCAACATCACCCTCTACGGCTCCAAAACAGAGCGCCAGGGCTTCACGGTTTTCAAGGTTGATATGCAGGGCGGCAAGTTTATAATCAAGAAGGATATCGAAGGCCTTATGCTCCGTGCAGGTGAAAAGTATGAGGTTTTCAACATCGCGGTAATCGAAAAAGAATTCGATGCAGCTTTTGACGAATATTTCTTTGACTTTATGGGTTGCAAGAAACCCAAAATCAGCCACCTTGCGGGCTATACCTCATGGTATAACTATTTCTCAAAGATCACAGAGGATATTTGTCTTCGTGACCTTGACGGTATGGACAGAGCAAAGGAATGCGTTGATATTTTCCAGATTGACGACGGTTATCAGACCGCAACGGGTGACTGGCTGAGCACAGATAAGAAAAAGTTCCCCCACGGCATGAAATACGTTGCCGATAAGATTCACGAAAAAGGCTACCTTGCAGGCATCTGGCTTGCACCTTTCTGCGCTCAGATGAGCTCAAAGGTACTTAAGGAGCATCCCGACTGGATGATTGTTGACGAAGATAACGGCAGAAAGCTTTTCGGTCACGTTGGCTGGGGCGGCGCTTATACACTTGATATCTATCATCCCGAAGCAAGAGAATATATCAAGAGCTTCTTCCACACCATTCTCAACGAGTGGGGTTATGATATGGTTAAGCTTGACTTCCTTTTCACACAGTGTGAAAGACCCAGAGCAGGCAAAACCAGAGGTCAGATTATGTGCGAGGGCGTTGACCTTCTTCGCGAAGCTTGCGGCGATAAGCTTATTCTCGGCTGCGGAATTCCCCTTGGTCCCTGCATGGGTGTGTTTGATGCCTGCCGCATCGGCTGTGACGTCAACAAGGCATTCGGCGGTGACTGGGTAAACAAGCTTGCTCTCAACAACGAAATCCCCTCAACCCAGAATTCACTCAACAATGCCGTTTTCCGCAACCACCTTGACGGCAGAGCGTTCTGCAATGACCCCGACGTATTCTTCCTGCGTGACAATAACATCAAATTCAACCTTGAACAGAAACTTGTTCTCGGCAAGGTGAATGCAGTTTGCGGTAACGTACTCTTTGTTTCCGACAACGCAGGCGATTATTCCGAAAAGACAGTCGGCTACCTCAAGAATTTCTTCACAAGCAAGGATTATAAGGTAACGGGTGCTGAATATATCGATAACGAAACCATCCGCCTTTCATTCACAGAGGACGGCAAGGAAAAGGTTCTCACTTTCGATATCTACACAGGTGCAAGCAATATCAACGAGTGTATGTAATTAAACAATATCAGCCGCTCTGAAAAGGGCGGCTGAATTTTGTCATAAAATAAAAATCAAAAAACTATTGACATAACCGAAATCTTGTGATAACATATTAAAGCAATTTACGGAGAGATACCGAAGTGGTCATAACGGAACGGTCTTGAAAACCGTCGTACCCTTACGGGTACCGTGGGTTCGAATCCCACTCTCTCCGCCATTTTATTAACTATATAAATTTATATATACGTTACCATGGAGAAGTACTCAAGTTGGTGACGAGGCGCCCCTGCTAAGGGCGTAGGTCGGGTAACCGGCGCGGGAGTTCGAGTCTCCCCTTCTCCGCCAAAACAAAAACAGTCCGCAAATGCGTGGGGTTGCTAAGGACAGTTTATAAAAACAGTCATTAGATACCGTGCATTGCAGAAGGAAAAGAAATAACCAAGAGAGAGTAAAATCTTTCTTGGTTTTCTTTTTATTGACATTCGCACATTGGACAAATCCTTCTTTAATTTGTACAATGAAAGTACAAAATTTAAAGGAGGACTTTTTATGTTAAAGAAAATTTCTTTCAGCTATCGCAATGTTGGTGATTATTTCATCCCAAATCTCGTATTACCGTCCGAAGAAGCAAGTGTCAGGCTTGGTAAATGGGGAATGTTGCATAAGGACTATCTTATGAAACATAAGAAAGTGCTGTTCACAACCCTACTTACTCAAGGAAAACTGTATCAACACTGTGCCGAGGTTGAAAAGCAGGCAAGGGATATGTTTGATATACTTGTTGAGCATATGAAAGAAGTTGAGGGTGTAACAGAGGATCTTAAAGAGCATAACCAATGGGAGTGGGTGCAGAGAATGGGGAATGTTGAAGCAAGGGCGAGGGAGATGGTGTTTGAAGAGTTGATTTACGTATAAAAGAAAGACCACTGCTATTATTGCAGTGGTCTTTCGAGTTATTGGTATAATATGTGAATATTGCTTGTAATTATTTGTTTTGAAAACAATCTTAAACCTCAATTGAACCATTATCTCTTTGAAGAATATTTTTTATTACAATTGCTACAATGCAGGGGTATATAAGTGCAGTATCCCGTGTTACAGTCCACATCAATCCATTTTCATCAGAATCTGCACCATGATCTGCTGCATTTCGAACTTGACCTATATAATCAATCATTCCTTTATGCTTTTTTGACAAACATGCCGATAGAGCATTCCTTTTTTGAAGAATACCATTTTGACCAGCAAGCGAAACACTTTTGCTTGTTGCATATGTATCAAGAAATGACTCAAAAGCATTAGCAGCATATACAATTATTGCTCTTGTGTCAGGATTAGTTGCTTTAGCTTTTTGAAATGCATCAAAAAGCGGTTCTATAATAGTGGTAATATTTAGAGAATCATATATTCTTTCTCCGAAAAAATCTTGCAGAGATCTTTCTGCCACTGCGCTATCCATTAAAGAAGATTCTATTAAAGGATAAACATTATCATCTTCTGCAAAACTATATAGATTAGCACCTTCACTTTTTAATGCTTTAGCATATGTTGCTATGCTTATCAACGTGTTTTTAATATCTCTCTCATTTGCCGAAAGAGAACATAGCGTTTTTGTTTGTCTGCAAGCTTGTTCTATAGATCTAGTAAAACTATAGCGAGTTTTAAACACTGTATATGGATAATACTGTTCTAATATCATTCTCATAATAACAGCTTTTTCGTCATCAGTTGTTGCTGTAACAAGTTTTTTTGCGAGAAACGAGTCAACAGAATAAATTCCTGCCGATTCACAAACAATCATTTTTAGTTCAACAGCCATACACAATGCTTTGGTAACTTGATCTCCTGTAGCTATTCCAGTAAACTCTGTAATAAAATCAATATTTGCATCATGGCCTTTTGCGACGACAGCATCAACAACAGCAACAATATCTTCAGCAGTAGTCAAAACTATATTGTATGCCATTTCATTAACTCCTTATTTAAGATTGCTGTAATAAACCATTTAAAAGATTATTAAGTTTTTCTGCAAGACTATCTAAATCAGCAACAGAGCAATCGATGTTAATGTTAATTGCAATTGAATTACCAGTTTGTGTAGGTAATGAAAATTTAAAATTATTAGGAATTGTTTCCGTTGTGGCAGGTTGGGCAACAACATGTGTTGGATTAGTAATCTTTTCCGTTTCAGATGTTTCTATTATCGTAAGTTTTCCGTCTGTTTCATTTAGAATATTAACAGCTTTCATAATCTCAATTATTGCACCTGCACCAGTACGATTTTGCTTTGTGTCTTTTTGTCCGGAAGAGTAGATGATATGGTTAAGAAAATTGCTTCTATCCATTCCGTTTCTAATTCTGACAGCAGAAATCATCCGATTTAAAAAATCGTTTTCTGCAACAACTTCTTTCCATATTCTTTCAATTTCATCATCTTGTTTAGAAATATAAGCTCTTCCAAGAGAGCGTCCTGTTTCAGTAGCGGATTTTTTGTTTCCTTCTGTGATTAATCCGATTTGTACAAGGAAACCATTATTGCCGCTTACACTTGTTCGAGGAATTCCTGTAGATTGACTAATATCATACAAAGATAAACTTGCACCTTCTTTTTCGTTAGCATAAGCCTGAATGATTTTTATAAGTTCTTCCAAAGAAGCTGTAGGGAGTTTAAAAGATTCTGCCATGTTATGGATCTCCTTTAAATATTATTTAATCAGTATAATATTACAATATATAGTGTTTTTTAGCAATGATTTTACAAAAACGCTTGATTTTTCGACAAAAATGCTTAATATTCGACTGAAAAATAGTGGTTTCAATCTACAATATTGAAAATATTCAATTATATTTACAACTGACAACACTGTGAAATATTGACTTTTCACCCTGTCGGTGCTATACTGATAAAAACTGATGAAAGGCAGGTGGACAAAATGATGAAAAGAATTTACTTGGTGAAGTCAGCTACCGTTTTGTCCGTTTGCAAATAATACTTCTTTTATACGGATTTATGCGTTTCTGATTTCACGGTCAGAGACGCATTTTTTATTTTATGAAAGAGGTACAGTAATGAACGAATTAAAATTTGTAACAGTAAAAAACAAGAGAAAGTATCACAAACTCCTTGAAAGTATTATGCTTCCCTATTGTCATGAACTTGACAGTAATGTGGGCAGAGAAACACCCGAAGTAACCCTAAAAAGATTTATTGCAAGTATCGTCAGCATATCTGAAGATAAAGACAGATTTGTAGAACTTTGCTATCTTGGTGAAGATTTAATCGGCTTCGCTTACGGCAAGATTGACCGTGAGGGGAACAGAGGTTATGTAAGACCCGGTTGGGGTTATGTTATGGAGTTTTATGTCAAACTAGAATATAGACGAAATGGCTACGGTGGAGAGATATACAAACATCTTGAAAATATTTTCAAATCAAATGGTGCCAGTAATATTTGGCTGACTGCCGACCCTATTACGGGTGTGCCGTTTTGGAGTGCGGTTGGTTTTACAAATACAGGAGAAAAATCACCTGAAAATAATCTATACATATATGAGAAAAATATTTAAGAGGAATAAACTATGAACTACCCCAAAATGATAATATTTGACTACGGTCATACTCTTTTATATGAGCCTGATTGGAATACTGACCGAGGTAACGAATCCCTTTTAAAATATGCCGTAAAGAACCCGAACAACTGTACAGTTGAAGATATAACTAAGGGTGCAGAGCTTATTTTTGGTGAGCATGTTGCAAAGGTGCGTAAGCAGGGTTATGACATCAGCGGACAAATTGCAAACCGAACGCTTTATGACTATCTTGGCATAGGATTTTCGCTATCGCCTGTTGAAATGGAAACTGTATTTTGGGATAATGCATCATCAGGTGCAATTATGCCCGGTGCTGATAAGATGCTTGATTATCTTAATGAAAACGGTATCAGAACGGCGGTTATCAGTAATCTGTTATGGTCGGGTGATGCACTTGCAAAGAGACTTAACAGACTTCTTCCAAACAACAAGTTTGAGTTCGTGATGACATCAAGTGATTATTTTATCTGCAAGCCAAATCACATACTGTTTGATATTGCACTTCAAAAAGCAGGGCTTTCTGCAAAAGATGTGTGGTATTGCGGGGATAATCCTCAGAATGATGTTGAGGGTGCAGCGCAGGTTGGTATTTACCCCATTTGGTATGATAACTCTATTGATAAGGATTACATAGACAGAGCAAACGAAAAACAACCTCAATGTGATCATTTGTATATTCACGAATGGTATGAAATGATTGAGGTGTTAGAGAACTTAAAAACCAAAGGTGAAGAATGATGAATATTACATACAAACAATTTGAAGATTGCTACGCAAAAGCTGTTGCCAATCTTCAAAAGCAATGGGAAGCCGAAGCAATAACCTATGGCTTTGTTGCCGATACTGAAGATGAAATCTTAAACTATGGTAACGAGTATTTTTATGTTGCTATTGATGGTGAAACTGTTATTGGTTACGTAACGGGAGAAGCGAAAGCAAACGACAAAGATAGCTATATGAATGTGTTCCCTATGAATGCAAAGTATCTTCAGGTTTACGATTTATATATTGCCCCTGCATACAGAAGTAATAGTATAGGCGCAGAGCTTATAACAGTCGTTGAAGAAAAAGCAAAGAGAAATGGTATTGAGCATATTTTTCTTTCATCTGCCACAATGGATGCAGAAGCGGTCCGCAGATTTTATGAAAAGAACGGCTTCAAAATTTGGACCACAATGTTTTTTAAGTAAAATTATCGAGAGGTGAAGGATAATGAAAATCGCAGTTTTAGGCTATGCCGGAAGCGGCAAAACATATCTGTCTGATTACATAGCCAAAAAGAAAAATATTCCCGTCCTTCACCTTGATGACATCAAGTGGGACAAGGAATGGAAGCCTATAGACGATTCTGTTGTACTGCCCATAGTTGCAGACTTTATGGCAAAAGAAGATTGGATTATTGATGGCTACTATACATACCTGATGATGGACGAGCGATTGCAAAAAGCAGATAAAATAGTTTTGCTTCAGCTTCCGCGAATAACTTGCTTTTTCCGTGCGTTAAACGAACAAAGAGCCGCAGACAAGACGGGTACACCAACGATATGAATTGGTGGTTTGTGAAGTTTACACTTTTCGGTTGCAGAAACAAGGAAAGACGGGACTATTATGCTGAAATCGCAGAGAAACACAGAGATAAAACCGTTGTTTTGAAAACAAAACGGCAGGTTGAAGAATTTACGAGGAGTATATAATATGCCTAAACACCCATTCCCACCCTTATACGACAAAAATTCAAAAGTGCTTATCCTCGGCAGTTTTCCGTCAGTAAAGTCCCGTGAGAAGATGTTTTTCTACGGTCATCCGCAGAACAGATTCTGGAGGGTTGTTTCTGCCGTTTTGGATACTGATACCCCTGTAACCATTGAGGAGAAAAGCAACTTTCTACACGCAAACCACATTGCTTTGTGGGATGTAATTGCCTCTTGCGATATAACGGGCAGCTCTGACAGCTCGATAAAAAATGTTGTTGCAAATGACCTTGCGGAAATACTTGAAAACGCTGATATAAAGCAGATTTTCGTTAACGGTAAAACCGCCGAAAAGTATTATAACAAGTACATCCATAACACTATCGGCAGAGCTACTGTTTGTCTGCCTTCAACCTCACCTGCCAATGCCGGTTGGAGTGTGGAAAGGCTTGTGGTGGCGTGGGGAGTAATAAAGAATTATCTTGATTGAGGAGTAAAAATTAAACACTATGGATATATTTAATAAAATTTGCCTACAGTTAGATTTAGGCGAAATGATATCAGAGCCGAAGCAGCTCAAAGGCGGCTTTATGCACAAGATGTATTCACTGTTTACAACAAAGGATAAATACGCAATTAAGCTTTTAAACCCTTATGTTATGAAGCGTGATACTGTTTTTGAAAACTACCGCATTGCAGAAGAGCTTGAAGCAAAATTAGAGCAGACAGATATTCCTATACTTCCTGCTTTAACATTTAACGGCAAGAAGATGCAAGAAATTGACGGACAGTATTTTTATTTGTTTTATTTTTATGAGGGCAAATCTCTCAAAGGTGAAGAAATCACTATTGAACACTGCCGAAAGACTGGCGAATTTCTTGCTAAAATACATAACATCGAAAAGAAAGCACAGCCTTACAATCGCAGTGAAATCAATGTTGATTGGGATATGCTTATTGAAAAGCTTTCAGAAAATAATACCGAGTTATATAATATTTTAAGTGCCAACCGTGATATTCTTTATGACAGCCAGCAAAAAGGTAACCTTGCCACAAAGAAGATACCACCTATACTGACAATCTGCCACAATGATATGGACAGCAAAAATGTTCTTTGGAACGGTGACGATTGCCGTATTATTGATTTGGAGTGTCTTTGCTATTCAGGTCCGTTTGTTGAACTGTATGAGATGGCTTTGTGTTGGTCAGGTTATGAAAACTGCAATATTGATTTCAATCTTTTCAAAGCACTTATCAAGTCATATGCTGATAACGGTGGTGAACTGCCTGATGATTGGGAAACAATCTATTACAGCAGTTACGGACGTTTGGAGTGGCTTGAATATAATGTCAAGCGTGCTTTAGGCATTGATTGTGGTGAAGATGAAATTGAAATGGGTATTTCAGAAATCCGTGAAACTATGGAGCATATAGTTTATTATCACAGTGTCAGGGACGATATTTTGGAGTGTCTCAACAACTTGTAAAAATGAATATATAACACCCGCCTTGCTTGTGCTTTTCAGGTAAGGCGGTTGTTGTTTGATAGTTGTATAAATTAGATACGTTTTGAACTGTTGATTTAAATAAAGTTTGAGATTTTGAATAATCAGTACATTTTTTATTGTATAACAACGATAAAAGA
>JAZNBM010000070.1:0-3402 GCA_045587045.1 Acutalibacteraceae bacterium | reverse complement strand
GGAAAGACTTGAATACCTTCGCAACCTTGACAAAAGACGTGAAGAGGTCAGGGCACTTATCGACGGTCAGGAAAAGCTTACCGACGAGATTTCCGCCGCTTTGGACAAGGCTTCAACAATAACAGAAATTGAAGATATATAGAGACCCTTCAGACCCAAGAGAAAAACAAGAGCATCTGTTGCAAGAGAAAAAGGTCTTGAACCCCTTGCAGACGCTATCTTTGAACAGAATGCAGACTCTCCCACTCCGCTTGAAATGGCGTCAGAATTCATTGATGAAGAAAAAGGCGTTGCCAACGCAGAGGAAGCTCTCAAGGGTGCAATGGATATTATCGCCGAAAACATCTCAGACGATGCAGATATCCGCCGCAGACTGCGTAATCTTTTCACGGTTATCGGCGTGGTTAACACAACTGCCGCCGACAAGGATGCGGAAAGCGTTTATACAAATTATTATGAATACAGCGAGCCTGTAAGCAAAATTGCAGGTCACAGAATACTTGCCATTGACCGCGGCGAAAGAGAAAAGTTTCTTAAAGTCAGCGTAACTCTTGATGCCGTCAAGGCTTCAAACGTTATCACAAGCGCAACACTCAAGCCCGAGGGCTCACCCTGCACCGAAACTGTAAGAGCCGCAGGCGCAGATGCATATGACAGACTGATTTATCCCTCAATCGAAAGAGAAATCAGAAATATGCTCACAGAAACCGCCGCCGCAAACGCTATCAAGGTTTTTGCGCTCAATACAAAGGAGCTTCTGCTTGCTCCTCCCGTAAAGGGAAAAGTTGTTATCGGTCTTGACCCCGGTTACAGAACAGGCTGTAAGGTTGCCGTTGTTGACGCAACAGGTAAAGTTCTTGACACGGGCGTTATCTACGTTACACACTCCGATGCACAGAGAAACCAGGCAAAAGAGCTCATCAAAAAGCTTATTGCAAAGCATTCGGTAAACTGCATTTCAATCGGTAACGGTACAGCTTCAAAAGAAACTGAAATCTTTGCCGCAGAAGTTCTTCGCGAAATCACGGCTGATGTTTCATATATGGTTGTAAGCGAGGCAGGTGCCTCGGTATATTCGGCATCAAAGCTTGCCGCACAGGAATTCCCCCAGTTTGACGTTTCGCTCAGAAGTGCTGTTTCAATTGCAAGAAGATTGCAGGATCCCCTTGCGGAGCTTGTCAAGATTGATCCCAAGGCTATCGGTGTTGGTCAGTATCAGCATGATATGCCTCCTAAAGAGCTTGATGCGGCGCTTGACGGCGTAATTGAAGATGCGGTAAATTCCGTCGGCGTTGACCTCAACACAGCTTCCGTTCCGCTTCTTACAAGAGTGTCGGGTATCAACTCCACGGTTGCAAAGAACATTGTTGATTTCAGAGAAGAAAACGGCGAATTCAAAGAGCGTTCACAGCTCAAAAAGGTTCCCAAGCTCGGAGCAAAGGCATTTGAACAGTGCGCAGGTTTCCTTAGAATTCCCGAAAGCAAAAATGCACTTGATAACACAGGTGTTCACCCTGAAAGCTACAAGGCGGCAAAAGAGCTGCTTGACCTTTTCGGCTATAAAGCAGCAGATATCGGCTCCGATAAAATTGCTGAAATTAAAGCAAAGGTTGAGGAAACAGGTGCGGATAAGGTTGCCGAAAGGCTCGGCGTAGGCATTCCGACTCTTAACGATATTGTTAAAGAGCTTATCCAGCCTGCTCGTGACCCCAGAGATGAGCTTCCTCCCCCTATGCTCCGTACAGACGTCATGGATATGAAAGACCTTGTTCCCGGTATGGAGCTTAAAGGCACAGTCAGAAACGTTACTGATTTCGGTGCATTCATCGATATCGGCGTTCATCAGGACGGTCTTGTTCATATCTCACAGATTACAAATAAATTTATCAAGCATCCATCCGAGGTGCTTAAAGTCGGTGAAGTTGTAACTGTTTGGGTTATTGCCGTTGATGCGGCAAAGAAACGCATTTCGCTGACAATGAAAGAGAAAAAATCACAGGAGAACTAAAATTGGCAGATAAATTCAGACAAGATTTAACAACGGGAAGTGTCTCGAAACAGCTTATGAAATTTGCTGTTCCTTTCCTTCTTTCAAACCTTCTTCAGGCTCTCTATTCGGTTGCCGATATGATAATTGTCGGTCATTTCAGGGGCGCAATCGGCATCACTGGCGTAAACATCGGGAGCCAGATAAATATTCTTGTAACAGGTGCGGCGCTCGGTCTTGCTGTTGGCGGCACGGTGCTTATTGCTCAGTACGGCGGCGCACATAAGTTTGAAGAGCAGCGAAAAACAATCGGCACGCTTTTCACACTTTATATGATTTTGGGCGTTGTTATGACTGCTGTGATGCTCATTTTCGGCAAACCGCTGCTCACATTGCTCAGCACGCCTGAAGAAGCTTACGGTGAAGCAGAAAGCTACTATGATATTTGTATGGCAGGTCTTGTTTTCCTGTTTGCTTATAACGTAATCAGCGCAATTCTTCGCGGCATGGGCGATTCAAAAAGGCCGCTTTATTTCGTTCTTATTGCGGCAATCGGCAACATTGCAGGCGACTATATTTTATGCGGACCTTTCGGTATGGGTGCAAAGGGTGCGGCAATTGCAACGGTCGGAGCACAGGCACTAAGCGTTATGCTCTCACTTCTCTATCTTTTCAAAAATAAATTCTTTGCCGAATATCACGCAAGCGATTTTAAAATTGATAAAGAAAAAGCAAAAATGCTTCTCAAAATCGGCTTACCCTCATCGGTCCAACAGGTCGTTGTTTCTTTTTCGTTCCTCACTCTCACAGCCCTTGTCAACTCTCTCCCGAATGCACTTACAGCTTCGGCTTGTCAGGGTATCGGCGGCAAGGTTAATTCATTTGCAATTCTGCCGGCCCTTGCAATGAGCAGCGCTGTTTCTTCAATGGCGGGTCAGAACATCGGCGCAGGCGAAATTGACAGAGCAAAAAAGACTATGTTTGCAGGTATGCGAATTGCTTTTCTGATTTCTGCGGTTGTGTTTGTTATTGTTGAAGCCTTCCCCGATTTCATTATAGGTCTGTTTGATAAAACACCCGAAACAATCGAAACTGGTCGAACTTATTTAAGATTCATTGCCATTGACTATCTGCTTGTGCCGTTTGTATTCTGTATGAACGGTCTTGCAATCGGCGCAGGCTATACAAACTTTGCGCTTTTCAATGCCTGCTTCAGCTCAATTATGGTCAGAGTTCCGCTTGCTTACCTTGTTGTTAAGGTTTCAACGCTCGGCTTTGACGGCGTTGGTCTTGCAACGGGTCTTGCTTCGGCGGCATCAATTATAGTGGGCATCATATTTATTTCATCAGGCAAATGGAAAAAACCTAAAATCAGACTTTAAGTCATTGACAATATATATTGTGTATGATAAGAT
>JAZNBM010000069.1:0-28996 GCA_045587045.1 Acutalibacteraceae bacterium | reverse complement strand
CAAGCGATGATTGGGGTAAGATTTATGCAATCGGCTCTTACCATACGGCAGATAACTATGACGGCGATTATACAGGTCCTCTTTATTGCGAGCTATTCGAGGATGACATAAGACAAACCGTTGCAAGATATCCCGATAATGAATATCTTTATACCGAAGAGGTTGTAAAAACAGGCTTGTGCAAGGAATCTGACGGTGCGCTTACAGAGGTTAAAGATTGGTATGAAATCCGTAATCCCGAACCGGATATTTACAAAGTGAATCCTGAACTTGCAAAGAGAATTTCAGGTTGGAAAAATCTTGAGGATGTGTGGATGTTCGGCTATTGGAAATATGATTGGGCAGATGCTTCAACTCCCGTAGGAAGTTTTGATAAAGATACCCGTGAGCTTTCTCCAAGGTTTGTCAGTCTTTACGGAACAAAAACCGAAGCACCGTACTATTTTTTCAATATTCTTGAAGAACTTACAACAGAGGGTGAATGGTATCTCGACAGAGAAAACGGATTGCTTTGTATGTGGGAACCTGAAAACAAGGATAATGCAGAAATAATTCTTTCTCTCTCACTCAATCCCGTAATTAATTCCGAAGCTGATTACATCACCTTTGACGGATTAACCGTAAAAGGAACACGAAGTGACGGCGTAGTTATAACGGGCAATAATAATACCGTTCAGAACTGTCTTATCAAAAATGTTGCAGGCAATGCTCTTGTTATGAACGGAAGCAACAATCTTGCATATAACAACGAAATCACCCGTACAGGAAAGGGCGGAATTATTATTTCCGGCGGTGATACGGAAACTCTTACTCCCGGCAACAGCAAGGCTGACAACAATTACATCCACGATTGGTCGGAAATTTACCAGACCTATCAGCCCGCTGTTACTCTTGAAGGTGTTGGAAATATCTGTTCTCACAACGAAATGGCAAACTCTCCTCACGAAGCAATTACTTACAAAGGCAACAATCATATTATTGAATATAATCTTATCCACGATGTGTGCCTTCTTTCGGATGATGCGGGTGCAATTTATTCGGGAAGAAGCTGGGTGTGGTACGGCAATGTTGTAAGATACAACTGTATCTATAACGTCGGTTCGGAAAATCACAGACCCGACGGTATTTATCTTGATGATGCGGTTTCGGGTCAGAAGATTTACGGCAATCTTCTTATCAATATTCCCAGCAATTCAATTCACGTCGGCGGCGGCAGAGACAATGTCATAACCAATAATATCATAGTGAATCCGGGCAACAATGCCCTGAGATTCGATGACAGAGCAAGAGAAGGTGCTCTTGAAAACGGATGGTTTACTCACGCTCACATCGGCAGCGGCGATATGTGGGAAGCGCTGTATAATTCACCCTGGCAGAGTGAAACCTGGCAAAATGCGTTCCCCGAATACAAGAACTGCACAGACGATATTGCAAAATCAGATTCGCCCGATTATATTCCCAACCCTGCAAGCACCTTCAAAAATAATATTATCATTAATAAAAATATGGGCTACGGCGATGTTTACAGCTCCGTTTGGAAGTTCAGCGATATAAGTGAAAATGCAATATATAATGTAGGCAAATGCAATGAAATCTTTGTCGATATCGATAACGGAGATTATAATATCAAAGACATTGATGAAATCAGAAAAGACGCTCCTGATTTTAAAGAAATCCCTCTTGAAATGATAGGTAGGGTAAACTGACAAATTCCGATTTGACG
Organism: Acutalibacteraceae bacterium; assembly: GCA_045587045.1. Taxonomy (GTDB): domain Bacteria; phylum Bacillota; class Clostridia; order Oscillospirales; family Acutalibacteraceae; genus CAG-177. Next base: position 27,273 of record JAZNBM010000069.1, on the reverse strand, counting down.
GGCACAATCATTTTCAATCACACAAATATTTAAAACTAAACAAGGACATTACCCGGCAGTGAAAACTGCTCTGAGTAATGTCCTGTTTTTGTTCGCAAAACTGATTGAAACAAGGCGAAAAAGCCTGTTTTTTCAAGAATAATGTCCAAGGGGTAAAAATAACGGAAATAAAAAAGCTGAAACCGTTGTATATCAACGATTTCAGCCTTTCTGAAGATGGTCCGAGTGGCGAGACTTGAACTCACGGCCTCTTGACCCCCAGTCAAGCGCGCTACCAACTGCGCCACACCCGGATATTAATTTGTGTGGGTCTGTCTGACCCAGCGAATGCTATTATAACACAGAAATAAGAAAAGTCAAGCATAATTTTAAAAAAAACTAAAAATCTTTTAACTTTATTTTGATATGTGTTTGACTGCGTGATAGTTTATTATTTAAAAGAATATTATGTTATGCTAAATGTGTTGACCTTTGAATTCTGATGTTGTATAATTATACAGTAATATTATGGCTTTCCGGCGGCAAAAGGAGTGAACCGAAGTGGATATGAATTATTATAAGCAGTATGAACCGCTTTTCGGTTCATGGAATTTTGTGCGTCTGATAGGCGAGGGCTCTTTCGGTAAGGTTTTTGAGATTGAAAGACACGACGTCAAAAAAACCTATAAATCCGCTCTCAAGGCTATCACAATACCATCAAACAGCAACGAACTCCGCAGTGTTTTGCTTGACGGTATGGATGAGGCTTCCGCAAAGGAATATTTCAGGTCGGTTGTTGATGAGGTTATCAACGAATTCGATCTTATGCAGCAGATGAAGGGTAACAGTAACATCGTCAGCTATGAAGATCACGTTATCATTGAGCATCAGGACGGAATTGGCTGGGATATTCTTATCCGTATGGAGCTTCTTACCCCGCTCAACAAGCACTATAACCTTAACGGTATGAGCAAAACAGACGTTGTTATGCTGGGCATTGATATGTGCCGTGCTCTTGAGGTTTGCAAACGCAATAATATAATTCACAGAGATATAAAGCCTGAAAACATCTTTGTTTCCGCTAACGGAGATTATAAACTCGGCGATTTCGGCGTAGCAAAAAGCATAGAAAACTCAAACACAAGTTATTCAAAAAAAGGAACCTGCTTTTATATGGCGCCCGAGGTTTATAAGGGCAAAAAATATGATTGGCGAGTTGATATTTATTCTGTTGGTATTGTAATGTACCGATATCTCAATAACAACGTGTTGCCTTTTATTCCTCAGTCAACAGAGGCGGTAACGTATAAGAAAAAAGAGGAAGCACTCGAACGCAGAATGAGCGGTGAGCCGCTGCCGTCACCCGTTGTGGTTGATGATGATTTGTTTTCCGTTATTCGCCGTGCCTGTGCTTATTATCCTCAGGACAGATATTCAAGTCCAACCGATATGCGCAGGGAGCTTGAAAGAATTCTCTCACGAGAAGAAGCGATGGACAGCTATATTGGTGACGAAATATTTAACAGTCAGGGTGAAGTAAACGTTCAGGCTTCCGAATCCTCTGATTCAGTAAATAAACCTACACGCAAAACTAAAATGATTGCAGCTGTAGTTGCGGCATTGCTTGTTGTTGCAGCAACTGTTCTCGCCGTTATACTTATTAAAAACAATAAAGATAAAGGATTGCCCCCACATTCTCAGTCGGAGCTTTCCGCCACTGTCAAACAAAGTGCTGTCTTGCAGGAAACAACCGTTTTGGTAACTGCACCGCAAGCTTCTGAAACCCTTACCGAGCTTACAACGGCGACCGATGTTTTCAGCGACGGTTACGTTGCTCCCGTTGATTACAGTGCGGGTCTGATACAAGGCAATAATTACGCCAATAAATGGGCAGGCATACGCATTGTTGCCAGAGACGGTATAAAATCTGCTACAAAGACTAATCTTAACGGTCTATTATGTCTTTATAAAATGACCAAGGGAATAAATCAGTCGCTTTCGGTTATGGTTGACCGTAACAGCGGCAGTCTGGAGCGACTGGGTGCGGAAGGATATCTTAACGAAGAGTTTCATCTCAGAAAGAATGAGATTGAAAATTCGGTCGGTCCTGTTTCTGTTAAGGTTGCTCTTTCGCAGAAAGCAATACAAGGCTTCAATTATAACTATTATATTTTTGAACGCAGGAGCAGCTTCGGCACAAAAACTTATTACGGGTTTTATTACAGAAGAATCGGTGAAAACGTGCTTGTTATCCACACGGTAACAAACTCCTTGGAGGCAAGCGAGGCACTGGTTAAGTATGTAGAAACATATTAAAAGCAAAAAATCAGGGCTTGCCGCAACGGTAAACCCTGTTTTTTTATGTAATTATGCATTTGCGCTTTCTTTTTCTTCTTCGGTTTCAGCGGTGTTGCTGTCGCAGAAAAGGTGATTTGTAGGGGAGCAGATGTCAATTGCCTTATTGATAACAGAGAATCTGACGTCTTTGTGTTCGCCGCCGAATTCACCGTCAAGAGTCCATTTTTCGGGCTTGTCAAAAATCAGTCTGGCTCTTTTGGTTTTGAAATAGAGAATCTGATCGCCGTTAAAATCCTTGCGGCCAACCTTTCTGAGAAGCTTCAGAACATCCATGGCACCTTTGACGTTGCGGATAAGAAGCACCTCAAAAACGCCGTCATCAAGTCTTATGTCGTCCTCGTTATATTTAAAAGTGCCTGCAACGGACGTTGCGTTTGAAATGGCACCGAAATAAAAATCGTCTTCAATAACACCGCCGTCATATTCAACCTTGGTGTGAATGGGTCTGATTTCCTTGAGAAGCTGGGGAAGCTTGAGAATTGCGCCGTCAATAACGTATGCGGCATGTCCGAACTTGTTTTTCATCTTCTGCGAGGTTCCGTAGGAGAGTGAAATACCAAAACCGAACGATGCAACGTAAGTGAAAAACTTATTGTTGAAAAGACCGATGTCATATCCGTTTGTGTGGCCGTCAATGATGATATCTGTTGCCGCCTTGAAATCCCCAACAGGAAGACCGATTGTTGATGCAAGGTCGTTTGTGGAGCCTGCAGGGATATATCCAACAGGAATACGGGTCGGCAGCTGCATAATGCCGTTGATTGTTTCATAGAGGGTGCCGTCGCCGCCGCAGCAAACAATCATATCGTGCTTGTCGGCAAGCTTAAGAACAATGTCCGTAGCATCACAGGGACCTGTTGTTGTTTTTACCGTGAAATCATAGTCTTCAGAAGAAAAACGGTCAACAATGTCAAATGTGCCTGCTCTTGTTTTGTTCTTACCCGCACAGGGATTGACAATCAAAAGCACTTTGTTTTTATCACTCATAAAAAATTCCTCATTCTTTATATTGTGGTTGATTATATCATATGTTAATTTGTTTTTCAACATCATATTGAAACAAATTATATTGCTATATTATAAAAAATATGTTACAATAGTTTAAAGTTTTATATTTCGAAAGGGAAATTGGGATGAAGTTCAAAAAATTCTTATCGGTTATCATTGCCGTCTGTCTTGTTTTCAGCGGCAGCGCAGTTTCAAATCTTGCTTTTGCGGCACCTGAATGGTCGGCTGAATGCAAAACCGACTGTGGCGGCGAATGCGGCACAAGTCCCGTGATTATCGTTCACGGTATAATGCAGTCGCAGGTCTACGTTCAGGACAAAGAAGGTAACGACATTATGACAAGCGACGGCTTCCCCATTGTCGAGGGTATGGATATGGCGTTTATGTTTGATACCGTTGCACTGGGTAACGAGTTCAAAGCATCAATCGGCGATATTCTTCTTTCCGTTGCATCGGGCAACAGAGATAAGCTTTTTGATATTGTTCTCGGCATTCTTGACGAAAGCTTTTCAAGCCACTATTTTAATCCCGACGGAACACGGACAAACGGCGTTTCCGTTGATGAATACTGGTATTCTCTCGAAGAGTGTATGCAAACACCCGACAGGTCTTATGGCTATGCAAAGGGCTACGGTAAAGACGAAAACGGCAACACTCTGCCCACAACAAAATACGAAACCGAATTTGATTTTATCAAAAGACAGGTTGATATCACGGGTTTCTGCGAAGAATACGGCTATGACCATGCTTATTATTATGCATACAGTTCTTTTGGCGACACCCTTGAAGCTGCTGCAGGTCTGAGTGAGTATATTGATATGGTTAAGACACAGACGGGTCACGATAAGGTCAGCCTCGTTTTCATAAGCCTTGGCGGTACTATCGGCAACGTTTTCCTTGCCGAGCACTGCGACCCCACAGAGGTTGACAGAGTTGTTTTTGCGGCAGCTGCGGTTGACGGTTCCTACCTTCTCGGCGATCTTATGGCGGGCAACTCAATTCTCGGTGACGGCAACGCACTTTATAACGACCTCATTCCCAATCTTATCTCTATTCTTGCAGAGGAATATGAAGCACTTGCATACGTGGGTAACGCAGTTGCAAGAGCCATTCCGCAGGAACTTTTCAGCGATTTTCTGAATGAAGCACTTGAACGCGCGATCAATGAAGTTCTCGGCAAGCTCATTCATAACTGTCCCTCAATGTGGTCTCTTGTTCCGAGCGATATGTATCCCGAACTCAGCAAAGAGCTTATTTCCGACGAAGCACACAAGCTTCTTAAAGAAAAGACAGATAAATATTATGATATTCAGAAGAATGCAGCAAAAACCGTTCAGGAAATGACGGAGCAGGGTGTGGATATCTTTGTTATTTGCGGCTACGACATTGAATTACTTGGTCTTGTTGAGCATTACAAACTCAGCTCAGATAACGTTATTCAGGCTGAATCAACATCAATCGGCGCAACGTTTGCAGACTGCGGTGAAACTCTGCCTGCAGATTATAAGCCTGCTATTGATAAAACATATATCAGCCCCGACGGCGTTGTTGATGCAGGCACCTGTGCTCTGCCTGACAGAACTTGGTTTATCAAGGGTCAGAGTCACCTCAAGCTGCAGTCGAGTTTAAACGACGTTATCGAGCTTTGCATTCAGCTTATCTCGGATTATGAAATCACAGATGCAAGAGAGAATAACGGCGGTTATCCGCAGTTTCTTGAGTACCGTGACCTTTCTAAAATCCAGAGCCTGATGGATAAGTTTAAAAAAGCTGATCTTTCTGCGCTTTCTGCCGCTGAAATTGAAACACTTGAGGCGGCATATGCAAAGGCAGAGGAGCTTCTTGCGGACAGATCCTGGGATGCAGATGAAGCACTTGAGGTTGAGAAAGAGCTTTACACCGCAATGTATAAAGCTGGTCTGCTTGACGGCGATAACGCACCCTTTATTAACTATTCACTTCTTCCTTTCCTCACAAAAATCGCAAAAGCCTTCAGCAACATTGTTGAAATGATTTTTGGCGGCAGTGACTATTGGAAGTTCTTTGGCAACATTTTTAAGCTGATAATAAATAGCATATAAAAACCAAACGGGAACGGTGTTAAGCCGTTCCCGTTTGGTTTTATGTTCAGAAAGGAGACAAGAAGGAATATTTTTGTTAATCGATGGCTGCAGTTGCGGTTTATTTACAGTAACCGTTACGGATTTGTACTTACCCTCATATACTTTTTCTCGTTACTTACCCTCTGTTTATCCTCAAATTTCAACAACGTCTGCCGTGTTTGCAGTGTTGTATGAAGCGAGCGTACTGCGGATGGTTACCGCAGATTTTTCCGAAACTGCTTCTGTGTCAGTTTTGCCCGTGGCACAAACGGGCACTGCATTTATGAATGTCAGCACAACAACCGCAACTGCAATAATAGCCATCATTATTTTTATGCCGATGCTGTCGCTATCTTTTTTGACCGATTTTGCTGACGTTTCTCTGCCTGCCATCTTTTTTTGTTTCCCTTCGCTGTTGTTTATGCTCTTATCATACACCTCAACTTTATATCGCCGTAATATGAATTTTACTTTTGAAAACCGTTGATGTTTATATAAAAAACTCATACTCATTCCCGTTATATTTTTCCTTTTATATATTGAAAAGGCAGACAAGCGGTGTTAAAATGTTTATCATTACGATGAAGGGAATGTTTTGTTTGAAAAGACCTTTCAGAACGGGAGCAATGCACGGCATACCTATTGCTCTTGGTTATTTTTCCGTTTCTTTCGGCTTCGGAATTACCGCGGTTCAATCAGGACTTACGGTTATAGAAGCTGTTATTATATCTCTTACCAACCTTACGTCGGCAGGTCAGGCGATGGGTGTTTCGGTTATTGCCGCAGGCGGCACACTTATTGAAATGGCAGTAACCCAGCTTGTTATTAATCTTCGTTATGCTTTGATGGGTATTTCGCTTTCACAAAAGCTTGACGGTTCATTCACAATCCCACACAGGCTGATGGCTGCTTACGGTATAACAGACGAAATATTTGCTGTTGCCGTTGCAAGAGACTGTAAAATCAAACCTGCATATATGTACGGCTTGATTTCGGTTTCTGCCGCGGGTTGGGTTGGCGGCACTCTTGTGGGTTCAGTTGCCAATATGCTTTTGCCGGCCGCACTGACTGCGGCAATGGGTATTATGCTTTACGGTATGTTTATTGCCATAATTGTACCGCCTGCCAAAAGCAGCTATAAAGTGCTGTGTGTTGTTCTTATTGCCGCAGTATTCAGCTGCATTTTTAAGTACTTTCTGCCCGGTATTCCTTTTGGTTTTGCTATAATAATAAGTGCTGTTTCCGCATCGGTTATCGGTGCGCTGGTTTTTCCCGTTAATAACACGGAAACGGAGGAAAACGCGAAATGAGCATAGTGTTATATATTATGGTTATGGCAGGCGTAACTTATCTTATCAGAGTACTGCCATTTACCCTTTTCAGAAGGAGAATCAAATCGAGATTCTTTCAAAGTGTACTTTATTACATACCGTTTGCGGTTTTAAGCGCAATGACTTTCCCTGCAATTTTCTATTCAACAGGCAATACGGTTACATCTGTAATCGGAACGGTTGTTGCGGTTATACTGGCATATTTTAAGCTTCCGCTTATTGTTGTTGCAATATCTGCCTGTGTTGTTGCTTTTGTTTCGGGTCTGTTTTTTTAATTGATTTAGTTTAATTCGGTTATAAAAATATGTTTTTTACAGAATTAAATATAGACTTTTTGATGCTTTAATGTTAATATGAAATATAAACCAAAATAATTAACGTGAGGATTTTATATGTTTTGTGTTAAATGCGGCAAAACTCTTGACCCTTCGGCAGATTTTTGTCCCGATTGCGGAACAAAGGCTGTTTTACCTGAAGATTTTGAATCTGAAACCGAAAATGCTGCAGAAATTACCTGTGTTCCCGATATGCAGGACGTTGAGCCAAGTCCTTCCACGGGTTTTGATCTCAGCGGTGCAAAAAAAGTAATGAACGGCAGATCGATTCTGATTGACGATTCACCGCTTCCGGGAACTGTGCCTGCATACTGCGCACCTGTCCCCAAGCCTGTTACACCCTCTGCATTTACGCAGTCACCCGTTGAACAGCCTCCCGTTTACGTTTCGCCGCAGTCTGCATCTCAGGCGGCGGAACCGATTGTGACGGTACCTGTTGCAAACGTAAATCCTGCCGCGGAAAAGAAGAAACTCGACAGAAGCATACTCATACTTATCGTTATATCTGTTGTTCTGGGTCTGGTTCTTGCAGTTCTTATGTTTTCCATTTTCTTTGGAGAAAAGCTTGACTTTAAAGACAGAGTCAGGAATGCAAATAATAAAAACAGTACAGATGTAACGCAAATGGTTTCTGAAGAAGAATATGTTTCAATTACAGGCACACATGATGAAACAGTCGGTATACTCGGTGAGTCTGTAAATGAATCGCGAAATAATCAGAAAGAAGAAAACATCGGTGCAGGTGCGGAAGAACTGTTTACTGTTCCTAAAATAACCGAGAATATTGCAGCGGATTCTGCGCAGACAAATCCGCAGCCGCCGGCAGACGCGTTCCCAACGGTGTCGGCAAACAGCATTCAGATTTCTGATGGGATACTGACAAAACAATAAATTAAAAACGAGGCTTGTGAAAAATCACAAGTCTCGTTTAGCTTTTATAAAGTTAATCAAAAAGGGGAGTTGAAAAATATCTCTCTGCCGTGTCGGGTAAAACAGTAACAACTGTTTTGCCTTTGCCGAGCTTTTTTGCAAGCTTAATAGCGGCGGCAACGTTTGTGCCGCTGCTTATGCCGCACATAATGCCTTCTTTTGATGCAAGGTCTTTGGATGTTTGCAGAGCTTCTTCGTCTTTGATTATGCAAACGTCATTAAAAATACCTGTATTAAGGATTTCGGGGATAATTCCGTCACCGATACCCATCTGTATATGTGTTTCGATTGAACCGCCCGAAAGAATTGCGGCGTTTTCGGGCTCAACAGCCCAGATTTCAATATCAGGATTCTTTGCTTTAAGTGTTTCGCCAATGCCTGTTATTGTTCCGCCTGTGCCGATACCTGAGCAGAAACCGTGAATAGGAGCATTCACCTGGTTCAGAATTTCAGTTCCCGTTCCTGAACGCTGAATTTCGGGATTAGCAGGATTTTCAAACTGCTGCGGAACAAAAACGTTGGGGTCGTCAGCCTTCATTTTAAGTGCAAATTCAAGACATTCTTCAATGCATTTACCGATATTACCTGCATCGTGAATAAGAACAACCTCTGCGCCGTAATGCTCAACAAGCTTGCGACGTTCTTCACTTACTGAATCCGGCATAATGATTTTTACTTTATAACCCTTTACTGCGCCTACAAGAGCAAGACCGATACCCTGGTTGCCGCTTGTGGGTTCAACTATAATTGTATCTTTGTTGAGCAGACCTTTTTCCTCTGCATCGTTTATCATATTAAGCGCAGTTCTTGTTTTGATTGAGCCGCCAACGTTAAGACCCTCAAACTTAACAAGTATTTCTGCATCGTCGGGACCTGTCATATGCTGAAGCCTGATAATCGGTGTGTTGCCGATTGCGTCCAGAATAGTGTTGCTTATCATAGCGCGAAAACCTTTCTTTGTGATTATACTTTATAATATGTAAATAATGAAGTTTTGTTATAGCTGAATGTCCTGAACATTATATCACGCAAAAGAGTTTAATTCAATTCACCAAACCGCAGAAAAAACGAGCATTATTGCAGATTAATTGTTAATTATGTATCACATATTGCCAAACAAAAAACGGAATCCGCCGCGTGACGGATTCCGTGAAAATTCAGTTGCAGAGTTCTTTGGCAAGAGCCTCAAGCTGTGCGGTGCTGTTTGTGTTAAGTGCAGACATAATTTTAACCGTGTTTTCTGTGAAGGTAAGATTTTTGCTCTTTTCAAACATCTCCTTCATAACCTTTGCGGCAAGAGGTGCCCAGCTTCCGTTTTCAATAAGACCAACGGTTTTGTTCTGGAAGTTTCTCTCGGTAAGGTGATTTATGAATTCACGCATAAAGGGAAAAATCTCGCCGTTGTAGGTGGTTGTTGCAAGCACAATTTTGCCGTATCTGAAAGCATCCTCAACGGCTTCAGCCATATCACATCTTGCAAGGTCGTTGACGGCAACCTTGGGACAACCGTTGGCTTTAAGCATTTCTTCAAGCTTCATAACAGCCTTTTTGGTGTTACCGTAAACCGATGTGTAGGCTATCATAACACCCTCTGTTTCTGTCTGATATGATGACCAGGTGTTATAAAGGTTGAGATAATAATCAAGATTTTCGGTAAGAACGGGACCGTGAAGGGGGCAGATTGTTCGGATATCGAGTGTAGCCGCTTTTTTAAGCAGAAGCTGTACCTGTGCGCCGTATTTGCCAACGATGCCGATATAATATCTTCTTGCTTCGCAAGCCCAGTCTTCATCTGCATCTAGTGCTCCGAATTTGCCGAATGCATCCGCAGAGAAGAGTATTTTGTCTGTGCTGTCATAAGATACGATAACTTCGGGCCAATGTACCATGGGCGCGGTTACAAAGGTCAGCTCGTGCTTGCCGAGCGAAAGAGTGTCTCCGCCGCCAACAACAACCTGTTTGTCAGCAAAGTCTGTGCCGAAGAAGTTCTTCATCATCGAAAAAGCTTTGGCAGATGATACGATTTTGGCTTCGGGATATTCATTGACAAAGTTTGCGATGTTTGCGGAATGGTCGGGCTCCATATGGTGAACAACAAGATAGTCGGGCTTTCTTTCGCCGAGAGCGGCTTTGATGTTGCCAAGCCATTCTTCGGTGAAAGCTGCATCAACAGAGTCCATAATCGCAATTTTTTCATCGATAATTGCATATGAGTTATATGACATACCGTTGGGTACGATATACTGACCCTCAAAAAGGTCGATATTGTGATCGTCAACGCCTATATAAACGATATCTTTTGCAATGTTCATTTTGCATACCTCATTCTTTATAATATTTAATAAAGTATACCACACGAAAAAATAATTATCAATACAAAACAGTTCGATTGACATACTCTTTTCTATAAAATATAATATAACCATAAAAAGAAAAGACAGGGGAGAGTTTATGGCGGTTTTAAAGGTGATTGCGGCAATTCTTTCTGCATTTGTTATGCTTGTTTCGTCATCAGGCATTACCGATGTTATCCCGTACCTGGCGGTTATTCCCGACATGGTTAAGGTTGGTGCCGATTATATTTCTCTTGACAGAAACAACGGAGCAGTGAGCAGAAAAACGCTTAAGAATGCTATTGCCGCCAATGAGCAGGCTCATCCGTATGTGCTTGCGCAAAAAGAGAATTTTGACGTTGTAAGGTCGGAATATATTAACGGCACCGATAATGAATATGCAAGCGGTCTTATGGATTCTGTTATTGCAAATGCCGATGCTTTGCTTGACCTCAATGTCTATCCCACAATGCCTTATGAGCTTGACGAAGAGGACAGCATTCTGCCGATATCACGAGAGGTCATAAACAGAATGGTTATCCTTGGTTGTGCGTGGCAGGTTACGGGTAACGAAAAATATGCCCAAAGAGCTTGGATTGAACTTGAAAACGTTTGCGATTACGGCGATTGGTGCACGGGTCATTTTCTTGCAACGGCAGAAATGGCGTTTGCCGTTTCAATCGGATATGATTGGTTTTTCGATTATCTTTCCGATTCGCAGAAAGGCTTGCTCGCAGAAAAAACTCTTGAATACGCCGTCAAGCCTGCTCTTTCAAAGAATTATCTCAAAAACTGGTTCACGTGGTCAAAGAATAACTGGAACAGTATATGTTACGGCGGTGTGGGTATAGCCTGTATGACTTTTGCAGATTATTTTCCCGATGAAGCGGCAGAGTTTCTTTCAATGTGTTATGCCAATATGCCGATTGCGTTTGAAAATTTTGTGCCCGGCGGAGTTTATGCCGAGGGTCCGGGTTACAGCAGCTCGGGTATGAATGCAATTGTTTATTTTGTTGCCACTTCACAGAATTATTTCGGCACGGATTACGGACTTTCCGAGACCGATGGTTTTATACAGCTCGGAAAATTCCCTGCATATATAACCACCCCGACAGGCGTTTTTAATTACGGTGACAATAAAAACAGAATGTGCTTTACCCCCGTTCTTCATTGGTATGCCGCCGAATATGATTCGCCCCTTCTTGCAGTTTATCAGATGTGGGATGCACCGACACCGTTTGTGCCTGATACATCTGCCAACGTTGAACGCAACGGCTCGGGCAAGGAAGATGCTCTTTCTCTTTTGTGGTATGACAGAAGCTATACCGCCGAAAGCTCCGATTTCAGTTCAGAGCCGCTTACGGTTTATATGCCGTCTGATGTCGGTCAGGAGCTTTTTCTTGCAAGAAGCGCTTATCTTGACAAAAACGCAACCTATGCGGGCATAAAGAGCGGATATAATTTCATTAATCACGGAGACCTTGATATAGGTACATTTGTATTTGATTCCAATGGAGAAAGGTGGGCGGAGGAGCTTGGACCGGGCAGTTACGATGCTCCCGGATACTTTATGAATCTGCCTGCAGGCGGCAGATGGAAGAATTACTGCAAACGTGCAGAGGGGCAGAATACACTTGTTATCAATCCTGATATGACGATTGATGACCAATATGCACTTGCTGAATGCAAGTTCACCGACTTTGAAGAAACGGGCGACGGAGTGATCAGCACCCTTGATATGACTGATGCTTACCGAATGAACGGTGCAACAAAGGTCACAAGAAAATTCGGTCTTTATAATAACAGCACGTCGCTGAAAATTACGGATAACGTCAGATGTGCTGTACCGAGTGAAATATATTGGTTTATGCACACAAAAGCGGATATTGAAATATCCGAAAACGGCAAAACCGCCGTGCTTACAATAAACGGCAAGCAGATGAAAGCAACCTTGCACGGCGACGGCGAGTTCACCGTTATGCCTGCCGTCGCTCTTGACGGTGCATATGAATATGATGCTGAATATCCCGATATAAACAAGCTGACCGTTTACCTTGAAGGTGTAATGAAAGCTGAAATCTGCGTTACTCTTGAACCGATGAAATAACAACAAGGACACCGCTATGAACGGTGTCCTTGTTGTTTATTCAGCTAAAAAGTCAAATGATTTTCTGCCGCTTACGCTGTGTTTGCCTTCAAAAACGTCAATCTGCAGTTTGTCATCCGCACCGATAAGCGAATACACTTTTCTGATTTTTTCGTGAGCCGTTTTGCTTGCCTCAATCGGGAAAAGCTTATCCTTTGTGCCGCTTTCAATCAGCAGCTTTCTTGGTGCAAGGCTTGCGGCAAAATCATAAATTTCGCCTGTTTCAAGTATTGCAGGTATATAGTTATCGGGGCAGTGCCACATTGAAAGGATACTGCTTTCAAAGGTGTTGACGTAACCGCTGATAACGGTTTTGCTGAAGCTTTCATCAATAACGGAAGCATAAAGAGCTGTCAGCCCGCCGCCCGAAATTCCCATAATGCCTAGCCCTTCAGGGTCAACGCATTTCATATCAAGCAGAATTCTGCCGCAGGCAACCGCCTGCAAAACTCTGATTGATGCGGTTGAGAGCCCGTAAGGGAGCAGGTGATGAGAAAGCTCATCACATGAGCTGATATAGAAAGGCTTTTTCAAATCTTTTTTCAACCTTGCTTCGCCAAAGCCGAAAAGCTCGGGTGCGGCAACAACACAGCCTCTTTTGGCAAGCTCAACAGCAAAGTTCTTTTGATAATTGTCAAAATATCTGAAGCACTTTTTTTTGCCGCTTTTGGATATATTCAGAATATGCCTCACACCGTAGCCGTGACCGCACAGCGCAACAACCGCAGGCGTGGCGCTTTTTATTTGTTTCGGAGTCAGAATATAAACTGCGGTTTTAAGGTTTTTACAAAGCTCAAAAGAATATTTCTGCAGTGTGTAATCTTTATATTCCAGCGGTTTGCCGACCTTTTCAAGCTTATAGTCACTGCCGCCGAGTTTGTCTGTTGAAAAAATCTTTTTTGCTTTTTCTCTTATTTCTTCACCAACGGCAAGAGCAGCTTCTTTGCTTTTTGCTTCGGCATACGGTTCTGCGCGAAGTTTGCCGTAAATACCTGACATAAATTCATCGGGTGAATAAGGGCTGTTTTTCATTTTATCACCTCAGAACTGAATTTTTGCAATCGGTGAAGCGTTACTGCTGCTTGTGCCGAGGTAAACGGTATATTCGCTGTCAAGCACCCATTCGCCGTTTTCGGGGTTATAGAATTTTATATCTTCAATTTCAACGTCAATCTGCGTTGCAACGGTTTTGCCTGCCTCAACACCGACACGCCTGAAGCCTTTGAGAAGCTTAACGGGGCGGTCTGCTTCTGCACTGTTACTGCCGACATAAACCTGCAAAACCTCATCACCGTCAACCTTGCCGATGTTTGCAACCTCGGCAGAAACTGTAACGGTATCTGCATTCTTTGCGCAGGCGGCGTTTCTGATTTCAAAATCGGTATAAGAAAGACCGAAACCGAAAGGATAATCGGGCTGAATATTCTTCTTCTCAAGCAAAGTGTAGCCGTGATAATAGCCGTATTCAATCTCTTTGTTTTCTGCACCTATATGGCGAAAATCGGGATAATCTTCGGCTCTTTTTGCAATGGTGAAGGGAAGCTTGCCGCCAAAATTTCTGTCGCCGCTGATAACGTCAGCCAGTGCATTACCGCCCTCAAGACCGCTGTAAAAGCTCATTAACACACTGTCGGCACAGTCAACCCAGTCATTTATGACGTAGGCACTGCCGCCCATAATGTTGACTATAAGCTTTTTGCCGCAGGTTGCAAGAGCTTTGATAAGTGCAACGTCTTCTTCCGGCAGGTGAAGATTTACTCTGTCACCGCCTGAGCCCTTTGGCTTTTTCTTGACGTTACCCATATTGACAAGGAATTCGCCTTCCTGAAGCCAGTCACTGCCAACGCAGACTACAATGTAATCACATTTTGCGGCGGTTTGCTTTGCTTTTTTGATATCGCAACCGTTATAAACGGTAACGTTCTTTTCGCCGAATCTGTTTTTGAGACCCTCATAAGGTGTAACCGTGTAAGGGCTGAAAACGTTACTGCTGCCGTGGTCGCCTGTGTTGATTTTGTCAGCATATCTGCCTATAACAGCAATCTTTTTGCCCTCTGCCACGGGGAGGGTGTTGCCGCTGTTTTTAAGAAGCACCATACCCTTTACCGCAACCTCGCGTGCAAGGTCGGTGTGCTCCTTGGATAGGATAACGGATTCGGGATATTTCTTTTGCTTCGAAAACGTGCGGAGCATCGCACGCAGAATTCTGCCGACACTTGCATCAACGTCAGCTTTGCTGATTTCACCTTTTTTAACCCTGTTGCCGATGAAAGCGTATTTGAATCTGTAAGGCATTTCAATATCAAGACCTGCGTTAAAGCTTCTTGCGGAATCATAAATGCCAAAGAAAAAGTCTGAAATCGTAAAGCCGTCAAATCCCCATTTGTTGCGAAGAATATCGGTCAGCAACGGTTTGCTTTCACAGCAGTAAGTGCCGTTTACTCTGTTGTATGCGCCCATAATCGACATTGCGCCTGCATCAACGCATTTTTTGAAGTGAGGCAGATAAACCTCGTGCAGAGCTCTTTCGTCAGCCTTTACGTCAACACTGAAGCGCAAATCTTCAATGCTGTTGCAGGCATAGTGCTTCGGGCAGGCGATAATTCCGTTATCCTGCATTGCCCTTGTCAGCGCAACACCCAATTTGCCAAGCAGAAACGGGTCCTCGCCATAGGTTTCCTGTGCTCTGCCCCACATCGGATTGCGCAAAAGGTTTATGCAGATACCTGCAAAAAAGTTTGCACCGCCCGCACTTGCTTCTTTTGCAAGCACTTCGCCCACGCGGTATTCAAGCTCATCATCAAAAGCCGCGCCGCGAAGCATGGAGACGGGGAAACACGTGCTGTGGCGCAAAACAATGCCTCTGGGGCCGTCGGTGAAAAGAATTTCGGGAATTTTAAGCCTCTTGCATCCGCCTGCAGGGTAGGGCTCTGCATTGTAGAATCTGCCGCTTTTTAAAAAGTTTTTGGCGGTAACACCCATTGCGTGACCCTTAAGCATACCAAGCTTTTCATTAAGTGTCATCGCACCCACAAGCTCGTCGGTGAGCAGGGCGAGGTTTTCTTCCGTGGGGTTTTTCTTGTATAAATCGGTAGCTCTTACAAAATCCATAATATAGCTCCCTTACTCAAATTTTATTAAGATATGATTCAAACGGTTTGTTTATAACGGGTATCGGTGAAACCTCTTTAAAGTTGATTTCACCGTTTTTCGTTACGGTAAGATATTTTCGGTAATCTGTGTTTTCTTTAAGAATATCACCGTTTTTAACTATTGCCGCACCGCCTCTGCTGCCCGTGACAGGCATTTCTGTGATTATTGCTTCAAGCAGAGCTTTTGCTGCAATAAGCATGTCGCGATCATAGTGATAATCACTCAGCGATTTGTGCATTTGCGGATAGTTTTCAATGATAGCGTTGACTTTTTCAAGCAGTGCAACGCATTCTTCGAAATTTCTGATAAATGAAGCGCAGCTGCTCATCTGTGTTTTTATTATTGAGTAGTCAATGCTTTCGTCGGCAACAAAGCTTTGCTCAAGCTCTTTTGCCGTTTTTTCTGCGCTGATAAGCAAAGCTTCATTTACAGTGCGGTTGCCGTGGCTTTTAATATGCTCCGTGCAAACAAAGCCGCCAACCTGTGTGTCGTTGAGCGCCGAACCACCCGGTCTTGTCAGACCAAAAGAGCCTGCGGCCTCGCCTATAACGTAAAGACCGCTTATTTCGCTCTGATAATTTTCATCGGTGTAAACTCCGCCGTTGTTATGCTGAGCACAAACAGCAATGCGAAGCTTTTCATTTGAAATATCAATTCCGTTGTTTGCATAAACATCAATCGCTTTGGGGTTAAGCTTTTTCAGCCTTTCAATCGGCGTATTACCCGTTGCCCCCACAGCAGAAAGATAACCCTTTGCCTCGTCTGAAAGCTTTTCAAAATCAAAATCCTCGGGGTTTCGGGTGAAATCAAGGTAAACTTTTCTGCCGAGTGACGTCTGTTTGTGAACGGCGATGTCTATTTTTGAAGAAAACTTCATTCTCTCAACGCTGAACGGCCACTGATAGCCTTTTAAGAATATCAGGCTGCAAAGCTCTGCATTATCTTCAAAGATTTCACGTAAAAACTCTCTTTCGGTGCCATCTTTGTCAACACTCACAAAACGGGGAACAACCTGCATAAAGCTGCCCGAAACGTTCCAGCGAAAATCAACCGAAGCAAGACCGTATTGCCACTGTGAAAAGTTGCAAAGGCTTATGCCTGCATCAATCATAACACCCGTCATTCCGTGCTGTGATATGGGGTAAACCGAATCCTCATAAATGCAGGCAGGTGCACCGCTTGCCGCTACAACGTTTTTTGCGGCAATAACCTCGTGTTTGCCGTTTTGAGTGTTAAGCACAACCATACCCGAAACACCGTCTTTATCGGCAATTATCTTTGTTACCTGTCTGTTGTCGAGTATCGGTGTTTTATTGTTTTTAATGACCTCTTTTTCAAGCTTTTCCGTCATAGCCTTTGAAGTCAGAGGACCGATTGAAGTTGCTCTTGATGTGTTATCGTGGTCTGTTTTATATCCGGGATAGCCGCCGAATTTATCTTTCGGAAAGTTCACTCCGTAATCGCACAGGCGCATAAAGCATTTTGCGCTGTTTACAGCCTGCTTATAGGCTTTAATACCGTCACAGCAGCCCGATAAGCAGATATCCTTTGCCATCATATATGGACTGTCCTGTGAAAAACCGTCCATTGAGATTTTATAATAAGTCTGCTTATCACTGCCTGTGTTTCTTGAAGTGCCCGAAAGTCTGTTTTCTGTTACAATGGCTATATCGGTTATTCCTGCTTTGAAAAGGCAGTCGGCAACGCCGTAGCCTGCCGCACCGCTGCCGATTATTATTGCATCATAAATCTTTCTCATAAGCATCTCACGTTAAAGCCGCCGTCGCAGTCAATAACCGTGCCTGTGCAGAAATCAAAACTTCCGTCTGCAACTGCGGCAACGCATTTTGCAACGTCATCGGGCTTACCCATTCGTTTTATCGGAGTTATGCCCTCGCTAATCAGCTTTTCATATTTTTCTTTGACTTTTGCGGTCATATCCGTTTCTATAATACCGGGTCTGATTTCAATAACACTTATGCCGTATTCGGCAAGTCTGGCGGCAAAAAGCTTTGTAATCATTGAAATACCTGCCTTTGCAACGCAGTATTCGCCTCTGTTTACGGATGCGGTGTAGGCTGAAACGGATGATATATTAACCACCCTTGCACCCTCGCTTTTTTTTAGAAGCGGAACAAATTTCTGGGTTACAAAAAACGTGCCTTTAAGGTTGATGTCGGCAACGTAATCAAAGTCTTCAGGCGTTATTTCAAGAATATCTTTTCTTTCTTTTGGTGCAACGCCCGCGTTATTAACCAACAAATCAATCTTGCCGTATTTTTCTTTTGCAAAGGATGAAAGTGCCTCGATATCAGCTTCTTTTGAAATGTCAGCGGCAAAAAAGAAGGCTCTGTCCGGATGACTGCTGCAAAGCTCATCGGTCTGACCGTTATTGCTTCTTGAAGAAATTAGAACGTCAAAGCCCTTGTCAAGCAGTTTCTCTGCAATTGCTTTGCCGATACCTCTGCTGCCGCCTGTGATAACTGCAACCATAATAACACCTCCTTATTTTTTTAAAACATCTCTGCGGTAATAGGGCATATACATTTCGCTGTCCCTCACAGGACAGCCTGCAACACTTGCGTTACGCATAAGCTCGGTGCATTTGCTGCACTTAAGGCATACCTTGTTTTTTTCAAGCTTACCGTTTTTTAAGTAATCTTTATAAAAATCGGGATAAGCAAAGGTCATTCTGCCAAAGCCTGCAAAATCCGTTACACCGTTTTCGATAGTTTCTGCCGCATAATCAAGAGCGTTTTCACCCTCAAAACTCAATCCCGACATAATAAAACGGATATCCGGAAAAGCTTCTTTCAATTCTTTTGTAACGTTATAAATTCTTTCCATACCGATTTTACCGTCCTCGGGGGCATTGATGCACGGACGGTTAAAATGGGGAATAAGATAGGGGTTGCCGAGGGTGAGGTTGATAAGTTCAACTCCGCGTTTTTTCAGTTCGTTTATAATAATCTTTGTTTCGGTGAGGTCGATTTCGTTGGCGGCATTAACGCCGTAGCCGTAAGGGTAGGGGAAACAGTCACAGGCATTGAGCCTTGTTGTTACAAAAACCTCATCATCTACCGCATTTTTTACGCTTTCAACGCAATCAAGATAAAGCTTCATTCTGTTTTTTAGTGAGCCGCCGTATCGACCTTCGCGGTTATATGCGCTCAAAAACTCATTAAAAAGGTAGCCGTGGCAGCATTTGACGTCAATTCCGTCAAACCCAACCTCTTTTGCCAGCATAGCGGCAACAGCATATTTGTGGGGGATTTCGTCGCAGTAGGCATCGTCGGCAATGATATAAGGTTGGTTTTCTTTCCCTTTTTCCCAGTGACTGTTTCTGTATGCAACAATCGGCTCGGGTGTGCCGTTGGGTTTGCTGAATCTGCCGCTGTGTGTCAGCTGAACAATAATAACAGGCGCAAATCCGTATTCATTTACAGCTGCATCACGCATTTCTTTAAGCAGGTTGGCATAGCCGTTTTTTGTTTCTTCGTTGAGATAAAGCTGACGGGGATTGGCTCTGCCCTCTGCGCAAACTGCAGTTGCTTCAAACCATATTATACCTGCACCCGAGCGTGCGAAGCGAAGATATCTGCGCCTTGTGAGCTCATCTATGCCGCCGTTTCTTGTGCCGTCACAGCCTTCCATAGGGTGAAAAACTATTCTGTTTTTTATTTCTTTGCCGTAAACCGAAACAGGTGTATTAAGTATGCTCATTCAGATTCAACCTTTATAAGTTTATATTATAATTATATTAAACAACAAAACGGCTCTGTTTGCAACGGAATTTTTTGAATTAACAAAATAATTCTGCTTATTCATTGAGTTTTAGCGGCGTTTGTTTTATAATGGTGCTATCCAAACACCGAAAGGCGTGAGCAGATGAACGAACTCAGCAACCTGTTTTTAAATATTACCGACGGTAATACCGTAACCCTTGAAAAGGATAAGGTTTACCATGTAAGTCAGGATGATTCCGTTGAAAAACGGGGCATATATTGCTCAAACACCGCCAAACAGCACGAAAATCCCGACGGTTACCGTTGTGCGGCAATTTTTCTTCAGAATAAAAAGAATATCACCGTTGACGGTAATGGCGCAACTGTGCTTGTTCACGGCAAGATGACACCGATGCTTTTTGACAGATGCGAAAACGTAACAGTCAGAAATATCTGCTTTGACTATGCCTGCCCCACGATGAGCGAATTCACTGCTGTTGCCGATGAGGGTGAAAGCTTTGTTATAAAAATCAATGACGATTGTCTGTTTGATATTGAAGAAAATTCAATTCTCTGGCACGGTGAAAAAGGAGCTGACGGCACATATTTCTGGTCAGACAGATGCAACGGCAATCGCAGACATATCAAGGTTTATAATCCCGAAACGCTAACGACAAAAGACTTTAACAGAAACAATATGGTCTTTGAAAAAATAGAACGGATTGACAAAAATACTCTGCGGATTTTCCCTGCAGATAAATCTGTGAAATTTGAAAAAGGCTGTGTCTATCAGACACGCAATATCGTCAGAGATGCTACGGGCAGTCTTTTTCAGCGTTGCAAAAATCTTACGTTTGAAAATGTGAGAATGATGTTTATGCATGGCTTGGGTATGGTTTCGCAGTTTTGTGAAAACGTTACTTACCGCAACTGTGATTTTACACCAAAAGCAGGCAGAACGGTTGCAAGCACAGCCGATTTTTTTCAGTTTTCGGGCTGCAGAGGTAAAATTGCTGTTGAGAAATGCAAAGCAAACGGTGCACATGATGATTATATAAACGTTCACGGTACACACTTGCGTATAGTTGAGGCAAATAAAGAGGAAAACAGCCTGACCGTTCGCTTTATGCACGATGAAAGCTGGGGTTTCCAGGCATTTGAAACCGGTGATGAGCTTGAATTTATCCGCTGGGACACTCTTGCACCTTATGCACAGACAAGAGTTGTTTCATACGAAAGACTTAACGATACAGACATAAAACTCATTGTTGATGAACCGATTCCGTCAGAAACGGTTATCGGAAAAGACGTTGTTGAAAATGCAACATGGACACCTGATCTTCACGTTTGCGGTTGTTATTTCGGCCCCACCTCGGGCAGAGGAATTCTTTGCACAACAAGAGGAGAGGTTGTTATTGAGAATAACAGGTTTGAACATCTCTGGGGTCCCGCTCTGCTTCTTGAGGATGACTGCAATTTCTGGTTTGAGTCGGGTTACACAAAACAGATTGTTTTCAGAAACAATACCGTTGTTGCCTGCGAATTCGGCAAGACCTGGACAGATTCGCCTGTTATCAGATATTCACCGAAGGTTATGAATGAGCAGTCAAACCATTTTGTTCACGGTAAGCTTGTTGTTAGCGGAAATAGGTTTGAAAAACCGTATGAAGGCAAGCACGCATTCTGCCTGGAATATCTTGCAGAGGCGGAAATAACCGATAATGTTTTTGATGCGGTTTACAGCGTTAATACAAAGTGTGTCGGCAAAGTTATTGATGAAAACAACATAATAAGCAAATAAAAACAACCTCCTGCTTCACAAGTTGCAGGAGGTTGAATATTTGTTAATTTACATTTCAAATATGATGCCGACTGCCGCTGCTGCTCCGATAAATACAATCGGATGGAGCTTTTTAAGAGGTTTGATGTTTGTCAGCACAAGCAAAACTACGGCAAGGACAGCACCTTTCAGGTTGAAGCCTGCAAGAGAAACTGCTTCGGGGAAAAGTACCGTTGCCGCAACGCTGATGCCTGCTGCGGCAATCAGACCTGTTGATGCAGGGCGAAGTCCGTAAAATGCATTGTTGAGTTGCTTATTATCCTTGAAGTTTTTGAGGAATAAAGCAATAATCAGAATAATAACAATGGCAGGGGAGATGAGACCGAGAGTGGCGATAACTGCGCCGAGAATGGCTGCAGGAATTGCAAACGGAGTTCCTGCGTATTGTGTGTGACCTGTAATAAAGCCAACGTAGGTTGCCATATTAACGCCGATAGGACCGGGAGTTGATTCGCTGACGGCTATCATATTTGCCAGATCATCGCGTGTAAACCAGCCTGTTGTGTCAGCCATTTCATATAGAAACGGTATGGTTGCCATTCCGCCGCCAACGGCAAAAAGACCTGTTTTGAAGAAGGAGAAAAAGAGCTTCAGAAAAATCATGATTTCTTTTTACCTCCTATATTCTTGATTATAATGCCGACAACAGCGGCAATAAGAACAAAAATAACAGGGCTGAGGTTTGTAAAAAATGCGGCTGCCGCCACGGCGACAAAAATGACAAAGGTAAATTTGTCAATAACTGCTTTTTTCAGAAGTTTAATGACTGCGTTTGCAATCAGAACGCTCACACATACCTTGATTCCGCCGAATGCGTGCTGAACAAATGTGATGTGAGAAAAAGCCTCAATAACGCCTGCAAGCAAGGAAATGATAATGAGCGACGGAAAAACAAGACCGAGGGTTGCAAATATTCCGCCGAAAATGCCCTTGGTTTTCTGACCTATGAATGTGGCGGTGTTTACGGCAATAATGCCGGGTGTACACTGACCGATGGCAAAATAGTCCATCAGTTCTTCTTCGCTAGCCCATTTTTGTTTTTCAACAACTTCACGCTGAAGTATGGGAAGCATCGCATAACCTCCGCCAAAGGTCATAACGCCTACTTTTGCAAATATCGCAAAAAGTTTTAAATATATCTTTATAATTTTCACCTTGACTTTCGTGATAAATCGGTTTAAAAAGCCCCTGCCGAAGCAGGGGTGCTTTTTATGCTGTTAGATATTATTTGCTGTCCATGCCCAAAACAACGCCGAAGGTTCTGAAAAAGATTGATATGTCTGTTTTCAGACTTCGTTCTTCTATGTATTTTATATCGCATATCATCCATTCATCAAATGACATGCTGTTTCTCTGCGGCTGTACCTGCCAGTAGCAGGTTAGCCCCGGAGTTACAAGCAAGCGCTGTTTCTGATAATCGTCATACATAGCAACTTCTCTGGGCAGGGGAGGTCTTGGCCCGACCAAGGACATATCGCCCTTTAATATGTTGAGAAGTTGAGGCAATTCATCAATACATGAGCGGCGCAAAAACTTTCCGAATTTTGTTATTCTCGGGTCGTCGGTTATTTTGAAAGCAGGGCCTTCCATTTCATTTTCGGCAAGCAGAGATTCAAGCATTGATTCGGCATTCGGTACCATTGACCTGAATTTGTAAAACTTGAATTCCTTGCCGTTTTTTCCTACACGTGTCTGAACAAAAATCGGCGATGCACCGGGACTGTCAATTAATATGATAATCGAAATAATTATAAAAGGAATAAATAATATAACAAGAGAAACAAGCGAAAAGATTATGTCAAAAAATCTTTTAAAGAACTCATATGCCGGTTTCTTTTTGAGTACGGTCTGATGACGCGACTGATTTGTTTTTTCAGTTTTAGCTTTGCGGGGATTTGCCATCAGACTGATACTCCTTTGCTTCGGTTTAATTATTTCTTCTTTTCGTAGAAAAGCCCAACCACTGTTTCTGTCAGGGCGTTTTTGTCGGGATAAAACTCAATATGCTTTTCACCCATAACGTTTTTGCCCTCAAGCTCAAGAATTTCTGTGAATTCATAGCCTGAAAGTGTTTCTGCAAGCTGCTGCATTCCGTTGATTGTATAATCAGAAACAACAAAATTTGTCAGCTTTGCACCTGCGTTGATTATAAAATTAGTGTCGTTTTCGTGGCAGGCAATTGTTTTTGTATATACTGCTTCAATATACTGCCTCTGGCGTACCATTCTGGCTGCATTGGAGCTGTCCTCAAGACCGTAACGCGTTCTTACGTAGTTAAGTGCGTGTTCACCCATAAGGGTTACTTTTTCGCCCTTAACAAGGGTGTCATCAATGCCTGAGAAATCGTCAAGCACCTCAACCTCAACACCGCCAAGCAGGTCATTGTAAACCGGAACTGCATCCATGGTTACGGAAATATAGTGGTCAATTCGTACGTTGTTCAGAAGCCACGAAACAGCATCTGCTGTGTTGCGGCAGCTGACTTTGCCGTTGCCGTATGTGTGGGCAAGAGCAATCTGCTTTGTTACGGTGCCCACCTGGTCACCTGCAACACCGAGGATGGGCATGAGTGCCATTGTGTCGCGGTTGATGTGTAGGGCGGTGCACTGTTTTGTGGTGTGGTCAATAACAAGAAGCATCAGAAAGTCTGCCTGCTGGTTGTTATTATATGAATCGGTTTGTTGCCCTTCAAATTTATCAAGACCGAGAACAAGAACCGTTTCAATGTTTTCTTTAAGAACGTATTCACTGCCGTTGAATGATATTTCTGACGTTGCGGAATCTGAATTCTGCTGCAGACCTTTATACTGGCTGAAAAACTGTTTTTCGAGCACACCGAGTACCAGAATTACAGATGACACGGCAAGAATAACAGCAAGAATAATAGCGGCTATTCTGAGTGATTTTGTTCTTTTTTCTTTTGTTGTGTATTTACTCATGCTTCCTGCTTTTTCTTCTTAAGAACGATAAGCACTGCACCGAGTGAAATTGCAGAAACAACTACCACTGCGGCAGGGATGATTATCTGAAGAGGAAGTTCGCCGCCTGTTTCAGGAATGCTGTCGGGCTGCTTGTCAACAACAATTGCAAAAGGAGAGAAATCTCTGCATTTGAATGTGATTGTGCTTTCTGTTTCGTCAACGTATGCGTCTGCAATGTACTCCCATTTGCCTGTATCGGGATTGCGGTGAATAAGTGCAACAAAGTTCTTGAGTGTTTCGGTGGAAAGAGTAAGAGTTATTGAACCGCAATATTTATGGTCGTTTCTCTTGTGATAAGCGGTAACGTCAAACAAATCACTTATACCGAGATTCTTGGGGTCGGCGCCTTTGGCGATTGCAGCTGCTCTGAGAGCAGGGCAAAGTTTTGTAAGGTCTTTGTTTGCGGCGATTTCGTCATATGCTTTTTCCATATCGCTCTTTCTCTTTTCGTCAAGATCGTCGCGTTCGGAATAGGGGGTTACAACGATTTCGGGTTCACAGGAATCGTCGTCATATTCGATTTCAACGATTTCAGGGGCGTCGTTACCTGAAGGACTGGCAATAAAGCCGCCGTTAGCGAATGCAATAACACTGACGGAGAAAGCGAGAATCATTGCCATAACAAGTGCTAAAAACTTTTTCATAAAAAATCAACCTTTCAAATTTATTTTCAATTGATTATTTGTAAATTCAATAAAATCGGCCACATAGGCTTTGCCAAGCTTTCTTTTAAGCAACTCGTATGCATTGCTTATTTCAGGTGCGCGCTCCTGCATATTGTGGCAGTCAGAGCCGATAAAATGAATTCTGCTCTTTTTTGCAAGGCGGATTGCTTTGGATTTTGAGAACAAGCCGCTGAAGAAACTTGCGTTTACTTGCATAAGAACTCCGTTTGAAAGCAATCTGCAGAAAGCTGCCTCACTCTGATAAAAGATACATCGCTCAATATGTGCCAAAACTGGGATGTATCTGCCGCTGAGTGCGATATCGATAATCTCTTTGAGTGTGGATTCGCTCCATTTGCATTCAGGCATTTCTATCAGCAGCAGTTTTGTTCCCTGTAAGCATAGCTGCTCAAGCTTTTCAAGGCGGCTCAATCCGTTATAGTATCTGATTTCGGCACCGAGAAAAATCTGAGGCATATCGGGAGTCAGTTTGTCTGAAAGCAGTTCAAAAGCCTTTTGCCGTCTGCAAAGAAAATCATCAACGGATTCATCGTTGGCATAAAAGTGCGGAGTTGCCGCAACTTTGTTTATCCCTTGCTTTGAAAGTGCATTAAGCATTTCGAGACTCTCGGCAACGTTTTTGCTGCCGTCATCAACGGCGGGCAGGATATGAGTGTGAAAATCTGTCATATCGTCACCCTCTTATTTTTTTACAGCGTCGCCGTAAGTTTTATAGCTTTTGTGTTTATATTTGTATTTACCGTAAGAATTTTTGCCGTTTTTGTAGTCGTTTATAACACAGCCGAGAACGTTGACATCAGAAAGGCGAAGCTGTCTGAAGCAGTTTTCGAGCTCTTTTTTCTCTGTATAGTCTTCTCTGACAACAACAATCATACCGCTTATAAACTTTGACACCGCAAGAGCATCGGACACAAGGTTGACGGGGGGCAGGTCAATGATGATGCAGTCAAAGCTCTCTGCAAACGATGTAAGAATGTTTTTCATTCTTGCCGAGCCGAGGAGCTCCGAAGGGTTAGGCGGAAGTGCGCCTGAAGGTACGATGTACCAGTTATTGTATTCGGTTGATTTGAAATCACCCATTTGAATGGAAGAAGTGCCCTTGAGTAAATCCGTCAGACCGAAAATGTTTTCTATGCCCATTTTTTTTGCAACGCTGGGAAGGCGTAAATCACCGTCGATAAGCAAAACTTTTTTGCCGCTTTCAGCCATAACGTATGACAGATTGACGGCAGTGGTGCTTTTACCTTCGCCTCTCATAGCGCTTGTAACGCCGATGATGGCACATTTTTCGTCATCGGGAAGTGTAAAAGAAAGGTTGGTTCTGAGCAGTTTGTACTGTTCGACAGCTGTGAATTCCAGGTTCTTGTGCAACGTTTTTGCTTCAGCAGAGTTTAAATTGAAACTTGCTTTTGATTTACCGAACATATCAGATCACCCTCCCTTTCGTTATTTGTAATAGCCATACTTTTTTGTGCCGGCGTTTGCAAGGTCGGGAACCTTTGCAAGTATGGGATAATCGAAGTTATTAAGAATAAAGTCTTCATCGTGAATTGTGTTGTCAAGCATTGCAAGAATAATAAGAACAAGCAGTGCAACAAGCGCACCCAGCACAAAACCTACTGCAGTGAAGAGTGTGTTGCTTGGTGCAACCTTTTCTGTGTTTGCTTTTGCCGAGTCAACAACAGCCATTGAGCTGCCTTCTACAATTTCGGAAACTCTTTTCGGAAGAACAATTGCAATGCCGTTGGCAATTTTTTCTGCTATGTACGGGTCTTCGGCTGTTACCGTTACCTGCATAATTTCTGTTTCATTTACAGGCTCGGCTTCAATCATTTCATAAAGTTCTTCCCAATTATAATTAACCTTGGTTGTAGCAATTATTTTCTCGAGGGTTGTTCTGTTTTTTAGAAGAACGGTGTACGTTTTAACAAGGCTCTGTGCAGCTGTGATTTCGGATGAGCTGATGCTGAAACCGATGTCACCTACCGTGAATGAGCTGTTGTTTACATACAGCATAATTGATGATGAATATGTAGGTTTAATTGCAAATACCGATATGGAAAGGGCAATAGCCGCAGTCAATACGCCCGAAACAATCACAATCCATATTCTGTGCCACACACTTTTTGCAATGTGAGCAATGTCTATAACATAGTATTCTTTGGCGTTGGTTTTTTTCTGGTTCATAACCTTTATTTTCTCTCCCTTGAAGCAGGTTTTTATACGCAAAGCGATAGTTAAAGGATTATTATCCGTCAACACTGCCGAATAAGCAATAATATATGATTATACATATAACATTATATCATAATGTCATACAAAATCAAGTATATATATAAATATTTTTTATATTTGGTTTAAAAAAC
>JAZNBM010000068.1:0-7585 GCA_045587045.1 Acutalibacteraceae bacterium | reverse complement strand
CAACGGCAATCTCAAAAAGTTTTCGGCTTCAACGCTTGCCAAGCATTTCAGCAGCAAACGCCTGAGCCGTCAGCATTTGCGTGAGGTCAACCAGGGCAATGCGGATATTGACCGTTTTGACCTGATAACGCTCAATTTCTTTGTTGTTTCACAGGATGAAAGCATCACAAACAACCAGAAACGTTTTGCCGCTTTTCTTGATTCAACAAATCAGATGCTCAACAAATGCGCTATGGGTGAGCTTTATATTGCCAACCCCTACGAATGCTTTTTGCTTCTTTGCACACTTTCGGATTACCCTCTCGGTGCTTATGCCGATGTGCTGGAAAAATCCTTTGAAGAAGCATAATCGGTTCTGTAATTTCAAAAACAAAAAACAACCCTTGCAAGCGAAAAACTTGCAAGGGTTTTGTAATTACAGTTCGCTCAGGAAAACAATAAATGCGAAGAAGAAAAAGCCGAGGGTTCCAAGCGCACCAAGCACTATCGGCAACACTATTTTGAGAGCCTTGTTATTTCTTTTGGACTTGGACTCGGGATTCGGGTTTGCAACGGGGACAGGCTGTACCACGGGTTTATTTGCCGGCTGATTTACAACAGCAACAGGCATCTGCGGTCTTGCAGGCACAACCGCCGCACCGACGGGAGCTTTCTGCACCGGTTTAACGGAAGCTTGTGCAACCGTCTGACCGACACCGGGCGTTTTAAGTACAGGGGTGGCAATATCCGGGCCCTTCGAGTTTGTCTGAACGGAATTGGGCGCCTGGGATATTGTTCGGGAAACAACGGGTGCTTTGGATGCAGACGTTGCAATTCCGGGCATTTTCGGAACAGGTGAAATAGGCGAGGTTCTTGAGGCCGTTGTCAGCACCTTTGCCTCATCGTGTTCAAAATCATCCATAAACAACGGCAATGCTTTGTTGGTACGATTGCTTAAATTTTCTTTGCTTGCGCTTAAGCCTGCTCTCGTTTCAACAGGCACATTCACTGCATCGGATGCATTTTCCGCATACGCTCTGATAGCGGCTTTGAATTCACCTGGCGTTGAATATCTGTCCTTTGGATCAAACGAGCACGCCTTTACGATGATTCTTGCCATTCTTGCTGAAGCATTGACGGGTGCGGGCAAGATTCCGCCGCTCATTCTGCTGACAAGAGCCGCTTCTCGCTGTTTATACGACACCGCTTCGGCATAAGGATCCGTAAACGGGTCCCGTCCTCTGTTAAGAAGCTTATACATAACCATACCCAGCGAATAGATATCCGCACGTTTGTCATAAGCTTTGCCGTTATAGACCTCGGGAGCCATATATGTGTAGGTTCCCTTTTTCGACATTGCGCTTGTTGCGCATTCAAGCTTTCTTGCAACGCCGAAATCGCCTATCTTATATTTGCCGTAATTATCAACAAAAATATTATCGGGCTTGATGTCGCGGTGAATAATGTTTTTTTCTTCGCAGACCTCAAGCGCACTGCAAAGGTCCATGGCAAGTTTTGAAATTGCCCTCTCTGTGAAGCTGTTCTTTTTTGCGAACTCGGTGAACGTGGTAAGGAATTCCATCTGGATATAAATATCCCATCCTATTGTATCGTTACGCTCAACGATTTTATAGTTTTCAACCGAAACAATGTTGGGCGCACCCTTGAGGAGAACCATCATTTTGATTTCGTTTGCGAACTCATCAACTATCTCTTTGAAATGCGCCTTAACCGAATCTTCGGAGCTGCATTCCGCCCTTATGGCATTGATTTCACTTTCACTGCCTGGTATGGAAATGATTTTCACTGCGCATTCGGTCTGAATATCATATTCACTTCTTATGCACTTATAAACCTTGCCGAAGCTGCCTTCGCCGACTTTTTTAACGGCCTTCCATTCAGGCCATATGCTGCTGATATCGGGCATCAATCTGTCGTCCACAATGCTTCCCCTCTCGTAAAGGTATATGCAAATATATGATATAATCAGGAAATCAAAATGTCAAGCAAGACGGCTTCTTTTCTTTTAAAAAATTTACAATATGTTAACCGATTGTGCCGTTTTTTGTTATACAATGTAGTGTGAGAATATGCAGTATGCTGCAAAAATGGCGGAGGGCTTGCTTTGCTGGGATATGTCAGGGCTTATAAGCCCGAAATGAAAATAAAGGATTACGAGCTTTACAGAGGGGTTTATTGCTCGCTGTGCCGTGCTCTCGGCAGAAACTATTCTCCTCTTGCCCAGCTTTTTCTCAGCTACGATTTCACACTTGCCTGCATTCTTCACCTTGCGGCAGCCGATTCGGGCTGTGATTTTTCACAGAAGCGATGCCCCTATAACCCCTCCAAAAAATGTATGATTTGCGGCTCTCGCGAGGTTTTTGACCTGTGCTCCCACGCCGTAATCATCACCGTTTACTATAAAATTCTCGACAATCTTCACGATGAAGGCTTTTTTTCTAAGCTTGTTGCGGCACTTATTTTTCCCGCCGTTGCACTGATGCACAAAAAAGCTGAAAAGCTTGCCCCGGAAATCGAATCCGCCGTTGCGCAGGCAATGAAAAAGCAAGCAGAAGCAGAAGCAAAAACCAACCCGTCACTCGACGAAGCCGCTCACCCGTCAGCCGAAGCTCTTGCAAAAATCTTTTCACTAGGGTTTGAGGGCAAAAAAGCAGAATCCCTGCGTTCAATCGGCTATATGACGGGCAGATTTGTTTATATTCTCGATGCCGCCGACGACCTTGAAAACGACATCAAAAAAGGCGGCTTTAACCCTTTCAGAAGCGAGAATATTTCGGATGAAAACAGCAGAAAAGCTTTTGCAAAAAAGGTCACGGAAATGCTCAACCTGACGCAGGAATCAGCCCTCGAAGCCCTTGATATGCTTGAAATAAAACGATTTTATGATATAACGGAAAATATTCTTCTCGACGGTCTTTCGGGTTGTGCGGAAAATGTTCTTTCAAAGTACGTACAAAAGTCTGAAAAGGTCAAAAAATACACTGTAGAATGAGGTGATATGATGCGAAATCCCTACGAGATCCTCGGTTTGCCCGACGGAGCTCCGATTGAAGAAGTTAAATCGGCTTATAAACAGCTTGCAGGCAGATACCAGGCAGACGGCAGTCCCGAATCAAACCGTATGATGGACGAAATAAATGCCGCTTACGACAGCATCGTTATGGGCACGGGCAGTTCGCATCAGGGCAACACCTACACAGGCTTCAAATCAACAAGTGACTATTCCGATATTGCATCAAAAATCCGTGCAGGCAGGCTGGAGGATGCCACAATTCTGCTTGACGGCATACCCGAAGAAAGCCGTGAAGCACAATGGTATTTTCTCAAAGGCACTGTTTTCCAGAAATCGGGCTGGCTCGAAGAAGCGGCAAGGCACTACGAAACCGCTCACAACCTTGACCCCGAAAACAAAACCTATAAAGCGGCGTTTGACCGTGTCACAAATGCACGCTCAGGCGGCTACCGCACCGCACGCCGCCAGTCACGCACAGGCAAAAACAGCACCTGCACGGCAACGAATTGCTGTTGCAGTCTGCTTTGTGCCGACGCCTGCTGTGAATGCTTCGGCGGTGACATTATACCCTGTTGCTGAAAGGTTGTTTTTTAGTTGAAACAAAGTTCAAAATGCGCCATCGGCGGCATAGTTTCGGCGCTGTCTCTTGTGCTGATGATATCCGTTGCCGTTGTACCTTTTCTCACCTATGCGCTGCCTGCAATGGCAGGTACACTGATAATTTTTATAGTCATTGAAATTGACAAAAAATGGGCATTCGGCGTTTTTGCCGCCGTGGGAATTCTCGCATTTCTGCTTGTGCACGATAAAGAAATCGCAATGATGTATGTTGCCCTTTTCGGCTATTATCCCATACTCAAAGCAGTGCTCGAAAGCAAATTGCCGAGTGCAGTCAGCTGGATACTGAAAGTAGTCATTTTCAACGCAATGATGGTTGCGGCATACCTTATTCTGATTTATCTGCTCGGACTTGAAATTGATGAGATTGCAGAATACGGTATGATTGCCGTGCCGATGCTTCTCGGCGCAGGTACAGTAGCTTTTGTGGCTTATGATGTCTGCCTGACAAGAATTATTTCAATTTATATGGCAAAATGGCGAAAATATTTTAAAAGATATTTCAAATAACAATTGTCTTTTTATAAATAAGATGTTATAATAGATGCGTATGCTGAAAAGTATGCGCATTTTTCTATTCCTACGGAGGATATGTTTATGAAAGATTTTGTTAATATCGGTATGATTGGCATCAGCGGCAGAGGCAGCGGTATGCTTCGCGAGCTTCTCAAGTGCGACGGCGTAAGAGTTCCTGCTGTTTGCGATAAATATGAAGACAGAGCCGAAAACGGCAAAAAAATTGTTGAGGAAGCAACGGGCACAACTCCCGACGTTTATCTTGATCACAAGGAACTTCTTGCAAGAGATGACCTTGATGCTGTTTTTGTTGCAACAACCTGGATTACCCACGCAAGAATTGCCATTGATGCAATGCGCGCAGGCAAGCACGTTGCTATGGAAGTCGGCGGTGCGGCAAGCATTGAGGAATGCTGGCAGATGGTTCGTGCAAGCGAAGAAACAGGTAAGTTCTGTATGCTTCTCGAAAACTGCTGCTACGACAGAAAAGAAATGGCCATCTTCAATATGGTCAAGCAGGGTATCTTCGGCGAAATCATACATATGCAGGGCGGCTATCAGCACGACCTGCGTGACGAAATCTCTCTCGGCAGAGAAAACCGCCACGGCAGACTCTTTAACTTCCAACACCGCAACGGCGAGCTTTATCCCACCCATCAGCTCGGCCCCATCTCCAAGGTGCTTGATATAAACAGAGGTAACAGATATCTCTCCGTCTCATCCTTTGCCACCAAATCAAGAGGTCTTAACCTTTGGATAAAAGAGAACAAAGGCGAAGATTACGACCTTGCCGACTATTCCTTCAATCAGGGCGATATCGTAACCACCGTTCTCAAGTGTGCAAACGGCGAAACCGTTGTTCTTACTCACGACTGCTCACTGCCCAGATTTTATTCCAGAGCTTACAGAGTTCAGGGCACAAAGGGCATCTATATGGAAGACGGCAACACCCTCTTCATTGAAGGTCTTACCAAGCACGAAGATAACTGGAGACATCCCGGCGAGGATTTCGACCTTTATCTCGAGAGATTCGAACATCCCCTCTGGAAAAAATATCAGATTGACGGCGTTCACGAGGGCCACGGCGGTATGGACTACCTTGTCCTGAGCGCATTCGCAGAAAGCGTAAGACTTGACAGCAAGCCTCCCATCGACGTTTACGACGCGGCAACCTGGATGGCTGTAACCTGCCTTTCAGAAGAATCAATCGCAATCGGCGGCGCACCCGTTCCGTTCCCTGATTTCACAAACGGTATGTGGATTGACCGTGAGCCTTACCGCAGAGGCATCTTCTGCCTTGACGAGGTCTGCAACGATTGCTTCGAATAAAATAAATAAGGGGTATTTGATATGAAATATTACATTGGTGTTGACGGCGGCGGCACAAAAACCGCTTTCGCTCTTTTTGACGAAAACAAAAAAATGCTTGAAACCGTAACCGGTCCGGGCAGCAATCACGAAAACCTTGAAGACAGCTTCAATGCCGCAAGTGACATTATTATGAACGGTCTTAATGACCTTTGCCGCAAAGCGGGCATCGAGCTTTCCAAAATCAGCTTTACTCTTATGGGTCTCGCAGGCATCGATCATCCTTACCAGTATGATATTATGTGTCAGATGCTCCGCGACAAGGGTCTTGAAAACTTTGAAGTTTATAACGATGGCTTCATCGTTGTCAAGGCAGGCTCCGAAACAGGCGTAGCCATCGGCTATAACTGCGGCACAGGCGTTTGCTGCAACGGCATTGACGTTGACGGTAACCGTATGATGCTTGCAGGTCTCGGTGATTTTTCGGGTGATATTTCAGGCGGCGGCAACATCGTTATCAAAGCCTTTGAGCTTGTTTATAACGAACTTTTCCTCGGTCTCGAAAAAACACTCATCACTGAAATGGTTATGAAAGAATACGGCTTCACACGCCGCGAAGAGCTTCTCGGTCTTATCGAAAAAATCGAAGGCGAAAACGGCGATGATTATATCAGAACTTTTGTTACCTTCTTCTTTGAAGCAGCAAAGCAGGGTGACAAACCCGCTCTTGAATACTGCGAAAGAATGGCAGAAAGAGGCGCTCGCCTTATTGCCGCCCTCTCAAAAGAGCTCAATTACGGCAGCGGCGATGAGGTTGAGGTTGTTCTTTCAGGCTCAATCAACGTCAAGCTTGACAACAAAGCTTACCTCGATATGCTTCTCGAAAAAGCAGAAAAATACAGCGGTAAAAAGCTTAAGTTTATCAAACTCACACAGCCTCCCGTTACAGGCTGTATCAACTGGATTATGCAAAACTTCGCTTGAGTGACGAAAGGAGTAACTATAATGAAAGAAATCAACGTTGCCGTTATCGGCGCAGGCAGCACCTATTGTCCCGAACTGGTTGACGGCTTCCTCAAAGCAAAGGACAGCCTTAAGCTCAAAAAGATTTCATTTATGGATATCGACGAAAGAAAAAGAACAATCGTCGGCGACCTTTGCGTGCGTATGCTCAAAAACGCACAGTGCGACTGCGAGGTTGTTTTCACGGATGATCTCGACACCGCTCTTCAGGGCGCAGACTTCGTTGTTACCCAGATAAGAGTCGGCAAACTCCCCTGCCGTCACCTTGACGAAAGCATCCCCAAAAAGTATGACCTCATCGGTCAGGAAACAACGGGCATCGGCGGTTTCTTCAAGGCACAGAGAACAATCCCCGTTATCAAACACATCTGCGAACGCATCGAAGCTATCTGCCCCGATGCATGGCTCATCAACTTCACAAATCCCTCGGGCATCGTAACCGAGTTTATTCTTAACCACACCAACGTCAAAAACATCGGTCTTTGCAATGTTCCCATCGATATGCTTGACGATATCAAAGAAATCACCGGTCTTGACAGCGACATCACATATGTAGGTCTTAACCACCTGAGCTGGATTACCTCCGTCAAGAAGAACGGCGAAGAGCTTCTTCCCGGTCTTATCGACAGCGGCTTCTCACCCAAGGTTATGGCAAACATCAAGGATGACGGTTTCTCAGTCGACTGCCTGAGAACAATTCAGGCTATCCCCTCCTCATATCTTCAGTATTATTACTGCCGTGAAGCAAAGCTTGCTCACCAGAGAGAGGACGAAAAGACAAGAGCACAGGTATGCATGGAAATCGAAGAACAGCTTCTTGAAATGTATAAGGACGAAAACATCGTAACCAAGCCTGCTCTTCTTGATAAGCGCGGTGGTCACAAGTATTCGCTTGCAGCCGTTTCACTCATCGACTCACTTGCAAACGATAAGCGTGACGTTCACGTTGTCAACATCAAGAACAACGGCACTCTGCCCTTTATGGCTGATGACGATATCGTTGAAATTGCCGCCGTTATCGGTGCTGACGGTGCAACACCCGTTCCCGTAACAGAAAAAATCAACGACCACATCGTCGGTCTAAGTCGGAGGCCAAGCGGGCTTAGG
>JAZNBM010000067.1:0-9196 GCA_045587045.1 Acutalibacteraceae bacterium | reverse complement strand
ATTTCTGAATTTTCTGATTTGTGCCGATACCTGTGGTATGCTTTTTATATTCCGATGATTCTCATTCCGCTTCTCGGCGTATTTATCACAACCTATATCGGAAAACCCGAAACATACAAAATGCCGTGGTGGCTCAATCTTTTTTATATTCCCGCTTTCGCACTCATTTTTTTTGTTTTCACAAACGATTTTCATAATCTTGTGTTTGAATTTCCGAACGGAATTTACTATTTCAATGAGCAATACGAATACGGTTTCGGTTTTTATATAGTTGCCGCATGGTTCATTATTCTCGGCTTTTATTTTGTAATTTCCCTCATTATCAAAAGCCGTGTGCCCGGCAGTAAAACTGTTCAGAAACTGCCGTTTATCATTATGGCGTGCTCCGTTATTTTCTGGGGGCTTTATGCTCTGGGATTTATCAACGCCGACCTTACTGCGGTTGACTGCCTTATGATAACTCTTCTCCTTGAAAGTGCAATTCAGGGCGGTCTTATCCGTTCAAATACGGGTTACACGGAATTTTTTGAAATTTCGACGGTTGCGGCGCAGGTGGTTGATAAGAACTATCAGACTATGTATACTTCTTCCTATGCCGACGATTTCCCCGATGACGTGATGCGAAACGCCTTGGACAGACCCGTTGAACTCGGCAAAACAATGCTTCACGGCAAGCCTGTTTCGGGCGGATATGTATTCTGGCAGAATGATATAAAAGAAATCAAAAAGCTGATGAAAAGTCTTGAAGAAACCCGTGAAAGGCTCAACGAAAACAACTTTCTGCTGAAAGCGGAAATTGATATGAACGAGCAGAAAGCACGTTTTGAAGAAAAGAACAGACTCTATGACCGTATCGCCCGTGATGTTTCGTCACAGCTTATTAAAGCGGAAGAATTGCTCACTCAGGCAAAGCAAAATCCCGAAGAAGCTCACAAGGCGCTTGCAAAAATCTGTATTATAAGCGCATACATAAAACGAAGAAGCAATCTGCTTTTACTCGGCGAAGAAAACAAGATTATTTCATCATCAGAGCTTGAATTCTGCCTTCGTGAATCGCTTGACAATATCCGCTTGCTCGGTGTTCATTCATCGTTAAAGAGCAAATGCTCGGGTAGTCTGTATGTTGAAAACGCGGTTGCTGTTTACGACTTGTTTGAAAAAACAGTCGAGTTATTCATTGACGATATCAATGCACTTATGGTGTCGCTTAAATGCGAAAACTCCGTTATTAAGCTTAATCTTCAGATAGGTCTGAATGACGGTGCAGATACTTCTGCACTGAACACACTTTCTTTAACCGACGGAAGTGTTGCCTGCGACGTTGATGAAAACGATGTTGCGGTTTATATTCTTCTTTCCGAAGGAGGTGCATCGGATGATTAACCTCCTTGAAACGGGAACTTTTATTCAGGCGTTATTTATGTCGGTTTTATTTCTTGAAGCCGTAATAAATATTTGCTGTGTTCCGAATCTTTTTCTCCGTGATTACAAGCCTCTGACAAAGGTATTTACCGTTCTTTTCAATTTTGCAGGCTTTGCTCTGCTTGTTGTTCTTACAACGGGACTCAACGCATTTATTTTCAGCCGTGATATTCCTTATCCGAGTATATTGCTTCTTGAAAATGCGGAATATTCTCTGATATTCATTCTGGCAAACCTTGCTTTTCTTGTTTTTCTCGGTGTCGGAGAATTCCGTTACCGCAAAAACAGCGTTTCGTCGCTTTCCATAAAAGAAAGCTTCGACCATCTTCCGACGGGTCTCTGTTTTTCAAAAGCCAACGGCACAGTACAGCTTGTAAATCACAAAATGAACGAGCTGGGATATATTCTGACGGGCGAAGAAATTCAGAATGCCAACAAATTCTGGAAGGCACTTGTAAACGGTGACGTTCTTCCCGACGTTCATCGGATTACCGACAGCAAGCAACCCGAATACCGTCTGTCTGACGGAACGGTTTATACTTTCAGACGTGAAAAGGTAGAAAATGTTTTTCAGATCACCGCAACCGATACAACAAGCCTTCACAAGCTCACAAACAGACTTCGTATGAATAACGAAGATCTTGAAGAAATGAACGCAAGACTCAGGCACTATGGCGAAACCGTTGACGAAACAACAAGGGCAAGAGAACGCCTTGAAACAAAAATCCGTATTCACAGCGAACTCGGTCAGGCACTTCTCGCAACCCGTCATACGTTGAGTTTGCCCGAAGCCGATTTTCAACCGATTATCAGCACGTGGAACAGAAACATTGCCGTTCTCCGCACAGAAGCTGAACCTGCGCAGAACAGCGGTCTGCTTAACACGCTTATTGATATTGCCGAATCAGCAGGAGTTACTGTTGAAATCAGCGGTGAATTCCCGATGAACGATGCAATCGGCAGTATACTGACTTCCGCCGCAACGGAAGCGCTGACAAATGCCGTTATCCACGCAGATGCCAAAACTCTGTTCGTTGAGTTTTATGAAACGGATGACGGTTACTGTGCACGTTATACCAATGACGGAAATCAGCCGACAACTGAAATACACGAGGGCGGCGGTCTCGGTTCGCTCCGCAGTAAAATTGAACGTCTGGGCGGAAATATGGATATTCAGTCTGTACCGCAGTTTGTAATGACTGTTCAGATGCCGAAAGAGGTGAAATTATTTTGATTAACGTTCTTATTGTTGAAGATGACCCCATGGCTCGCAAGCTGCTTGAAATATACATAAACGACAGCGAAGATTATAAGCTTTCGCAATCTATCGAAAGTGCGGCAATGGCAGAGCTTTACTGCCGCAGAAACCCCATTGACCTTATTCTAATGGATGTCTGCACGGCAATGGATGCAAACGGACTTGATGCGGCGGCAAAAATCAAA
Source organism: Acutalibacteraceae bacterium (assembly GCA_045587045.1). GTDB lineage: Bacteria > Bacillota > Clostridia > Oscillospirales > Acutalibacteraceae > CAG-177. The sequence goes on along the minus strand of JAZNBM010000067.1, from coordinate 6,331 downwards.
AAAAGCTGTCCGCATATCAAAATAATTATTGTTACGAGTCAGCCCGAATTCAGTTTTATTGAAAGAGCAAGAAAAGCGGGAGTTGAAAGCTTCTGGTATAAAAGTGCATCGGCAGAGGAAATCATTGAGGTTATGAACAGAACGATGGCGGGCGATTCCGTTTATCCCGACACAACGCCGTCACTCCGACTCGGTGAAGCACTCAACGTTGATTTCACGGAAAAAGAGCTTCTTGTTCTTCGTGAGGTTGTTGACGGAGAAGCCGATGCGGATATAGCCGAAAAGCTTGGTATGTCCGTGCGTACCGTCAAGGCTCACATTCAGAATATGCGTGACAAAACAGGTTTCCGTAACCGCACCGAGCTTGCGGTAAGAGTGCGTGAAAGCGGTCTTGTCATCAATGACCATAAAACGGAATAAATTATCAATTTGACGGCAGAGCAATCTGCCGTCTTTTTTTATGGATAATCAAACGGCAACAACGTAGGGGCGACGTTTCGTCGCCCGAAAATCAAAATCATTGCCGAAACGGGCGACCGCAGGTCGCCCCTACGAAATATTTATATTTTTTTCGAAATTAATAAAATTTTCTTTCGTTTTTGCACTAAAGTACAATGTGCAAACCGAAAAAAGGTGATAGAATTACGATGTAAGAATGTATACTGACAAAAGTATACCCATTATGAACAACACGAAAGGAGAAAATTTTCTATGAAGATTTTCAAAAAAACATTGGCAATGCTTCTATGCCTGATTATGCTTATGGGCATAGCGCCGCTCTCGGCAAGTGCGGCTGTTGTTTCCGGTGCAACCGGCAGCGGCACAAAAAACGACCCTTTTATTGTGGACAACTTTTCTGAATTCAAAAATGCATTGGAGCTTGAAAACGGCACATATTATGTTAAAGTTGTCGGTACTTTTCCGGAAACAACAATTACAGAATTCACCGATGAGTCTGTTATTACTGTGTCCGCAAACGCTAAGGTTTATGTTGAAATAAACACCGAAATGAATTTGATATGTCAGGAAAAAGGTAAAGCCGAATACCCTGCAGCATTAATCAGTGTTTTGGGTGAATTGTCACTCAGCGGTAGCGGTAGAATTATTTTCTCAACAAAACAATTAAGTAATATAGGCGTTCTTTCAACAACCGCTGTTATAAAGGTTAATGCAGATAATGCTCGTGTAACCGTTAATGACTTTAGTATTCTTTCTTTATCCACAGGCTCAGCGTCTGTTGTGCACGTTAATAAGGGTGTTCTGGAAACTGAAAAAGTTATTTTTCAAAATGCAGGATTTGATGACGGCGCAGCTGTATCTGTTGGGGAAAACGGTAAATTTATATGCAGAAGCGGTAGATTTGTCGGTGATGAATATACGGACTGGATTGAGAATAACGGCGGCGGTTATGATGAAATAACAAGGAAATCTTATGCATTGACTTATGCCGATATCAACGACGTTGTGATTTATTCCGGTGCTTTTTCCATGTTACAATACGTATTTGATATACAAAAAGTCATCCAAAAAAACAGCGTATTGCTTTATGATAGAATAAAAGATTTCAAATATGTTATAGTTGATCTGAGCCTGATTGATCAGACTCCTTCTGTCGGAAGCGGAACGGTTAAAACCATGTCTGTTTATATCGGTGATAATCAGACTTTTACTTTTAATACGGTTATGCCCGAAAGTTGTTTAATCAACGCAGGCTATAAACTTGAAAAGAAAGTGCGCCATACTCCATCATTAGATCCGACATCCAGTAAGGAGAGCGTAAATACCAACAGCATAAATCCTGTAAGTATCAGTTTTAAGCGCACCAACGATAAGATGTCATCAGTTTTTGAAACTGTAACTTTGTATGATCCCTATGGTAATGTTGTTAAAACAGTTGAAAACACATTTCATCTTCAACCCAAAGTAAAACCGATTCAGGTTAATAGTATCGCAATTACAGACATAGATTTGCCCGTAGCAAATGCAACACCCGACAAAACCGCAACAACCGAATCGACTTTCAGAATCGGTTCTATGGCAGGAATAGTGTGGTACCGTGTAGAAAACGGCACACGCAATGCGATGGGAAGCGATGAAAAATTTGAAGCAGGAAAAACTTACGTTTGCTATATGCAGGTTTTCCCCAATTCGGGCTATTTGTTCCCTTCGTCAAAATCTGAATTTTCTGTAACCATTAACGGCGAAACTGCGGTTATCGGTGGATCATATTCCAACAGTATAGCTTATGTTGAAATGGAATTCATAGCTTCTTGCGATACTCACAACTTTGACGGGTCTGTCTGCACCGCTTGCGGATATGATGCATCAGAAGATTGCGGTTGTAAGTGCCATCAGGGTGGCATCGCAGGCTTCTTCTATAAGATTGTTCTCTTCTTCCAGAAGCTTTTCGGCAACAATAAAATTTGCGAATTCTGCGGCGCAAAACACTGATTTTACTTAAAAAATATTGAGGAGATAATAATATGAAAAAGTTTTTAGCAATTCTTATGGCTCTCGCAATGATTCTTTCCTTCGCTGCCTGCGGCGGCAAAGAAACCCCTGAAACAACTCAACCTGCCGAAACGGCAACCGTAGCTCCCGAATTTGACGAAACAACAGTAACAGACGGAAAATTCAACAAGCTCACAGTTAAGACACCTATTGACGAGTTTACGTTTAACGAAGCCAACACCGAGGGTAATTTCCTTGCACAAACAAACATCGTTAAATGCGGTACTCTTGAAAGTGAAAAAGTTAATATCGGCCTTGCTTTTGCTGTTACTCATGCGGCTTATAAATCCGTTCACGACTACGTTACAAAGTGCTTCAGCAAAAACACAATCTTTGAGGAAGGTAAGCTCGGCGAATATACAACCTATGTTCGTCAGAACGTAACTACTGCAATGCAGATTATCGTTTGCTTTAACGACTTTGAATTTGCTATGCTTGAGTTCAAGCTTCCTGACGGCTCAAAGAAGGAAGATTATGCGGCGCTTCATGAAAGCGATCTGTTTAAGGCTGTTTATGATAACCTTGTAATCAAAGCAGGTGCAGCAGAAGAAAACCCCGTTCCCGAAAACAACGGCACAGACGAACCCGAAGCTCCTGCAAATAGTCCCATCACATCGGAAAAGGGTTACGTAACGGTTACTCCTGCCGGCGGCTTTATCCATAACGAAGCACAGTCAGATAAAAGCTCACTTGTTTTCGCCAACACTTCTCTCGGTGCAAATGCCGCTGTTTATGTTTATGATAAGCAGGATATGGAATATGAAGTTCAGAAAAGGCAGTTCGGCTATGCATATCCCAACAAGGAATATTCAACTGTAACAATCGGTGCAAACACATATGATGCTATCGAATCCAACACAGGTATCACATATCTTGTGGCAAACACCTCAACCGGTAACGCTATGTACGTTATGGTCTGGAATTGCACGGTTGAAGATGCAACACCCCTTATTGAAACAATCGTAATCAAATAAAATTATTATACGGAGTGGCCGTATCGCTCGGTCACTCCTGTTAATTTCAAGGTGATTTTATGAAAAAAATCGTTTCTTTATTGCTTGTTTTTGCTCTTCTTTTCAGCTTTGCGTCGTGTGTAAAGGATAAGCCCGAAAATCCCGATGCCGAAACAACAACTGTTGCCGACGAAGCAGACAAAAACACATCATCCGAAAAGAAAAATGCCGTGGAGTTTCTTTCTGTTTATACAGAAAAAGCCTATGAGTATGAAACATACACTGAAGATTATTACTATCTGACAGAGGTAAACTATCAGAAATTGCATCTTTCAGAAGAAAACAAAAAAGAATATCCCGGCCTCGCAAAAGCTCTTGATTCCCTTAATGCTGAAAAAACAGAGTTCTATAAGGATAAGGCAAAAGAACTTGATGAATATGCATCGGAACAGCTCAATTATTATTATGAAGACGGCGAACAGCCTGCGGTTTACACCGCAAACAACAAATATCTTCTTCAAAGAGCAGATAGCGTTATTCTGAGTATCAGAAGCGATGCCGATGAATTTTCGGGCGGCGCACATCCCAACTACGGCTATAGCGGATATAACTTCGATACCGTAACGGGCAAAAAACTTGTTATAACGGACGTTATGACAGATATTTCATCTCTTCCCGCAATTCTTTCGGAAAAGATAAATTCAAAAGAAGAATTTGCAGACGGATTTTTCGCCTCGCTTGAAGAAACTCTTTCGGAATATACAGCAGAACAGTTTAACTGGACAATCGGTTATCAGGGTGTAACTTTCTGTTTCAGTCCCTATGAAATCGCATCCTTTGCCGCAGGTCTTATTACCGCAACGGTTTATTTTGACGAATATCCCGAGATTTTCAATAAGAAATATACGGTTGCCCCCGAATCCTATGCCGTAACACTTTCCGAATGGAGCGACGTTGAGTTTGATATGAATCCGTCTGACGGTAAAAAAGATACAGTCAGCGTCGGTCTTTCGTATTATACGGAAGAAGGCTCATATAAAGATATCAGCATTAACCTCAACGGTAACGAATTTACGCTTGAAGATGTTTATGCTTTCAGCGCCGAATATTATCTTGTCAATTCAAAAGGCAGATATTTTATTTATCTTGTGCTTCACGGCTACAACGATTACACAAACATTCTCGTTTATGACCTGAACGGCAACGAGATAAAAGAAGCAGGTGATTTTGAAAGAACGGCTTTCGGCAGTTTGGTCTGGGAGGATGAAAACGAAGATACACATCAGGCGAAGCTTCTGTTCAATAACCCCACACATTTTGTTCTTGAAACAACCTTTGATATTCTCGGAACATACGCTGCCGATAAAACCTACACCGTGAATTCCGAAACAGGTATGCCCGAATCGACCGATGAATTCTATACCATAGACAAAAGCTTTGCGTATGTTCTTACATCAAAAGAAGCTTTCAACGTTAAAATTCTTCCCGATATGAAAACCGAGCTTATCAAAGCAGGCTCAGAATTCACACTTCTGCGCACAGACGGCAAAACATACGTTGATGCAAAGCTTGATGACGGCAGAGAATGCAGAATTTATGTTGAGAGAAACAGCACGGATTATCAGCTCTGTATCAACGGAACACCCGAATATGAGCTTTTTGAAGAGATTTATTACGCAGGATAAAAAGGAGATATTTTAAAATGATTAAAAAAATAACGGCAATTATGCTCGCTGTCATTACTGTTTTTGCAATGATGAGCATTTCAATGACTTCGGCATCAGCCGCAACGAAGGTTATTGAAATCAGCAAGTTTCCCTCAATCTATTACGGTGAAGAACTTAACAATTCAAATCTTAACTCTTGCTTCCCATCGCTTGACTACAATCAGGTGCCGTATTACTCGGAAGTTTTGTCAACGTATGTTCCTGATTGCGGCGGCGAGATAGCTGACCCGCAAAAGGAATATTATGTGCTCACAACATTCTATATCGGCGGCTATGAGCTTCCCGCAGCTGATGAATTCAAGGTAGTATATGACGGCAAAGAAATTTCCTATTATAATTTCAATTCATATAAGCCCAGTGACAGTGCATATTTTCTTTATAAACATGGCAGTAACGGCAAAGCAATGTGCATTATAAGAATTAAACTCGGTGATTCTGAAACACCCGGAACAGATATCAGCGTTATAAACGGAAAAGCATCTGCTTCAAGTGCGGTTATCGGCAACGTTGTAACAATCACGGCAGATCAGATTGACGGCAAGATTTTTTATTGTTGGAATATCACAGGCGCAACCCCCGAAGATTATTATGATTCCGAAACAACGTTCACAATGGGAGCTTTCAATGTTTCTGCAGAAGCAGTTTACAAAGATTGTGAATGCAAATGCCATCAAGGCGGAATTGCAGGTTTCTTCTATAAGATTGTTCTTTTCTTCCAGAAACTTTTCGGTCAGAACAAAGTCTGCGCTTGCGGTATGAATCACTAATTGGATGAATCATTTTGACGGCAGAGAAATCTGCCGTCTTTTTTAAAAAATTCAAAAAAGCATGATGAAAAACCGAAAATATATGATATAATGATATTTGTAAAAAAATCGGCAAACGGATGTGATGTTATGAAAGATTTCAGTAAAGTAAAATTCAAATGGACATTCCGTGATTATCAGCAGGCAGTGCTTGATAATTCGCAAAAGCATCTTAAAGATAAAAGAATTCATATCGTTGCCACACCGGGCAGCGGCAAAACAATTCTCGGTCTTGAACTTGTCCGCAGGCAGAATGCACCTGCGCTCGTTATGTCGCCGTCTGTCACAATCCGTCAGCAGTGGGGCGAAAGATTTGTTGAGGCTTATCTGCCCG
>JAZNBM010000066.1:0-2953 GCA_045587045.1 Acutalibacteraceae bacterium | reverse complement strand
ACTTTACTACAATCCCACTGAGGATGCTATAAAAGAAACTATAGAAAAGAAAGACCCTCACGGAAATATTTATAAGCAAACCCCTTTCAACGAATATTTTCTTTTCAATGTTTATGAGAATTTTGACCAAGACAAAACTGTATCAAGAAGTATGACTCACGTTGCCGAGTGGTACGGATCAACGCTTGCGGTTTTCACTAATGTTTCGGTTATTGCCGTGCTTGCAGTTGTGCTGTTGTTAGCCTCTTGTATGGGAATCATAAACGCATTCACAACCAATCTGCAGGAACGCCGCCGTCAGATAGGTTTGCTTCGTGCCGTAGGTACAACGAAAAGGCAAATTATAAATATCTTCGGCAGAGAGGCTTTTATTATCACACTCATTTGTGCACCAGTAAGTGTTGCATTTTCTTATTTTGGAGTGTGGCTGTTTGCGAAAATTATGGGCGGCAGCTTTATCTTCCTGCCAAATCTGTTTGTTCTTATCGGCACAACGGTTGTAAGCGTTGCCTGTGTTATGCTTTCTGCTCTCATTCCCCTTGTTTTTGCCGCACGTGTTTCGCCGATGCAGGCAATACGTAATATTGACTTGAGCAGAAAAATGAAGCGCAAAAAAATAAAACAGGAAAAGGTTTTCAATGCACCCAAGCTCCTTGCAAAGCGCAGTATCAAATTCTATAAGGCAAAGCAAATAGGTGTCAGCATTATTCTTGCACTCACGATTCTGCTCACCTGCTTCGGCTTTTCTATACTGAAAACAGAGCTTAACAATTCGGGTTGGGATGTTTATAACATCGGAGATTATAAAGTAACTCGTGGCGGTTATCCTATGTCGTCAAATTTTGTGAATATGCCGAATCTTACAGGCGGCATTACTTCTGCTGAACTTAATGAGCTTGCTTCTTTTCCGCTTTTCGGTTCAATGTACGGAAGTAAAAGCTACCTCTCCTTTATAGAAACCGAAGAATATTCCGACTATATGGAATTGCTTTCTCTTTCGTGGCAGGGAATCCGATATACCGTTAACCACGATGACGGCTTGTCAGGATTGTTATCTGAAGAAAAAAGGGATGTTGAAACGATAAAAAAATATTGGTTTGCCGAAGGCGAAAACGAACAGTATAAAGACCTCAAATCTGTTGCACAAACAGAAAACGAGCTATTCAGGTCTGAAATCAAAGCTTTCGATAAGGTGTTGTTTGATAAAAACAAAGACCGCTTTGAAATAATCGAGGGCAAAATCAATATAGATAAACTGAATTCGGGCGAAGAGATTATTCTTGTCGCACCCAAACGTATCGGCTTTGATTTCATATTGAATAAAGACGGCTCTTTGGCTATGTACGGCGTTAATGATGTTGACAATTTATCGGACAATTTTTATAGGGAAAAAAGAGAAATTTTTGCTTTGACAACCCTTGATTATAAAGTCGGAGATACACTCAAGCTGAAAATGCTTCATTCCGATTCAACAAGTTTCGGTTATACCGAAGAAGGTAAAGAAGAATTCGGAAATGTTAGAGTGAATGGAAAGGAAATTAAAATCGGAGCAATTGTTTCCCCCTTTTCTTTTGGCGATTATATGAGCTGTCACGATGAACTCAACGTAGTTACCACCACTCAAGGTCTGGATGCAATAACAGGGATTAACCTGCCGTATGAAGAATTGTTGATTGATTCCAAAAGCGAAGTCACTCAGGAAACAGATGAGCTTGCAAGCACCTTCCTCAATGGCCTTGTTTCGGGAACAAATTTCCGCTATTATTCAGGCTTTTCACAAAACCAGGATGCACGTGAAAACATACAAACGCTGTTTATCTGTCTGCTTTCAATAGTTGTTCTCTTTTTCTCAATCTGCGCAAGCATTGTGAACAATTCACTTACAGCAAAGATAAGAGAGAGCAAACGAGAAATAGGTACCCTGCGTGCAGTTGGTGCATCCGCAAAAGAAATCACGCAATCGTATATCCGCCAGCTTCTTTCAATGTTTGTGTGGGGTTGCTCGGCAGGTTTTGTCGGTTATATAATCGGTCATATAGGAGTTGTTGCGTATTTCAAAGACCAGAGCCTTACCTTTGAAATATGGCAGGCAATGCTGATTATCGCCGTCCTTTTCCTGATTTGTAGTATAAACCTTTACGCAAAAATCAAAAAGGAAATGAAGAACAGCATTGTTGAAAATATCAGGGAGTTATAATTTCTATGAAAAAATTATTCAGTTTAATTATGTGTTTGCTGTTTTGCTTTGTACCGATAACAACCGCTTTTGCAGAGGAAATACCCTCACAGCCGAAAGTTATGGTTACGGATTACAAAACCGACGGTGAACTTAAAGCAGGTAACACGGCAAAAATTTCAATCACACTCACAAATAAAAGCAAAACCGATTATGTTAGAAACATGAAGCTGACCTTCTCCGATTCAGGCGGAGATATTGTTCCTGTCGGTGTAGCATCGGGTTATGTTGACAGACTTAATGAAAAAAGATCCGTAATGTGGGATATTGATGTCAAGATTTCAGAAACTGCCGCAGACGGCAATCACGCTGTAAACATAATGTGTGAATTTGAAAGTGAAGCAGGCAACGGTTCATCATCTGATGTAATCAATCTCAATGTAATCGGTAAAAAAGAGATTGAAACAACAACCGCACCGCAGGACACCTCTCAGCCCCGTCTTATGGTTACGAGTTATACCGTTGAAAATGATAGCATCATTCCAGGCGAAAGCCGAAATGTGAGTATCACAATCAAAAACACAAGTCCGTCAAAGTCAGTAAGCAACATAAAGCTTTCACTTGCCGATGAAAGCGGTGAACTCAAAACGGATGGTATGGGCACGGCTTATGTCAAGAGTATTTCTGCAAACGGAACTTATGTATGGACAGTCGGATTAACCGCCGTTCACACCGCAAAAACCGGCGAACATCCGCTGACTCTTTCAATGGAATATG
>JAZNBM010000065.1:0-24503 GCA_045587045.1 Acutalibacteraceae bacterium | reverse complement strand
AAACCTGCAATGCCGAATATCTTACCGATTCTTTCAACTGCCTCGTCAAAATCAACGTTTTCATCCTCGGGCTCGGCAACAATCGTTGACTGGGCAACGGTAAATTTGAATTTGCCCACGCCGTCAAGTCGGCGGCGCATGTTTTTTACGAGCATATCTTCAAACGTTCTTCTGTTAAGACCTTTAAGAGCAAGTTCTCCGTTTTTAATAAGAATTATTTCTTTCATTTTTTACTCCGAATTATGATTTATTTTGCAGCTCTGATTACTCTTTTTGCTTCCGCAATACCGAGAATAAGAGCATCTATTTCCTGAATTGTTGTAAATCTTGAAAAGCTTATCCTGAGCGGACTGTCAAGACGCTTGTGGTCAAGACCCATCTGCGTAAGAACGTGGCTTTTTTTGCCCTTTGAGCAAGCCGAACCTGCCGAAACACATATGCCCCTGTCCGAAAGGAAATTGAGCATAGGCTCGGATTTGATGCCGAGCACGGAAATATTGGTAACGTAGGGCAGAGCATCGGGAGGAGAGTTGATAACAACGTCGCCGATTTCGCTGAGCCTTGAAACCATATAGTCGCGCATTGCCGCGATGTGCTCAAGCTGCCTTTTGGGATCGGGCAAAGCTCTTGCCGCCGCCGCAAAACCAGCAATTGCCGGCATCGGCTCCGTACCGGGTCGAATCTTGTTTTCCTGCGAGCCGCCAAAAGTACGTGCATTGATTTTAACGCCTTTTCTGATATAAAGTGCTCCCACGCCCTTGGGACCATGGATTTTATGTGAGCTTACCGTCATAAGGTCAACACCGAGAGCCGAAGGCTTGACGGGCATTTTGCCGAAAGCCTGAACGGCATCGCAGTGAATCAGAGCAGGCGAGCGTGCCATCAGCACCGCGCGCCTTGCCGCTTCGACAGGCATTATTGTACCAACCTCATTGTTGACAAGCATCATTGTTACGAGAATTGTGTTTGAATTAACGGCGGCATAAAGATCTTTTTCGTTTATCCTGCCGTAGCCGTCAACCTTAAGCTTTATTACCTCAAAGCCTTCGGCTTCAAGCTGATTCAGAGTTTCATCAATGCTCGGATGCTCAACGCTTGTTGATACTATTCTCTTGCCTTGACGGCGCATTTTGTGAGCCGCACCGATAACGGCAAGATTATTTGTTTCAGTTCCGCCGGAAGTGAAATATATTTCCTCGGGCAGACAACCGAGCTTTTTTGCAATATCCGCTCTGGAAGCATCAAGTAACTCCTTTGCACGGTTACCCGACGTGTGGAGCGATGAGGGATTGCCCCAGCAGTTAATCAGCGCATCGGACATCGCATTAACCGCATCACTGCACGGAGCGGTGGTTGCGCTGTTATCAAAATAAGCCTGCATAGATTTCGTTTCCCCCTGTCGGCACTACACCCATTTTAATCATATTTGAGATATTATACACCATTTTCCCCTCGCTTGCAATATATTTTTAATAACAGTTTATTAATATAATATAAATAAATGTTGATATGAGCAAATAATCTTTGCAATATCAGTATATGCCGACGGATTGTGAGGGTTAAAACTACCTGAATATTAGAATTGAAATTCACAGTGATCTGTGATATAGTAATGGCGTATAAAACAAATTACGGAATTCTTATAATGCAAGATATAATCAAAGAGAAAGGAGGGTCACTTTTTGAAAAAAGAAAAAAAACAACCGCGTTTCAAGCAGATAACCGTGCTCTTTCTTATCACGATTTTTCAGCTCATATGTTGTGCCTGCATTCTGGTCAGGCAAAAAGACATAAGCGCAATAACAATATATACGTTTCTCGGCTACATTGCACTTGAATGGGTTTATATGGCCCTCGGCACACTCATAACAGGGCACGATTACTTTGAATTGGAAGCAATCGGCTTCTTTTTGTCAGGCATAGGGCTGACGGTGTGTGCAAGTTTCAACGATGCCTATGCATATAAACAGCTTTTGGCAATCATTCTGGGGCTTGTAACCTATCTCGGTGTCATTCTGGTCACAAAAGACGTAAACTTCGCTTCAAAAATGCGAACACCCGCTGCAATCGGCAGTGTGCTTATTCTTGCGGCAAACCTTGCCCTCGCACAAACCATAAACGGTACCCTCAACTGGATTGACCTCGGTTTCTTTTCGATTCAGCCCTCGGAGCTCGTTAAAGTTACCTTCATTTTTGTAGGTGCGGTTTCTCTTGAGAAGCTTCTTTCTTCAACCAGCCTTACAAAATATCTTATTTTCTGTGTCGGCTGCGTAGGTGCCCTTTTCCTGATGAGGGATTTCGGCACAGCCCTTATCTTTTTCTTTACGTTTATTCTGATTGCGTTTATGCGCTCGGGTGATATAAGAACTCTTTTCTTTGTTTGCACGGGAGCGCTTTTATGCGCCATTCTTGTTTTTTATTTCAAAGAACACGTTGCCGCCAGATTCCAGGCATACAGACACGTATGGGAATATATGGACACAACGGGATACCAGCAGTCCCGCGCCCTGATTTATATTGCCAGCGGCGGTGTTTTCGGTCTGGGTCTCGGCGAAGGTCACGTGCGTGATATTTATGCCGCTTCAACAGATATGGTGTTTGCCCTTATCTGCGAAGAATTCGGTCTTATTATGGGCGTTGCTATTATGCTCTGCTTTGTGGGCATTGCGTTTTTTGCAATCCACGCATCAAAAACGGCAGGCTCAACCTTTTACACTATCGCCGCAGTTTCAGCTGCAGGTATGCTGCTTTTCCAGCTTGCGCTGAACGTTTTCGGCATAACCGACCTGCTTCCGCTGACAGGTGTTACCCTGCCCTTTGTCAGCCGCGGCGGCTCAAGTATGATTTGTTCGTGGGGTTTGCTTGCCTATATCAGAATGGCAAGTGCTCCGTTTGTTCCTCCCGAAGCGGATTCAAGACCCATACCGATGCGCAGACGCGCCAGAACTCCGCAACCGCCCAAAGTAAGCACGTCTTCACCTAACTATAAACGTCCCATAGACAGACAAAACCCTCAGCCCAAACGTCCCATGGACAGACAGAATCCTCAACCCAAACGTCCGATGGACAGGCAGGGTCCGCCACCCAAGCGACCCTACGTGCCGCCTATGAACAGAACCGGCAAAGGAGGTGGTGCCTGATGAAAATAACCGTTAAAAGAGCTTTTATCCTTTATGCAGTCATCATCGCATTTCTCGCAGGTACCGTAATGCTCGTTGTGAACATCGGTATGAACGGCAAAACCTGGGTTGCAAACAGTGCTAACCGCCATCTTTATTCACGCTCAAAAGACGTTATCAGCGCAGGCCCCGTGCTTGACAGAAAAGGCGTTATCCTTGCCGAAACAATTGCCGATAAACGCACTTATAATGAAGATACCGAAATCCGCAAGGCAGTGCTTCACGTGCTGGGTGACACAAACGGTTACATTTCAACCGGCACGCAGAATCTTTACAGCGATTCTCTTTCGGGTTATAACTTTGTTGACGGTATCTACACCCTCAAAAAACACGGTGTGGGACCCGAGCTTGTTATGAACATTGATTCCGAAGCCTGCAGGGTTGCTTATGAAGCCCTCGGCAATTTCAAAGGAGCCGTTGCCGTTTATAACTATAAAACAGGCGAGCTTCTTTGCAGTGTTTCCAAGCCTGCCTACGACCTTGTAAACAAACCGAAGGATATCGAAACCAATCCCGATTACAGCGGCACTTATCTTGACAAGGTAGTTTCGGGTCTTTATACACCCGGCTCAATTATGAAAATCGTTACCGCCGCAAGCGCCATTGAAAACATACCCGATATCTATGAACGTACCTTTGACTGCAACGGCGAATACGTTGTCACCAAAGGGCAAAGAGGCATTATATGCAATGCCAACCACGGTACGGGTCTGACATTTGAGGAGGCCATGAACAAATCCTGCAATGCCGTTTTTGCTCAGATTGCAATTGAGCTGGGGCCCGAAAAGCTGAGAGCAACAGCAGAATCCATGGGCTTCAACGGTGAGCTGTCGGCAAGAGAAGTGCCCACCAAAGACAGCCGATTCAATCCGCCAAAAAACGATAAGCTTGAGCTTGGCTGGGCAGGCATAGGTCAGTCGACCACTCTGGTCAACCCCACACACTTTCTTGCAATTGTGGGAGCAATCGGAAACGGCGGTGAAGGCTATGCCCCCGACAGAATCTATTCCATCGGAGGCAAAACACGTTCAGGAAAGCCCGAGATTATGGTTTCCATTGACCCAGAAACAGCAAGGCAGCTTGACGTTTTGCTTCGTTCAAACATAAAGAATGAATACGGCGACAGCCGTTTCCCGAATCTTGAAATGTGCGGCAAAACAGGCACGGCACAGATTACGGGCGCAACGAGCCATTCGTGGTTTGTCGGATATTCGCAAAGAGACGATCTGCCGCTTGCCGTTGTTTGCGTTGCCGAAAATGCCGGCTCGGGTATGAAAACCGCTGTCAACGTTTCAAACAAAGTAATGCAATATTTTCTTCATAATCCGTATTAAAATAATCAAACAGGCTTGAGCTGATGCCCAAGCCTGTTTTGGTTATTTATCTTTTATTTTATTGACTATTACTCCAAGACGGGTATTACCGAAATCTTTTTTTCGCTGCTCCTTGCGTGAAAGAGGAGCAGGCTTTTTAACTTCAATAACAAGATCCGCCATATTGCCTGCATCACACACAAACGGCTGAGTCATGCAGATACCGCCCCTGCCTTTAAGCTGGCAACGCACATAGCAGCTTATCAGGTTGCTCTTTTCGGCAAGATTTACGGTTGAAACCATTTCGCCGTCCTTGTCTGCCTTTACACTCTCAATGATTTCACCGTCGGCAATCCATTCAATTGCACTGCAGTTTTTGCCTGCAACGGTGATGGTCTGCGCTGCCTCATCAACCTCGATTTCAGTTACAACAGGATACTCTCCCTCACCCTTGAAATCCTCGCCGAGTTCATTTTTTGCATAACGCGCAACCGCAAAGAAATGTCCGCTTTCCATAGCGTTGCGAAGAGTTTTAAGCGAATATTCAGGCAAAATAAAATCCATAAATGCCGTGTCTATTTCGCAGACTCTGTGAGCATCGCTGTTGCCGAAGCCCCATACGTTTCTGCCCTCGGGAATAAGCGTTCTGAGCAATCCGTCCCAAAGAATTCTGTCGCTTCTGTTGGGTCGGTCATACATATTAAGCACCTCAATGCCCATACAAGACCTGTATCTGCGCAGTAAGTCAGCAAAATATGCAATGTTTTCAGGCACACGGGCACAGTCGGGGTCTTTATATGCACCAAGCCAGTCTGAGGGATGATTGATATGCGAAATACCGCCGCTTTCTTCAACCAGCTTCAGAGGAATTTCAAAATCGTTTTCCTTGCCGTATTTGCCCTCATAAACATTTGTGAAATAGCCGTTTACGTGGTTTTTCATAAGGGTAAACATATTGGCTTCTATCGCATCGGGCACACACTGCAGACCTCTTTTTTTGGTTCTCAAGCCTTTTGCGGTTTTGTATGAGCCGTCGAGCACTGCGTGATACATTTCGGTTGAGGGATGCTGACGCTTGCCGTGCCAGATAAGCTGAAAATAAAAAAGAGGGATTTTGGTTGGTTCTTTATCCCATTCTTTGCCGACAATTCCGTGCTCGGCAAAAGCAAGAATATCAAAATCATTGTCGTAAAAGCCCTCTACCATCTCTGTCATGGTATTGTTTGCATCGCTGTAAGTAGAGTGGGTGTGCAGATTTGTTTTATAGTGATTTTCGGGGTTTGTGATAAGCTCGGAAACACTCTGATAAGGGTTTGTTATTTTAAATTCAGCCATAATAACCTCCGTAAACTGATGCCGATTTCTTTTGTATTATATCACATCGGTTATTCGAATTCAACAGTAATGCCGATTAATTCAAAAAAACTGCCGAAGGCTTCCGACATCTTGAATTCCGCTAAAAACAACTGTATTATGATGTTGAGCAAAAGAGTGATAAAGTGAAATTCAGGTTAATTATCGATAAAAACCGCGATGATGAGGTGATGGTTTATGCTCACGCCAAAACGTCTCTGACTGAAGCAATCGAGCTGCTTGTTTCAGAAAACAACTTTGAGCTTATCGGCTACACGGACAAAGAGGCAGTCCGTCTTAACAGCAACGAAATCTGTCGCTTTGCAGTTGAAAACAACAAAGTTTTTGCCGAAACGTTAAAAGAAAAATATAAGCTTAAACTGCGTTTGTGGCAGCTTGAAGAGAATCTGCCTTCAGGCTTTGTCAAAATCAATCAGTCCTGCCTTGCTAATATCAGTATGATTGAACGCTTTGACGCATCTGTTTCAGGCTCCCTGCTCGTAAAATTTAAAAACGGCGCAACAGATTACGTTTCGCGCCGTCAGCTCAAAACAGTTAAAGAAAGGTTGGGTTTATAAATGAACGTATATGTTAAAACATTTTTACACCGCGGTCTGGTTTTCGGCGGATTCGGCCCTGTCATTCTGGGCATTATTTACTGTATTATTTCTGCGGTACACGGCGGATTTGAAATCAGCGGCTTTGATATTTTTCTGGGCATAGTTTCAACTTATCTGCTTGCCTTTGTGCATGCAGGAGCATCTGTTTTTAATCAGATTGAGCACTGGCCCTTACCCAAATCTCTTTTGTGCCATTTTTCTGCCCTTTTTGCCGCCTATTCGCTTTGCTATATCAGCAACACGTGGATACCCTTTGAGCCGAAAGTTCTTCTGATATTTTTTGCTGTGTTCGTTGCGGTTTATTTCGCAGTCTGGCTCACCGTATATTTTGCAGTGAAAGTCACAAGCAGAAAGCTTAATGCAGGCATAAAATAAAACGCTCTTAAAAGCAGAAAGTCAAAACAGGTTTGCATACTCTGCAAGCCTGTTTTTCATTATACGCAAACGGTCGGATTTTGTAATTTTTGGTTGACTATACCCCCATTATGCTTTATAATAATTAAGATAATCATTTTTATGCAGGAAGTGTTTAAGTCATGAGCGTGCCACGTTTAATCGTTATGCTCACACATAATGACAAGACAATTGAAAATGCTTGTGAAGTCTTTGAAAAATGCAAAAATTCAAAGGCTGATTTCTGGGGTTTTAAAGAAATCGGTCTGCCCGAAGAGCAGATGAAAAAGCTTTTTGCCGAGATGAAAAGCTGCGGCAAAACAACCTTCCTTGAAGTTGTTGCATACACCGAAAGCGAGTGCCTTGAAGGTGCAAAAACCGCTGCAAAATGCGGTTGCGACGTTCTGATGGGCACCAGATTCTTTGACTCGGTCAATGATTTCTGCAAATCAAACGGTATCAGATATATGCCCTTTGTCGGAAACGTTTACGGCAGGCCCTCTGTGCTTGAGGGTACGGCAGACGAATTGATAAAAGAATCAAAAGAATACCTTGCAAAAGGTGTTTACGGCATTGATTTTCTCGGCTACAGACTCAAAGACGGCGATTCCGCCGCACTCAACAAAGCTATTGTTGAGGCAATTGATGCACCCGTGTGCATTGCAGGCAGCATAAACACATTTGAACGCCTTGACGAAATAAAAGAACTTGCTCCCTGGGGTTTCACCGTTGGCGGAGCTTTTACAGAAAACCTTTTCGGCAGCGATTTCTGCGATGAAATCAACCGTGTGTGTGATTACATAAGCCAAAAATAAATTTTCGGAGCGAACAAGATGCTTAAGAAATTTTATCCTTATGAATACGTTCAAAGCGTTTTTGCCATTGACTATCAAAAGCTTTATGAACTCGGCTACAAAGCGATAATTTTTGATATCGACAACACTCTTGTGCACCACGGAGAAGATTCCACCCCCGAGGTTGATGAGCTTTTCAGAAAAATTCACGCCGTGGGGCTCAAAACCGTTCTTCTTTCAAACAATACCGATGAAAGAATCGAGCGCTTTCTTACAAACATCGATTCGCCCTACGTTTACGATGCCCACAAGCCCGAAACCGCAGGCTACTATGAGGCGCTTAAAATCCTCGATGTCAAAAAAGAAGAAGCCGTTGTAATCGGCGACACGATTTTCACGGATATCCTCGGCGCAAACAAATGCGGTATACCCAGCATTCTCGTTAAGTTTTTACAGCACGAAACCGAAAAGAAAATCGGCAAAAAAAGACAGCTTGAAAAAGTCATTCTCTTTTGCTATAAACACACAAAATCCTGTTGCAACAGGATAGGCGATATACATAAGAAGGGGGAAAATGCAAATGCCCGCTAAAGAAAAAAAGCTTTTTTGCGACCTTCATCCGGCTTGCTATGCAATTTCTGTTCAGAAAGAGGTAAGCAAGCGCCACCTCAAGAATTTTCTGAGCAAAGAAAAAATCGCAAAAACCAAATCAGCAGAGCTTTTGCCTAACGTTGTTCACAGCCACAGCTCAAATATGATAAAGCGTGCACCCGGCGTTGACCTCACTCTGCAAATGAACAAAGCGGTCAACATTAACCTTGCAGGCAGCAAAATTGACGGCATTGTTATTCACCCCGGCGAAGTTTTCTCTTTTTGGCAGACCGTCGGCAAAGCTTCCGAAAAACAGGGCTACAAAGAGGGCAGAGTTATCAAGGCAGGCAAACTTGTTTCAGGCACGGGCGGCGGTCTTTGCAACCTGGGCAACACCATACATCTGCTCATTCTCCACAGCCCTCTTGAGGTAACGGAATTCCACAAGCACTCCGATGCCCTTGCACCCGATGAAGGCAAACGCGTACCCTTCAGCGCAGGCACGTCAATCAGATATAACTATATAGATTACAGATTCAAAAATACCACTGACTGCGATTTCCAGCTTCATATCTGGTGTGACGGCGAAACACTCAACGCCGAGCTCCGCAGCGAAAAAGAATTCCCCTATCGCTATGAGCTTGTTGAGGAGGACCACCATTTCAGAAGAGAAGGCGAAAAATATTACCGCAGGTCGAAGATTTACAGAAACGTTATCAACAAGGCAAGCGGCGAGGTTGTCGAAAAGCAGCTTATCCTTGATAACCGCTCCGAGGTAATGTATGATTACAACCTCATCCCCAAAGAATTAATAAAGGAATAAACATAAAAGCACTCTTCTGCCAAAAGCAAAAGAGTGCTCTTTTTTTATTTTTCAATTATGAGGTACTGGAACACAAGATATCCGAGCAGGTAAACCAGAACAGTTGCCACGGCAAAAACAGCTTCCGTTATTGTACGGTAATATCCGCAGAAAAGAGAAACAACTACCGTAACGTAGCCTATTGTAAGACCCGTGAGAAAGCACTGGAACGATAAATTGATAAGCAAATCAAGTAATTTTTTCCATACTGCTTTATGTACAAAAATAATTGATATTACAATGAGCATAGTTGTCATAAACAGTATCGCCACAGCCATTATCATCACGTTGCCGTATAAAAGAGGTAACGTCAGAACGCCGAAAAACAAGCCGCATACCGTTTGCAGAATGGGCAGACCCTTGATTTGAAGAAAACCTGCCGCAATGGATTCTTTAAAAATAATGCGGAAGGCAAAAAGCCATGCGCCGATATATGACGAAACCAGCATATCCTCCGTAACTGTCATAAAAACAACGTAACCGTATTCAAAAACTGATAGCTTTTCAGGTATAAGGTTGTATCCCAGAGCCGCATCTTGTATAGTCTCGGCAAACGGCACTTTTTCGATTATCCAGTTTGTAAAAGCACTTACCAGATCGTTCATCGCTTCAGGTGCCGCTTCTTTCATAATTCCGAAAAAGAAGGCAATAAACGGAATAAGCAGAGCAAAAATCATCAGCTGAATGCCTGTGCCTAACCACTCTCTCCAATCCAAAAGCTTTTTCATAAATCCCTAACCTTTCTTCTGCCCAATATTGCCACTCAATGATAACACACACACCGCGAAAAAACAAGTATTTTGCAAACAATAACGGCGGCTAGCCTGCTTAAAAAAAGGTGACGGTCGAAATCATATTTTGTATGAAGCTGTACCACTCGTCCTTCATGTCCCTATTGATAAAAAATACAAGCCGCTCTGATGAACGGCTTGCTTTTTGGTCGGAGTGGAGGGACTTGAACCCCCGGCATCCTGCTCCCAAAGCAGGCGCGCTACCAACTGCGCTACACCCCGTTGTTATTTGATTGTTTTTTGACTTTTCTCTTGAATCAGAATTGTGTTTTGGTTTTTATAACACCAAGCGGCAAAAGCTTTGCCGCTTGATATTTTATGCTATTTTCACTCTGTTGTCAATAGATATTTCAAATCAGCTTGTTGCTCAGAGATTCTATTTCGTTCTCGTTAAGCCCTATGCTTCTGAAATATCCGACTGCTCCGCCGTATCTCTCGTCAATAAACGCAAGAATCTGCGCCATATTATCCGCTTCAGAATAAAATCTCTCGTATGCGCCGTCCCAGATAAGACCGCTCTTGTTGCGGATTTCTCTTTCAATATAGGGTCTGATATAGGTATATGAAACCTCGTAGTCGGCTATGATATCTTCGTTGCAGACACCTGCCGCACCAAGCAGCAAAGCCGCAAGCATTCCCGTTCTGTCTTTACCGCAGAAGCAATGAAACATAAACGACCCATCAAGCGATGCTATAAGCTTGAGTACCTTTGCAAAATTTTCGCTGTAATCGCCAAGGCAAATTTTATAAAGCTCAACCATACTCATTTCAGTCCTTGCCATGGCAGGATTCGCCTCAAGCAAGGTTATATGGTGATAATCGAATTCGGGGTTGTTTTTAAAAAATGAAGGCATATCCTCCGCCTCTTCAATGCCGCGAAGGTCGATAACCGTTTTAATGCCGAATCGGCGCAAAATCTGAAGGTCTTTTTCGCTCGGGTCACGCAAAATGCCTGCACGCAGAACTTTGCCGAAAGAGGTTGTTCCGTCTGCGCACGCATAGCCGCCGAGGTCACGGCAATTAATTATGTTGTCACCTGCATAATATCTCTGCATTGCCAAACCTCCCGTTACTCTAAAATGAAAAAACCACCTGCTTAGCAAGTGGTTTTATGGAGCGGATGACGAGGCTCGAACTCGCTACCTCCACCTTGGCAAGGTGGCGCTCTACCAGATGAGCTACATCCGCAACTGCAAGAGGGATTATATCAAACAGTTTTGCAAATGTCAAGAGATTTTTTAAATTTTTTGCAATTATTTTTTAAATCTGTTTTTTCGCCAAAAACCGCAAAATATTATGTTTATTTTGTTCCGAAAGCAGAAAAATATCAAATTCAAAAAAATTTTAAGATTTTTTAAAAAAAGGCTTGACAAAAGCGGTTTTCAGGGTTATAATCATCAAGCATTCAAGAAACGCCGTTGCGTTTTTTAGTCGGTGTTGATGACGTTGAGGGTCCACCCGTTCCCATCCCGAACACGGTAGTTAAGCTCAACAGTGCCGAAAATACTTGGCTGGAAGCGGCCCGGGAAGATAGGTCGACGCCGACACTGATTTAACCACCCAATAGGGTGGTTATTTTTTTGCCTGAAAACATCGTGGCAATATATAAACAAAGTGTAATCGGGTAAGGGCACAGTCCTTCCTAAACCAGTCACTTTTCATTATTCACTACACAAAGAGCCTGCAGATTTTGTTCTGCAGGCTCTTAATTCTTTATACAAGCGGAACGCTGTGGTCATAAACCGGATACCACTTTGAAGAACCGTAGTTTCTTGCTCTGAAAAGGACTTCATCCTCATAAACTTCCATCTGGAAGCCCATACCGCCCCACGGTACGCCGTAGCGGTTGATGATCATATATGTGGGCAGGTTGATGTAGTTTACACCGTTGATGGTTTCAACACAGGAGAAGCCGAAAACGTTTTCAACAAGGGGGCCGTTGATGCCTGTGTGAACGTGACCGCTGATGAAGAACACGTTTTCATACTTTTCAAGAATGGACTGAACTCTGTCACTGCAGTCGCCAAGACCGCCGTCTTCCCAGATTTTATCCTGACCGTTCACGCCTTCAACGGGAACGTGGCAAACAACAAACATCGGCAAGCCTCTGTCTGCGGCTTCTGCAAGAGCATTGTCAAGGAACTGATACTGTTCCTCTGCCATATCGGGATGATCCCAGGTATCCTCGCCGTCATCAACAAGAACAACAAAGCGATAGCCGTTGATATCGGTCTTGTAATATGCTTTATCAATCTGATATGTTGGATTTGTTGCGTTGAAGCAGTCAACAAAGCGCTGTCTTGCGCCTTCCTGCGTGGTGTCTTCAACGTGACCTACATCGTGGTTGCCCATTGCAATAACAAGGTTTTCGGCAGGATTCTTTTCACCGATAATGTTGAAAAAGCTTTCCATTGAGGGACCGTCACCGTAGTTTGTAAGGTCACCCGAAACAATGAGTGCATCAATGGTATCAACCGAACGTGTAAGGTCGTTAAGACCGTTGCCCCATACCCATTCGCCGATTGCCCAGTCAACGTCGATATGTACGTCGGAAACAATCGTTGCGTTCAGCAGGCAGTCTTCTTCTTTGGTCTTGAATTCAAGAATATCGGTCGCTTGAAAAAGACCGCTGTTGGGGAAAATTGAGAGCATAAAAGTCATTATAAGAGAAATTGCGGATTTAATGATAAGCCACATAATGTGTTACTCCTTCTGCGTTATTATTCGGCAAAAGCTTCCTTTACCGCATAGTATGCAGGCTTGGGATTGCCATCGTTATCAACAAGACCCCAGCCTGTTTCAACAGGGCAGTCTGTCTGACCGCAAACGTAGCAGTCTTCGCTGTCGCCCCAGCAATAAATTACTGCACCTATGCAATAATCCTTTGCCATAATCTTCGGGATAAGGTCTTTATAGAATTTTGCCTGACCGTCGGGAGTGTGAGGATATCCGTTAAGACCGTAGCCTTCGGGAAGCGAAGTATAAAGGTGGTTTTTATATTCACCCTCAAACAGAATCTGTGCATATTCCTCTGCTGTGTAGTCGGGATAGAGCTCAAGAATTTCATCCCTCATATCCTCGGGAAGTCTGCTGATAAAAGTGTCCATATCTGCGGTTGCTTCTTCTTCGCTGTTGAAACCGTATTTCTGAAGCACTGCAATTTTTTCTTCTTTTGTTTTAGGCTCGCCGTAACCCATATAGCCAAACTCACACATAATGATGGGCTTACCCGTAACCTTTCTCACGAAGCCGAGAATGATAAGGTAGTGATCGATTGCGTGTGAAATATCCTCAAACGAGCCAAGATACATATCAAGACCAACGTAGTCGCAATACTGATGATATTCCTTCATTTTTGACGGAAGAGAAAGAATTGCAAGACCGCCGAGGTTGTAGCCGATGATAATGTCACCTCTGACGGGATACATTGCCTCAAGCTGTATACCGATGAAATCTGCCGCTTCGTCAAGTGTGAGGGGATATGTGAAACGGTCAATACCCATTTCGTTTGTTACCTGAATTGCACCAACAATGCCTTCAAGGTCCTTGAGATAGAATTTCGCAATTTCCTGAATACCTGCTTTTGCATCGGGGTCTCTGGGATCAAGACCGTATTCAATATAGTCGTCGGGATAAGGTGTAACCGCAAAGATTCTGATGCCATTGTCGGCATAAGCCTTCATTTCAGCCTTCCAGTTGAGATACCACTGGCTGACGGTGCCGTCAGCATTATAGGGAAAAGGAATGTCCTTGCGTGTCCATTCAATGTTTGCACCCTTGAGTGCATCATAATCGGGGTCCGCGTGGCAAACACCCTTCATAAAGCCGCCGATTTTATCTTCTGCCACACGGCACTCGTTGTCATACTTTGCGAGAGGTTCATAGTGAATGCCGAAAAGAAGAGGTGTTATAAGGGTAAGAACGAGGGAAAGCGCTTTTTTAAGAAAAACCAATAATGCTCCGCTCATTTTTTATCTCCTTTTAATCAGATACTTTTAACAAGATCGAGTAAAGCTCCTGAACCCTTAAGAAGAACAGGTGCGAAAACAGTAACAATCAGCTTTGCAAATGCAAGAAGCTTAACACCGAAGGGATATTCGTTTGCGTGAATAACAAAGTTGATTTCAGCCATATCGTCATTCTTAACGTCATAGAAATCAACCCAGCGGATAACCTCTGTTTCGTATGTGCTGAGGTCTTTTTCGTCAAGCTCAATAATTCTTACGCCTCTGTCAATGTTACCGTATGATGAGAAACCGACACCGGGAGTTGTTGAAAGGTCAATACCCTTGTGATTTACGATAAAATCATTCTTATGGTCATGACCGAAGAACATTGCCACAACGTCGCCCTGAGCAACCATCGCGTCAAACTGACCGTTGCTGTAATGAGGAGGACAGGGATCTTCACCAAGAACGCCCTTGCTGCCTTCGGGCAGAGCCCAATTACCATTTGCATCTTTTACGATAGCATCATAAATTTCAGGCACAACGATGTGCTGGAAAACCATTGAGGGAACTGCTTCGCCGCCGTTTGCTTCTTTGAGCTTGTTTGATTCTCTTATATACCAGTCAATCTGGTCCTTGTGAACGCAAGCATAACCTTCAAGGTCATTTTCATAATAAGCAACGTCATTTTCATCTTCGGGATGTCTGTTATATGTAAGGGAATCAAACATCCAGAGGTTATAAAGCATTTCTTCGCCCTTTGAATCATAGATGGGCAGATAGTAGTTGCCGCAGCCTGTGAGGTCTTCGCCTTCACATCCTACAAAGCAATCAAAGCTTTCATACATTGCCATCTGGTCTTCTTTGGTGGCAGGACCTTCGCTGTCATGGTTACCGAAAACCATTGCAACAGGAATACCGGCATCATCAAAGATGCTCATAAATCTTGAAATAGCTATTTTGGCAAGTGTCTTTGTGGGTGAGCCGCCGCCTGAAATATTATCGCCTGTAAGAACAATAAGGTCAGGTTTTTCTGCTTCAACAACATCTTTCATAAATGTAAGTGTTGCATATTCAAGAAATGCGTTGTCCTGAATATCGGTGATCTGCATAATTTTGAATTTGCCGTCATCACCGAATTTAAGAACAGCTTCGTTTGAGTTTGCTGACGATGCCGTTAATGCCGAAAAGCTGAAAATCAGCGACAACGCCAATACAATTGATACAAATTTTTTCATTTTGAGTCCTCCTTTGAACATATACACAAGTATTATAATATTTAGTTGATATTTTTTCAATAAAAACTTTTATTTTTTATAAACTGTTGCAAATGATATTGATAATCGGCAACTTATGGTATATAATAAGCTGAAATTATATGTGAATTAAAGTTTTAAATGGAGAAAAGATATGTTAAAGCTTGAAAATATTTCATTCAGTGTGGACGTTGACGGCAAGGGTCTCGGTATCATCGATAACATTTCCCTTGAAATCCCCGACGGTGCCTTTACTGTTATAACAGGTCCCAACGGCGGCGGCAAATCCACCCTTGCAAGGCTCATTATGGGTATCGAAAAACCCACGAGCGGCAGGATTTTATATAACGGCACGGACATAACAGATATGTCTGTAACAGAAAGAGCAAAAATCGGCATCGGCTTTGCCTTTCAGCATCCGCCCAGATTCAAAGGTCTTACGGTGCGCCGTCTGCTTTCTCTTGCGGCAGGTCATGAGCTGCCCGAAGACGAATGCTGCAGTTATCTCACAAGCGTAGGTCTTTGCTCAAAGGATTATCTCAACAGAGAAATGGACAACTCCCTTTCAGGCGGTGAGGCAAAGAGAATCGAAATTGCAACCCTTATGGCACGCAAACTCGGCGTTGCGATTTTTGACGAACCCGAAGCAGGCATTGACCTTTGGAGCTTCTCAATGCTTGTTGAATCCTTCAAAGCAATGAGCAGCGGCAACCACAACAGCGTTATCGTTATCTCTCACCAGGAGCGAATTATGCAGCTTGCCGACACAATGATTGTTATTGCTGACGGCAAGGTCAGAACAATGGGCTCAAAGGACGAGGTTTTCCCTGCCCTTATGGGCGAATTCAGCGAAAACTGCGGTTTCAGAGGAAAGGAGGCAGGCGCGCAATGAACAAAACAGACAGCAACCTTCTTGAAGCCATAGCCGACCTGCACGAAATCCCTGCAGGTGCATATAATATCCGCAAAAACGGCGGCGGTTTTTCAAGACGTTCAACAGCAAACATTGAAATTGTTACAAAAGAAGACAAACCCGGCATCGATATTATCATCGCTCCCGGCACAAAAAACGAAAGTGTTCATATTCCCGTTATCATCACCGAAGCAGGTGTCAACGACCTTGTTTATAATGATTTTTATATTGGTGACGATGCCGATGTACTTATAGTTGCAGGCTGCGGCATTCACAACAGCGGTGACGAAAAATCACAGCACGACGGTATCCACACTTTCCACATCGGCAAAAACGCAAAAGTAAAATACGTTGAGAAGCATTACGGCGAAGGTGACGGGAAGGGCGAAAGAGTGCTTAACCCCGTAACCGTTATTGAACAGGCCGAAAACTCCGTTTGCGAAATGGAAATGGTGCAGATAAAGGGTGTTGACTCCACCGTCAGGGATTCCAAAGCTTATCTTCAGGCGGGCGCAAAGCTCATTATCACAGAAAGACTTCTCACACACGGCGAGCAGTATGCTCGCTCCGATATGGACGTTTACCTTGAGGGCGAAGATGCTTCTGCCCAGATAATTTCACGCTCGGTTGCGAAGGACAAATCAAAGCAGATTTTCCATCCCAACGCAATCGGCAACGCAAAGTGCAGAGCCCACGTGCAGTGTGACTCCATCATCATGGACGAAGCAAACGTAAGCTCAATCCCTGCCATCACGGCAAATTCAGCCGAAGCACAGATTGTTCACGAAGCGGCTATCGGCAGAATCAATAATGATCAGCTTATCAAGCTGATGACTTTCGGAATGAACGAGGAAGAGGCCGAAGAGGTTATCATCAGCGGCTTCCTTAAATGATATGCTTAAGAAAAATGACAGAATAAAACTCAATATCGAAAGCTGCTCCTCAAACGGAAGTGGCGTAGGACACTATGAGGGAATGGCGGTTTTTGTGCCTGCAACAGCTGTTGGAGACGAAATCACCGCCCATATCCTCAAGGTGAAAAAAACCTATGCCTACGCCAAGGTGGAGAACGTTTTAACACCGTCGCCCGACAGAATCAATGCGGAATGCCCCGTCTATCTCAAGTGCGGCGGCTGTGTTTTTTCGCATATGGATTACTCTGCAGAGGCAAAAATCAAAGCTTCTCACGTTGCCGAATGCTTTAAACGTATCGGCGGAGTTAAACCCGATTTTGAGCCGATTATTGCTGCCGAAAGCGACAAAAGATACCGCAACAAAGCTCAATTCCCCGTTTCTATGGAAAACGGAGAAATCAAAACAGGCTTTTATTCATCACACAGCCACAGGGTTATTCATTGCCCCGGCTGTCTGCTTCAACCAAAGGAGTTTGAAAAAATCCTCGGTGTTTTTGCGGTTTATATCAAAGAAAACGGCGTAACGGTATATGATGAAACAACGCACAAAGGTTTATTGCGCCACGTCTATCTGCGCAAGGGCACAAAGAGCGGCGAAACTATGGTCTGCGCCGTTATCAACGGCAATAAGCTGCCCAATGAAACCAAGCTTGTTTCTGCCCTGACGGAATGTGACAGCTCAATCAGGAGCATCATTATCAACGGCAACAAAGAAAAAACAAACGTAATTCTCGGCAAAACCTGCCGCACCCTGTGGGGCGAGGATTATATAACCGACATTCTCTGCGGACTCACATTCCGCATATCTCCCCTTTCTTTCTATCAGGTCAACCGCGACCAGGCAGAAAAGCTTTATAACAAAGCCGCTGAATATGCACACTTAAGCGGCAACGAAACAGTGCTTGACCTCTATTGCGGCGCAGGCACAATCGGTCTTTCAATGGCAAAAAACGCAAAGGAAATCATAGGCGTTGAAATTGTGCCCGAAGCAATTGAGGATGCAAAAATCAATGCAGAAATCAACGGCATCACAAATGCACGTTTCATCTGCGGCGACGCTCCGAAAGCGGCTGAAATCCTTAAAAATGAAGGTATCCGCCCCGACGTGATCATCCTTGACCCGCCCAGAAAAGGCTGTTCACCCGAAATGCTTGAAACAGCGGCGCAGATGGCTCCCGACAGGATTGTTTACGTTTCCTGCGACCCTGCAACTCTTGCAAGGGACTGCGGAATCTTTGCCTCTCTAGGCTACTCCGTAACCAAAGCCACCCCCGTTGATATGTTCCCCCGAACAGGTCACGTAGAAACGGTTGCTCTTTTGTCCCAACACAAAGCATCATATTGAAATTGATTTGGATATGGATGAACTTGATTTGACCGATGCGGAGAAGAAAGCTACCTATCAGGAAATCAAGGATTATGTGCTTGAGCATAGCGGTCTGAAAGTCAGCAGTTTGTATATCGCACAGATAAAACAGAAATGCGGCATTATCGAACGTGATTGTTATAATAAGCCGAAATCTGAGGATGCAAGACAACCCCAATGCCCTCCGAATAAAGAAAAAGCAATCAAGGAAGCATTAAAACACTTCGGAATGATTAAATAAATATGTTTTAAACCCTCTGAGAATCAAATGATTTTCAGAGGGTTTTACTCGGTATTTATAATTGGAGTGTAGTTTATTTACAAAAGAAATCTGCAAAAGCACTTCGAAATAAAATTTACGTATTACTGATTACGCTTGTTATGCTTTTCTAAAGCGATATTAATTCCTTCAGCTTCTTTTTTGATGATGTAATAATTGAGTAAAAAAGCAATTAAATAAACAACGGCAACTGAAATAAGCATCATTACAATACCTTTTATATCAAAATTCAACCAATCAAACCATACGCCTAAACTAATCATAATTACTGACATTAAAGCATAGTGTATCACAATCGAAACCGCAAGTTTTGTCTTGGTGTTTATTGCCGTGAAAATAAAAGCACCGATGCTTGTCATGATTGATGTGATAAATCCGGAAAGAAGAACTTGCCAAAGCACACTGTCAGGCACATCGTAACCCGGTGACAAAGACATATTTACCGCACAAACAAAAACTATCCCCAAAGTTATTGTTGAGAAAAAATTAATAAATACCTTTAAAAAACTCATTTTCATTCCTCCTATATTCCAAGTTTTTTCTTTAGATTTGCGACATACTGTCTTGTTATTATAACTTTTTCACCATTGCAGAGCACACCTTCAAGTCTGCCGTTAAACATCGGTACTATTTTGCTGACTTTTGAAATATTTACTATCATTGATTTTGAAATTCGCACAAAATTCGTTTGTTTGTATATTTCTTCAAGCTCATACAATTTTTGCTTTATTTCAAAAACCTTTTTTTCACAGCAAGCGTAAACTTTGTTATCAACCGATTCAAAATAATAAACTTCTTTTGAATCAAGCTGAACAATTTCATTTTCATAAAAGGCAGTTATCCGGTTTCTTCCGGCTTTGACAGCATATATCAGATTTATTATATCGCTGTCCATAGTATTGGTTCTGATGATTATTTCTTCTTCGGCACCGTCAGCCAAAGCTTCAATTGTTATTTTCATAACAGCCTCCGATCATTTGTAAGATTTTTTTGCTCTTTTTGTTACAATTGCACCGCACACCAAAAAAACGATGCCGCAGGTAAGTAATATTATTATACTGTCAAAGTCACTTATTTTATATGAGAAAATCTCGAGGTCAACACCCATTTCCAAACGGTATTCGTTTATCAACTCAGCAGGAGCGTCTTTAAAAATAATCGCCTGCACATCCTCAGTCATAACTGTTCTGAAAAGCTTTGTACCATATATGACAGGCAGAAATTTTATTATATTTGCCATTGTCTCCGAATAATCTCCTATCGGAAGATATATTCCCCCAAGAAAGCCTACTATCGTTCCGATAACTGTTCCGAGTCCTCCCCAAGCGCCCTGGGTTGCGACAAGCATAGCTAATAAATACATTAAAGCGGAATATGTAAATGAATTCACTGCAATAATACCAATCAGCTTGATGTGAGAAACAAATGAATAGACATCGGCACCCTTGATTATACAATATAATTCCGAAAACGCCAAAGTTAATATGCAGATTATAACCGAACAAATCCAGGCTGATGTCACATATGCTGCAGAAATTGTAAATCGGCTTACGGGTGCAGTATATATTGAATTCAGTCTGCCGTCAACACGGTCACGAATCATAGCGGAATAAAACGCAATTGTAACTGTTACGGCATTTATACCGACTATTCCGCCCGCAATCCATTGCAAAACAAAAACTGTTGCATTAATCTTATCGGAATCGGCATTTCTTCCGGGAAACTCACCTATCATTGATACAATTGCATCGATTTGAAAATCGCTCAAGAAGAAAAGCATCAGAATTATTGTTACAATCATTGATAACAGCGAAAAAAGCACGGCGGATTTATCCCGAAAATATATTTTAAGATTTCTCTTTATTAATTCATAAAAATTCATTTTAACACCCCATTTTATTAATTCGAACATGCGTTTAAGAACACATCATCCATATTACCCTGAACAACTTCGAAACCTGTTATTTGTTCTTTGAGTGAGTGGACAGGCTCTATGGCATCAACGGTATTTTTTATCGGAAAGCTAAGACCGTATTCTTCTTTTTTTACAGAAAAGCCCTGATCGGAAAGTGTTTGGAAATTCTTGTCACCGTTTTCTTTGCTGCAATATATTTTCACTGTATCAGATGCGTATTTTTCCTTCAGCTCAAATGGAGTTCCCTGTGCACGAACAGAGCCTTTATCGATTATGATTATTCTGTTTGCTCCGGCAGCTTCCTCCATATAGTGCGTTGTCAGAAAAATTGTCATGCCGGTATTACGGCGCAGACTTTCAATTACACTCCACACATCTTTTCTGGTAGCGGGATCAAGACCGGTTGTGGGCTCATCAAGGAAAAGAATTTCCGGTGTATGCATAAGCGCTGCCGCAATTTCGCAACGTCTTTTCTGACCGCCCGACAACTTTGAATAACGTTTTTTCAGAAGTTCCGAAAGAGATAGCATTTCGCTCAGTTCATCAAGGCGTTTCTGTGCTTTGCTTTTTGAAGCACCATGCAGTATACCTCGACACAAAAGGTTTTCCTTAACGCTCAATATATCGTCAAGACAGTTTTGCTGATAAACGATTCCTATTTTTCGGCGAATTGCTTCGTCATTCTTTCCCAGAATTTCTCCGCAGATTTCTACATGACCTTCATTTGACTTAAGCAATGTGGACAACATATTTATTGTGGTTGATTTTCCTGCCCCGTTTACTCCCAGAAAACCTAACAGTTCTCCTTTGTTCACATCAAAACTAATTTTATTAACGGCAGTAAAATCACCGAATCGCTTTGTAAGATTATTTACGGTTATTGCTTTCATCTGTGCCCCTCCTTGTTTTATCCTGATTGAATTATATACAGAAATCTGCTTGCTTGGCAACAGATTTTAATCAAGATGCATTTTAGAAGGGGTAAGATGCAAAAAACAATCGTCAAAGACAATAATTAAGCATATTAGTTGGCTTCGGCCATATTAAAAAGGAGACTTCTATACAGAAGTCTCCTGAATTTAAAGCAGTTTTTCTTTCAGCTTTTTCATTTCTTTTTTCAGTCGGGCGTTATTTAAATCTTCCCACAGCGGCATAATCAAACCGCCTTTTAGTCTCATTGCAGCTTCGTGCATGGAAGCGTAATAAGCAACTCTGAAATCCGCATATTCGGATAATTTGCATTTTTGTTTGTATGTCTCGTATAAACCATAGGCATCGCCCCACATATTGCGAAGCTGGAACAAATCATATTCTCTGTCTGACCAAAGACTGCCGCAAGGGTCGATGAAAGCCGTGAGTTCCAAAGTTTTAGGGTCAGCCATTATGTTCATTATATTGAGGTCGCCGTGTATGAGTACGGGATTTGTTTTTTCTTCGGGGAGAGAGTTAAAAAGTTCTGTTGCATCATAAAGCAGCTTCAGCTTTTTCTTGCTGAACTTTCCGTTTTCGGATAATTCTTTCAAAGCAGCGAGCCAAGGCTCCTGCTTTTCTTTTTTGTAGTATTCAAGCCAAGTGTCATAAGCGGGATCTGACAATGAACCGAATTTACCATTAGTAACACTGTGCCACTCAAGCATACCCGAAATAACATCGTCGGCAAATTTCTGTTTCTGACTTTTGCTTTTTAATAAAAATGCAGGGTTTAACACATTCTGTCCTTCAACAAAAGTCATAGCCATTATTGCCGTTTCATTATCTTCATGAGTAAAAAGTACCTTCGGCATTTTTACGCTTGTGTTTGCGGAAAGAAGATTGAGCTGCTCTGCTTCCTCATGCTGCGAACCCTGAACTCTGTATGCTTTGACAGCGATTGTTTCGCCGTCTGAAAGTGTGGCTTTATAGACTCTGCCGAAGCTGCCGCCACCGATGAATTTTATATTATCCGCTTTCTTATCAAGCTTTTCAGAAATAATCTGTGGTAAAACGGGCATTAAATATTTATCGCTGTTATCAAGAATTTTCATCGCTGTTCCTCCATAATTCTGCTTTTGACAAGGTTGTATGCGGTTTTGCTTTCGGGTAAAAACGAAAACAGTTGGAAGCAATGGCACATACCCTCAAATTTATGAAGCTCGGCATCTGCACCTGCGGATTTCAGCTTTTCATAAACTCTGTCGCTGTCGCTTTCATCAAGCTCCGCAGTTCCGCATATCAGAGTGACTTTTGGGAAATTTTCAAAACTGCCGAACAATGGTGAAATATACGGATCGGTTCTGTCAACATTCAGAACATACTTTGATATTCTTCTGAGCAAGTGAAGATTATCTTCAATCTTTTTATGTTTTGCAATTCCGTAAAACGGGTCTGTGTATGCATTTTTGATTTTTGAATCACCGCTTGATGTTGCATCTGCCCACAATGAAAAACAAACGATGTGATTCGGCATGGGATAACCGTTATCACGGAGACACAAAGATGACGTCATTGCAAGGGTTGCACCTGCGCTGTCGCCGATGATAACAATATCGGAATTTTTGACACCCTCATCAAGCAGATGAAGATATACTTTTACCACATCGTGCATCTGCGACGGGAGCTGATGTTCGGGGAATCTACCGTAATCAACATTTATAACCGTTGCACCGCAAAACATTTTGCTGTATTTTTCAGCGAGCCTGCGGTAAAAATCATTCAGTTCGATTTTGAAACCGCCGCCGTGAATCATAAGTATAACTTTTTCTGTTTTGCAATTACGGTTTATGAGCTTTTCATATTTCACACCGTCGGTTGTATGTTTTGAATGGATAAAGTTTTTTGAGGGCTTGTATTTTGATTTTTTATCCTTCGTCAGCTTTGCCGCATTGTCGGACAGCTTTGAACTGTCGGACAACGGCGAATGAAAAATCAAGCGCAAGGTTGACATAAATATTTTTGAAATCAGAGATTGCATAACATCACCTTAAATCAACAAAAATCCCATTATTAAACCGCCTGCAAAACCGGAGATATGCTCCCATGCGGTGGCTTTGCCCACAAACATTCCGCCTACTGTATAAACAGCGAGGATTAAAAGAAGAAAAAGCGGCAAACCGGAAAACATAACCGTTCCGTTTTTTATCGCAAGCATAACAAATACAGCAATCAGACCGTAGATACCCGTTGACGCACCTTCACCCTCATGTAGTTTATAGACAAACGCCATATAAAGTCCCGAAACAAGTGCTGAACCGACATAACAAACCAAGGTTTTCACTGCACCGAGCTGTGTCTCAACGGCATAACCTACAATAAGTGTTGCGGCTACGTTTGAGATAATATGCCATGTTCCCACATGGAGAAGCGCAGAGGAAACGAGTCTCCACACTTCTCCCTTTTTTATTTTCTTCTCAGACAAATGCAAAGCATGGTTTATGTAACCTTTGTTGTGCCCTGTCCACAGCTTTTCTTTCAGTGTTACGGTTGCTGTTTTTGGAATTAAAATAAAATTATCGAGAATGTATACTAAAATTATAACCGCACAGAACGAAATAGTAAATATGGGCATTGGGTATCCCTTCTTTCAGATATTAAACAAGGCTGATTGTAACCTTTTCTCCGTTTTCGCCGTCAACGGAAAGGATTTCTCCTGAAAGCCCCCTTTTGACAGCGTTTTCGATTGTGTTTGCCTGAGCGCCTGTAATGCTGCCGAATGCACTGCCTAAATTCAGACCGAAACGCATAACGGTAAGCGGTATTCTGACGTTTGAAACTTTACCGTTTTTATCGGTTGTGATAAGCAAGGTTGTTGCCTTCTTGCCGGTAAAAACAGGTTCCTCATATGCAGTTTCGGGTTCGGCAAATGTTTTTTCCTCTCCAACATTTTCGGTTGCGGAAGCGGCGCCGAGCAATTCATCAACGCTCATTCCGAAAATCTTTGCAATTGCGGGCAAAAGTGAAATATCGGGGCAGGATAAATTATTTTCCCATTTCGATACAGCCTGAGGTGATACTCCAAGGTTCGCTGCAAGTTCCTCCTG
>JAZNBM010000064.1:0-26146 GCA_045587045.1 Acutalibacteraceae bacterium | reverse complement strand
TCTGTAATACTCTTAACGCTCTCGTGAAGATGAGAGTATAACTGTCTGTATTCCGCCTCGCTGATGCTGTCAAGGTCGGCATAATAATTGATATTTTCAATAATGGAGTGAAGATGTATTCCCGCATCAGCGGCAAATCCTGCCTGACTTGTTGTGACACCGTTGGGATTCGGGAAATCCGTATTGCCGAAAAAGAGGACGGGAGATGTAAGCTGACCGTTGATTGAAAGCCGTGATAATCCGTTAACCGAGATAACCTCTGATTCCGGCATATCCGCCGCAAAAACAGGCTTCGGTGTGTCAATCGCAACACTTTCATTTTCAGCGAATTCTGCTGTTACGGCAACAGCCTCTTTGCAGGTGTATTTCACCTTGACGTTTGCGCACGGAAGAATTGAAAAAATAAAGGCAAGAATGCCGGCAAAAAACCTTTTAAACATACATCATATCCTCCTGCTTTTTTCACAATAATATCACAAAAGATTCAAAAACTTATTAAAACTTAACTAAAGATTATTTTAATACATTACAACAATAATTACAAGAGCAAACAGTAAAGGATATCATACCACTGATTGTTGCTGAACACATTATCACATCAAAAAGAAAAACCCCATTAAATTTTCACTATTTTTTCACTATTTTTCATTAATTGCAGTGGATATATGTTGTTTTTCAAAACACATAAACTGTAATGTTGTATCAACAAAGCCGCAATAAACAGTTGTTTTGAGCAGCCGATGATACAATATTATGGGCGGTATCGTCTTATACACCATTAGACAGAAAAGATACCGCAGTTGATACAATAGTACCAACTGCGGTATTGGTTTTTAACCGAAAAATAAAAAATTTTTCAAAAAAGGCTTGACTACTTAAGATTATTGTGTTATTATCAAAATGAACTTAACACAGGAGGGCAACTTTATGAACTGCGAAAGTACATACGAAACCGGTTTGTTATACCATCACTACGCCAACACGGCTTATCCTCTGACACCCAAGTCTTTTATGCAGTACAAATTAACCGATGATGCTCAAATCAAAAGCTTTGTTGAGGATGAGTGGGAAAAAGCAGATGAGCTTTCACTGTATATACATATTCCGTTTTGCAAGAGCAGATGCAAATTCTGTGAATACGTTGTTCTTGAAGGAACAGACGAGTCTGTCGAAGATGAGTACGTTGAGCTTCTGTTAAAAGAAATGAAAATGTATTCTGAAATTCTGAACGGCAAACGCATAGTCGGATATGATCTTGGCGGCGGAACACCAACCAAGCTTTCAGTAAATAACCTCAGACGAATTACTGAAGCGGTATATAATTGGTTTAATATTGATCCCGAAACGATATTCAGCATAGAAACCACACCACTCATTGCTGCAAATGAACCCGAAAAAATCAAAGCTGTGTTTGATATGGGATACAAAAGAATCAGCATGGGTGTCCAGACCGTATCCGCAAAACTTTTGGAAGAACTTGGCAGAGACGGAGACAAGAGCATTTACGAAAGAGCGGTTTCCAATATCCGTAACGCAGGATTTGAACGTTTTAACATTGACCTGATGTACGGTTTCCTGAACCAGACCGACAGTGATTTCGATAACACACTGCACTATGCAATCGGACTTAATCCCGAATATATCACCCTTTACAGAAATCGTTACAAAGGCACCAAAATCGAATCGGAAGCAGGCGGCGTTTCCATTTACAAGGCTATGTACCAATATAAAATAGCTTACCGCATCTTAACCGAAAACGGATACCTCGCAAACACGGGCAAAAACACCTTCAGCAAGGTTGCCGATGATTACGGAACCAGTGATTATCTGACAAAGCGTGTTATCAACGGCACTCCGTACGTTGGAATGGGTCTTGGCGCACAGTCTTTCGGTATGAACTATCTTGCATATAACGCAGGTGCCGCCGAAAAGAAAATGGAACGCTACAGAAAGGCAATCAATGAAGGAAAATTGCCCTTCCAGGATATATACAAATTACCTTTGGATGAGTCAATTGCAAAAATGGTTTCGGTTGCTTTCTATTTTGCTTTCGTTGACCTTAAGGCATTCAAAAAGAGATTCGGAATATCTTTTGAAGAAAAGTTTGCCGATGAAATCA
This sequence comes from Acutalibacteraceae bacterium, assembly GCA_045587045.1. Classification (GTDB taxonomy): domain Bacteria; phylum Bacillota; class Clostridia; order Oscillospirales; family Acutalibacteraceae; genus CAG-177. Next base: position 24,027 of record JAZNBM010000064.1, on the reverse strand, counting down.
GTTTTGTTATTGAAAACAATCTGATGGAAATCAAAGGCGACCGTATTTACCTCACTGAAAGAGGTTCCGATTATATCAACGGCGTTATTCCCCTGTTCTATTCAGAGCGCTCCAAGCTTGAGCTTGAAACGGCTTTCAAGAAAAAAAACAGTTCCGAAGCAAATGATGAAAAGCTTTTCCTTTCAACTTATAACATCAATAACTATGACAGACCTTCAATCGCTACCGATATCACGGTGTTCTCTGTGTTTTCGGAAGATACTGAAGACCATCGCAAAGATTCCGAACTCAAACTGCACGTGTTACTTATAAAGCGCGGCGAACATCCATATATGAATAAATGGGCTTTGCCCGGCGGCTTTTTAAAAGCTGACGAAACAATCGAAGAATGCGTTTTCAGAGAACTCAAAGAAGAAACAAACATTACTCCTGCTTCAATTATGCCCGTAGGCGTGTTCAGTCAGCCCGACAGAGACCCCAGAGGAAGAGTTGTTTCAAACGCCTTTGCTTCAATAGTCAGCGAAGAAAAAGTAACCGTTATGAGCGGCAGCGATGCGATTAACGCTAAATGGTTTGAAGTGAAATTCAAATCAAAAGGTAACAGCACTCACGAACTTGAACTTATCGGAAATCAGGAAAACATCACAATCGAGCTTCAGGAAAGTCAGGTAAATTACGGTTCAAGAAAACTCCGCATTATCTCAAACAGCGGTCTGGCTTTTGACCACGCCGAAATCCTTGCCGCCGCCCTTTTAAAAATGCGTGATATTGCGGAAGATTTTAAAATAACTTTCGATTTCCTGCCCGAAAAGTTCACGTTTAATTCCTTGCAAAAAGTTCAGGAAATTCTTGTCGGCGAGCCTTTGCTGGCGGCAAACTTCAGGCGAAAAATCTCCCCATACGTAGAGGAAACCGACGAATACACCGAGGGTGCAGGACACAGACCCGCAAGACTTCTCACACGCAAACAAAACTGAACAAAGAAAGAAGGTATAGATAACAATGCGGGCTTTACCCGACCTCAACGGCTACGTTCAAAAAATGGAAAAATCATTGCTGGACAAAATGTTCTTTATGGATAAACTTTTTGACCCCGTAGAAAACATTCTGGATTTCGGCTGTGCAAACGGAGTTCTTATCCGTGCCCAGAGCTATCTTTTTCCCGAGCACAGCTACACAGGCTACGATATAAGCGAATAAATGATAGAATTAGCCAGAAAGACGGTACCCGAAGCAACCTTTGTTTCAGACTGGGACGATATGAAAATATCACCCGAAAACACGGTGCTGAATATTTCGAGCACTCTTCACGAGGTATATTCCTACGGCACCGAAGAAAGCATAAACGAATTCTGGGACAGGGTTTTCAAATCAGGCTTCAAATATATCGCCATAAGAGATATGATGCTTTCTGATGGAATCAAGCTTATGTCGGATGAAGCTGACGTGCGCAAAGCAAGAACTCTTTTCCCCGAAAAACTCCGTGAATATGAAAGCCTGTGGGGACCGATCAGCATACGCTTCAATCTTATCCACTATCTTTTGAAGTACAGATATAACGAAAACTGGGAAAGAGAGGTCAGCGAAAACTATCTGCCCGTGACCGTTGAAACTCTTTTATCAAAAATCCCCTCAAACTATGAAATAGTCTATCAGGAACACTATACTCTCCCATATATCAAGCAACAGATAAAAAAAGACTGCGGAATCCAGCTTGAAGATTCTACGCATTTTAAGCTGTTGTTAAAAAAGGCGGATTGAATAAAAACGGTTTATAACAACCGTTCAGACAACAAATAATATTTTATGATAAGGAGAATCATTATGAAAAAGCTTTTAATCGTTGTAGACATGCAGAAAGATTTTGTTGACGGCGCTCTCGGTTCAGCCGAAGCCGTTGCAATCGTTGATAACGTTGTAAACAAAATCGAAAGCTTTGACGGTGACGTTATCGTAACTTACGATACTCATTTTGAAAACTATATGGAAACTCAGGAAGGCAAAAATCTTCCCGTACCACACTGCATAAAGGGAACTGACGGCTGGAAACTTGATTCAAAAGTTCAGGCTGCGGTTGATAAAAGAGAATATAAGGCTATTGAAAAGCCCACTTTCGGTTCAACTGAGCTCCCCGAATATATCAAAGCTAATTATGACCCTGCCGAACTCGAGATCGAGCTCATCGGTCTTTGCACGGATATCTGCGTAGTATCAAACGCACTTCTTATGAAAGCAAACTTCCTTGAAACAAAAGTAAGCGTTGACGCTTCATGCTGCGCGGGCGTAACTGTTGACAGCCACAATGCAGCGCTCGCAACAATGAAAATGTGTCAGGTCAACGTGATTGGAGAATAATTATGATAAAACTTAACGATAAAGAAGTTGTTCTCGGTAATTTCCCCGACGGCACAATGCTCATAAAGCAAGAGCCGCCCGAAACAGAAAAAATAACGGTTTCGTGGTTTTATGAAAATGACCGCGAGCTGGTTGCCGTTATATTTCTGGCAAAACATCTAAAAGCACACGGCAAGGAAAACATTCACCTCTATATGCCGTATATTCCTAATGCAAGGCAGGACAGGGTAAAATCTGCCGAGGACGTTTTTACGCTTAAATATTTTGCAAACGTCATTAACAGCCTCGGCTTCAAAACAGTTACCGTTTTAGACCCCCACTCAAGCGTAAGCGAAGCGCTGATAGACAATATCGTTATTCAAAAGCCCCAACAATTCATCGAAGATACTATCAATAAGATCAGAGAAATCGAAGGTGAGGAACCGTCAATGTTCTATCCCGACGAAGGCGCAGGCAAGAGATATTCAGGTATGATTCCGCTCCCCTATGCTTTCGGAATCAAAAAACGCGACTGGAAAACAGGCAAAATTCTCGGTCTTGACGTATCAGGTGACACAGAAAAAATCAAAGACAAAAACATCCTAATTGTTGACGATATATGCTCGCGCGGAGGCACTTTCTATTTTTCCGCAAAGCGTCTTAAAGAATTGGGTGCCCGTAACATCTATTTATACATAAGCCACTGCGAAAACTCTGTTTTTGAAGGCGAAGTTCTTACAAGCGGTCTTATATCAAAGGTATTTACAACAAACAGTATTCTTACAAAGGAAAACGAAAAAATCGAAATAATCAAGCTTTAAGGAGAATCGATATGAGCAAAGCAATCAATCCGATGCTGTTATGTGACTTTTACAAAACAGTACACAGTGATATGATAAACCCCGGTATGACAAAATCAATGTCTTACTACACACCCCGTATGAGCCGTGTAAACCGCTGGGACAAAGTGGTTATGTTCGGTGTGCAGATGTTCTGCAAAACGTGGCTTATAGACTATTTCAACCAAAACTTCTTTGAACTTTCGGAAGACGAAGTTGTTGAAGAATACACACGTGTTCTCGATGCAACACTCGGCAAGGGAATTTACGGAACAGAAAAAATCAGAAAACTTCACCAGCTGGGTTATCTGCCCATCGAAATCATCGCCCTTCCCGAAGGAACAATGGTTCCCGTTCACGTTCCTATGTTCGGCATCACAAACACCCACGACGATTTTGCGTGGCTTCCTCAAGCTCTTGAAAGCTTGATTTCTGCTGAAATGTGGTATCCGCAAATCACCGCAACAGTCGGCAAAACATACAGAGATATCGTAAATAAGTATTATGCAGAAACAGTTGATGACAATGTTCCCCGTGCAAGAGCTCTCGGTGCTTTCGATTTCCGCGGCGATATGTGCGTAGATGCCGCTCTTAAAGCAGGTGCAGGCTGGTGCCTGTCCTTCCTTCTCACTGCAACCGTCCCCGCAATTCCTTATCTTGAAAATATGTTTAACTGCGACTGCACAAAAGAGCCTGTTGCTTTCGGTTCGGTTTCCACCGAGCATTTCGTAATGTGCTCCAACTATGCGGTTGACGGTGACGAAATCACCTTCCTGCGCAAAATGCTCACAGAGCTTTATCCCAACACAAGTTTCTCTTGCGTTCTCGACAGCTATGACTATTGGAACGTTATCGATAATATCCTTCCTCAGCTTCACGATGAAATTCTGGCTCACAACGGCTGTATGCTTATGAGAGGTGACTCGGGCGACTGCGTTGAGGTTGTTACAAAAACAGTGTTCAAGCTTTGGGAACAGTTCGGCGGAACGGTAAACTCAAAGGGATACAAAGTGCTTGACCCCCATGTAAAAGCCATTTACGGCGACAGCATAACGGTTCAACGCTGTGAAGAAATTTACGAAATACTCAAAAAAGCAGGCTTTGCCTGCTCAAACGTTGCTCTCGGTGTCGGCTCATTCTCAATGCACTGCATTGAAGAAGACGATATGCTCAAGCCGTTCACACGCGACACCTTCAGCTCCTGCATCAAAGCCTGCTATGCTGAAGTAAACGGCAAATGCTACCCTGTTTTCAAAAACCCCAAGGACGGCGGTTTCAAAAAGAGCCAGAAAGGTCTTTGCTTCGTTTACGAAGAAGACGGCATCCTGAAATACAAAGACGAATACACGTCGGAAAACATTCCCGAAGGCAACCTTCTCGAAACTGTTTTCAAAGACGGTAAAATGGTTAAAGATTACACCCTGAACGAAATCAGACAGCGTCTTAACGGAGGAAACTTCTAATGTTTAATGCAGAAAAAATAAAAAACGAGTGCGTACAGTGGATACGCGATTTCTTTGAAGAAAACGGCAAAGGATGTAACGCCGTAATCGGTATTTCAGGCGGAAAGGACAGCTCCATCGCCGCCGCACTCTGCGTGGAGGCACTTGGCAAAGACCGAGTTGTAGGCGTACTTATGCCGCAGGGTGAGCAACACGATATTGACAAAGCATTTATGCTTGTAAACCATCTCGGAATACGTCACTACGTTGTAAACATCAAAGATTCGGTTGACGGTATTATCAACAGCATTCCTGCGGAGCTGAGCCTTACAGACCAGACACTGCAGAATCTGCCTGCACGTATCAGAATGTCAACATTATATGCGGTTTCGCAAAGCTGCAACGGCAGAGTGTGCAACACCTGTAACCTTTCGGAAGATTGGGTCGGATATTCTACTCGTTACGGCGATGCTGCGGGAGATTTTTCACCTATGAGCCACCTCACCGTTACGGAAATCAAAGAAATCGGTTATCTTCTGAAGCTGCCCACCGAATTGGTTGATAAAGTTCCGATTGACGGTCTTTGCGGCAAAACAGACGAGGAAAATCTCGGTTTCACCTATGCCGAGCTTGATATTTATATCCGCACAGGTGAAATCAGCGATGCCGCCAAAAAAGAGATGATAGACAGACGCCATAAAGCAAATCTCTTCAAGCTTCAGTTGATGCCTTCATTCAAGCCCGATATTTAAAGTCCGGATGCAGGAGCCTCGGTTTATCCGAAGTTCCTGCATTTTTCATAACGTATTTCCAAAGCAAACCGACCCGACTGCCATACTGTTGACACAAAACAAATCCCAAAAAACATCACGGAGAAAAACTTCTTTTAATTCAGGCATAAGTTCACCGTAATATTTGCATAAGAATTGCAAAAAGAAAAAAACTGTGTTAAAATTGTTTTTATAATTTCAGTTCTTGCCCGAGAGGTGTATTATGGCAGTTATAAAATGTAAAATGTGCGGCGGCGAATTCAAGGGTTTGCTTATGAAAAAGTGTTCCGTTTGCGACAAGCATAAAGACTATTTTTAATCACAAAAGCTCCGACACCGTAAATATGTCGGAGCTTTTTTCCTTTTTTATCTGTCTGAAAAAGCTCTTTGTATGCTGTGATTTTTCGGTAGTTTATCTGCTCAATATTTCTTGACAATTCAGTATTATTGAGTTATATTTTATATAAAGAAACCGTAAATCAGTTTTATAAACAATTAATATAATGGTTATAAGGAGGTGCCTGTATGGCATTAAAAGACACTTGGAGAGAAACAGGCAAAGGTCTTGGGTTTGCATTTCGTGACCTCGGCAAAGCAGTTATAAAAAGCGCCAAAACAGGTCTTGAGCAAGCTGACAAATGGGCAAACAGCGACGACTATCCGAACAAAGAAGGCGAAGCTGCCGAAGTTAATGCAGAAGCCAACACCGAAGCTGCTGAAGAGACTCCCGCCGAAACAAAGCCTGCAGAATAAAAGCACAATATAAAACCCCGAAGAAAACCGCGAGGCATCTTCGGGGTTGTTTTTTATCTGTCGATTCCTTTATATTCGCTTTTTACCTTTTCGTAGCTTTCAAGGTTGCCTATGTCATAGCGTTTGCCGGGCATTTCCATTGCGTGAACCTGTGTCTGTGTGCAAAGCCAGGCAATATAGCTGCCGGGGGCATCCGTGCCGCAGCCGCTGTCTATTCCCTTCTGAACAAGCCTTGCATCGTTTTTGGTGTAATAATAAAACGGGGGACAACACCAGTGGGTTGCGGGGATGGGCGATTTTTCGGTCATATTCAGCACCTTATCCGTTTCATCAACCGTAACCACGCCGCACTTGAGAAGCTTTTGAAATTCAGGCTCATAAAAACGCATTATGCATGAGGTTGCCTTTTCTTTTGCATAAGCCACAAATCTTGTGAGGCTGAAATCAAGCACGTTATCACCTGCAATAACAAGCATATCGTCATCCAGACCAAGCTTTTCAATTGCAAACTGTATATCCTTAACAGCACCGAGTCGGGTCTCGTTTGTATCCGTGCCGTCGTCAACAACAGTTATCTTCTGTGTTTTCTTTGCCGCCCAGCTTTCAAAATGGCAGGCATATTTGTGGTTGGAAATCACAACGTATTCATCAACCTCACCCGACGTGTCTATATCGTCAACCAACCAATCCAGAATGGTTTTGCCGCCAACGTCAAGCAGGGGCTTGGGAAAATTTTCGGTCAAAGGATAGAGCCTGGTGGCATATCCTGCCGCAAGAATAAGACATTTCATTTTTACACCTCAAGATTAACACCATCTGCGGTTTCGCAGATAAAGGCGGAATATTTGCCTTCAAGATGCGGAAATTCTTTTAAATATCTGTTTGTAACAGTTTCAACAATGCTCTGCTCATAATCGGGATTAATCAGAGCCATGCAGCAGCCCTTGAAGCCTGCACCCGAGAAACGTCCGCCGTAGATTCCTTCGGTTTCCGTCATAATCTCATAAAGCTTTTTAAGCTCGGGAGAGCCTGTTTCCCAATTATAGATTGATGATTTTCCGCTTTCAAATGAGAGTCTGCCAAACTCCTCAATATCACCGTTACGCCATGCTTCTGCGCCCTTGCATACACGCTCGTATTCCGTGTACCAGTGCTCTGCACGCTTGCGCCAGTTTTCGGGAAGCTTGTCCTTATGCTCAAGATAAACCTCATATGGCACGTCGCGAAGATTTGTTTCTTCAAATTTGCCGTATTCCATACCTGCATAAGCCTTGAGGGCATAAGCGGCACTCCTGCATTCATCAACACGCATATTGAATGCCGAGCCTGCAAGCGAGCGCTCAAGTCCGCTGAAAAATATTGCTATTTTAAACGGCTTCATATCAGGATTAAGAGGAATGCGCTCATAAGTATTATCTTTTAAATCCATATAGAGCAGGTGGTCTTTTCGGCAATAAACCTCGCAGGACTGGTCAAGCTTGCCGCAGGCAACGCCTACGTAGGCATTTTCTGCCTCCTGTGAAATAGTTATTAATTCATCGGGGGTAAGTTGAATTCCGTTCATTGTGCATAAAGCCGATAAAAACGTGATAATAACAGCCGCCGACGATGAAAGTCCGCCTATCGGAAGCTCACCGTCAACAATTGCACACAGCCCTCTGCGCAACGGATAACGTCTGTTGAGCGCAACGGTTGCACCGCGGAGATGGTCTGCCCAGTCACCTTGAGGCTCTTCAGGCGTTGCGGCAACGTGCCACTGTGCGCGCTTGTCAAACTGAAGGGATTTTATTTCAACAACGCCGTTTTCCTTGGGGCCGTATGCGATATGAATACCCTTATTAATGGCAAAACCCGTTATTTTTCCCAACTGGTGGTCACTGTGTGCACCGATAGGGCAAACTCTGTATGGCGTAAAAGCAGTATGCTGCGCCATTTTCTTATATGTTTTTTCAAAAACTTCAACAGAATTCATATTGAATCCCCTCCGTTTTTAACTTATTGTTTTTTTACTCTGTGCTTTGAAAACCAAATCAAAAACCTGACAAGCGGTTTTCTCGCAAAGTAAAGAATTCTCCACAAAGCAGAATACAATCGCATTATAAGTGAATCCGCCTTATATTCCTTGCCTTTTCTGATAAATTTAACAGCCTTACCGATAACACAATTATTTTGAAAACTGCCGTCACGGAAGGTGTTGAAATCGCCCGTTGTTTCAAAGCTGTTTTCTTTAAGCTTCGTAACTCTGTGAAGCAGAAACTTTTTTTCTTGTCATACCCCAGAGCTCACCCTTGACCTTATGTATAAAACGCAAGTCGTGGTCTGTGCTGTCAATATATTCCTTGCCTATGGACGTGCCGATTAAAACATCCGGTTCTTCCACTTTGCAGCAACGGCATGAAACGCCCTTATAGAGATTTCGGTCCTCTTCCGGTATGGTGTTCCACATTGCCGTAAGCCTTTCAAGCGCTTCGGGTTTACAACCGTCGTCACTGTCAATAGTAATGAAAAAATCACCGCGTGCAAGCTTCACCGCATTGTTCGTGGCAATGTGCTTGCCCTGATTTTTCTGATAAACATAAGTTATCTCAAAGAAGTTATCGTTTGCCTTGTAGCCGTCAACAACTTCTTTTGTGTTGTCAGAAGAACCGTCATCAATAATTATCCATTCAAAATCCTTGAAAGTCTGCGAACAAAGACTCTCGTACACTCTGCAAAGTGTGTGTGCTCTGTTATAGCTCGGAGTAAAAACTGTTATCATAGTCAAAAACCCCTTTCAGCCTTTCGCTGATTTTTCCGTTTCAACGATATTACCGTTTTCGTTTATTTTGTATACCCTTGTGCAATATTGCAGCATACTGGGCCTGTGGGTGGTAATAATCCTTGTTCTGTTCGGATAGCATTTCATTATATTCTTAAGCACTGCTTCTTCCGTTGCGGCATCAAGAGCACTTGTTGCCTCATCCATAACAATAACGGGAGCATCCCTGAGAATAGCTCTGGCAATAGAAAGGCGCTGAACCTGACCTTCCGAAAAGTTTACACCCTTTTCGTCAATCTTTGTGTTTACACCGTTGGGAAGATTTTCAACGAAACTCCACGCTTCCGCAACCTTAAGGGCTTCTTCGAGCTCTTTGTCTGTTGCTTCAGGCTTTACAATACGCAGGTTATCTGCAACAGTACCCGAAAAAACTGCGTTGCCTTGCGGCACATAGGAGCAGAATCTTCTTGTACTTTCGCACACGTCAATCCTTCTGCCGTCAACTGTTTCCATCGTAATTTCGCCCGACACAGGCTGAACAAGACCCAATACCAGTCTTAAGATTGTGGTTTTGCCCTCACCTGAAGGTCCGACAAAGGCTATTGTTTCTCCCTGTTTGGCAGTAAACGATATGCTGTTGATAACAGGCTTTTCGGCATCAGGATATTTATAAGTGAGGTCTTTGCAATTAAGAGTTACGCCGCTCTCATTTGCAGACGCCTCCATTTTTTCTGCTTTTTCGTTATTTTCGCCGCTTTCAAGGGGAATATCTTTGATTTCCATTATTCTGCCTGCCGCAGTTCCTATTGTAATTGCGCCGGGCACATACGAAACCAAAGACGAGAATGACGAAGTAAGCTGACCTGAAATCTGCAAAAACAGCGTCATTGTGCCGTAAGAAATTACACCCTGCCACAGTCTGTAAACACCCCAACCGTAGCTTGAATAAGCAATTACCAGACCGACGAGCGACATTACGAGTGACATTATTATTGTGAACTTATCCTGATCAAGCCTGATTTTTCTGTATATATCAAGGTTTTTCTGCATCTGAGAAACGTAACGTTTCGTGATGCCGAAAGCTTTTATTGTCTGAAGATTTTGAATTGATTCGGAATAAAACGTTAGTATTTTGCCGTTCATTTCGCGGCTTTCCTGACTGTATTTGCGAACCATTTTTGCCGTTATTCTTGAAGAAAGAACAAGAAACGGCGAACTCATAAACGCAAAGATCGCCATAATGGGATCATAGTAAAGAACAACGGCAAGACAGCCTATAAATTGCGCTGCCTTTGTTACAAAACCGGGTATATAACTGATAACACTGCTTGAAACACCGCTGACGTCGCCTTCGATGCGGTTAAGAAGATCACCCGAATGATATTTTCTTATGTTTTCCCACTTTGAATAGGTTATATGCTCATAAACGCTTTCGCGGATTTCGTTGCTTATTTTCGTTCCGACAACGGTTGCAATTCTTGAAACCACCGCATTGACAATTAAATTTGCAACAGCCAAACCAATCGCCAAAGCCGCGCTGCTGACAATTGAACTCTTATCGTGCGCTATAACCGAATCTATAAGATGCTTTGAAGCAACTGCCGAGCCAAGTCCCATTGCTGTGCTTGCAATCCCGATAACAACATAAAGAGCGATCTGCCAGAAATATTTTGCCGCGTAATGCATCAACCATTTCCATTCTTTACCCAGTGAACGGAACAAATCAAAGTATTCTCCCGGCTTTTTCATGCAATCACTCCTTCCTTTACAAACATCACCATACCTGTGTGCTACAGTATTCCGAGCAAGCGGAACATTTCCACCCTGCGTTTGCTTTCTTCGCTGATATTGTTTTCGCTAAAAACGATTTTTTCTTTTGTTTTTTTACCTTTCTTAATACCCTTGAACAGAATTCTGTGCAGCCACACCAACGGCAACAACCACGGAAATCTGTTCAGACAAGGATAGTTTCCAACCAGACGCTTCTTGGGCGGAAACAGAGCTTTCGCACTAAATTCATTCTGCCACCTGAACATATATATCCAATATGAAATCTTGCTTTTTTTCTTAAGCATAATCAGGCGGCTGTATTCACGCCAGCCGTCTTTTCTGGCGCTTTGGTTGTTTTTTCCGAGCCAGCCGCCTGTTTCAAGGTCAGTCAGCACCATTTCAACCTTTTCGTCAGAAATCCTTTCAGAATCCGGAAAATCGGAAGCATCAAACTCCATATAAATCTCCGCAGCACGGATAACCGTAAGAAAAAGCTCGTCATAATTCAGCTTTTTCAGCACCGAACGCACACGGTCAAAATCGATTTCAGCCCTTTTGGACGTTATAAAAAGAGCAATATCCGAAACCATTCTGAGGCTCATTCCGCACAGGATAAAATGTTTTATCATATGTAAAGCAATGAAAATCAGATGGTCGGTATCGCCAAGAGTATAATAATCGCCGTCATCTGTGCCGATGATGAGAATATTTTCAATATCGGGGTCTTTTTGCTCCACTTTATAAATCGGAGTCTTGCCCGTAACGTTAATTACATTTGAGCTTCTGCCAAAGGACTGTTCGCGGTTAAATCCGCTTTCGGGTCTGGCGTTGCTTTCAGGGGCAAGCGTTAATGATTCTATCTCATCAAGGTCCATGCCCAGATGCTGCTGATTAACGGTCACATTCTCCCAGCCGTCAGGCTGAGCATCCGTTAAAGGTTCAATGTATTCATCGGAGCGGTCAACAATCGGCACCTTTTCATAAGCATACTGATGATAACCTATGACAAGCGATAAACCGGCACCCAGAAGCACAAGCAAGGCGACAGCCACGGGAATGGCCATGCACAGAATAATTATCTTTTCTTGCTTAATTTCTTTTTCATAAACATCTCCGCAAATATAAACACTACCACATATATAGTTTATATTATCATAAAATATTTTAAAAAACAATACCTTTTGTATGCCATATCAGTAATATGTGATGTTTTGTCTGAAAAACATTTCCCTGCACCCTGATTTTTCGCACCTGAAATCTGATAAACATATAAAAAAACGGCAGAAATTCCTTCCTGCCGTTGATGTTTTATGCATATTAAAGCTTTGAAAAGCCGTGGCTGTTGATAAGTGCATCAAGCTTTTTGCCCTCTTTGCACAGCGGACATTCGTGTGACGGGCAAGTGAAATAGCCCGGAATATCGTTGGGGTTGAAAACAGAATTAACAGCATAACCGTTGCATTCCTTTGCCGTTGAGAAGATTGAAGCAACACCAACAATTTCACCGCCGTAATAATTCACAGCCTCCATAGCAGCCTTAACCGTGCCGCCTGTTGCAACCGATACAGCAAGAATCAGCACGTGCTTGCCCTTAATCATAGGCACGATATTATCTCTGAAAAGAAGCTGCGAGCCGCTTGTCATTTCGGGTGTAACCACATAAACAGTCTGGTGGGCATTGATATTCATCCAGTTGTTTTTGGTCAGCTCGTCTGCAAGACAGGCACCGATAACCTCTGTTCCGTCAAGGCAAAGAATGGTATCAATAACCTTTACTTTATAATGGCTGTGGCTGCAAAGCTCCTGTGCAACTGCCTTTGCTTCCGAAAGACGTGATTTTTGTGCAGCAACGTCGATATAGTAGTTACTGTGAGCATGGTTTGTTGCAAAGTGACCCTTTGCAACACGCAGAAAAAGATTGTTTCTGCCTGTATTGATTTTGGTTATGCTTGAGGTTGGCATAAAAATCCCCCTTACGTTTAGTATAACATTTTTATTTTACAGTAAAATTGCGATTATTACAAGAGTATTTTCAAAATTAAAATTTGTTGATAAATTAAATATTATGTGTTAAAATTTTCATAGTTCACCAATCGGAGGTAAACATGAAAAATCTTACCGTCAATCAAATAATAAATGCAGATTTTAAAATCAGCAACCGCCCTATTTTAAAACCGTTTCACGGCTCATTTGTTGTTGCCGACCCGTCAATGCTTACGCCCGATAACTGTCACGACGGAAAATGGCACATGTTTTTTCACACCACTTTCGGCATTTTTCACTTTGTGAGCAATGACGGCATTGATTTCAAAAAGGTGCAGAAGGTAACAAACCGTGCAATGCGCCCCAATATAAACTGTATTGACGGCAAATATTATCTTTTCTACGAAAGAACACGTCCCCTGTTTTTCAACGCCCTCAACGTTGTGAACGCTGTCAGATGGAAATCGGAAATCTACGTTGTTGAAAGCACCGATTTACTGAATTGGTCCGAACCACGACCCGTTATCACCAATACAAGAGATTATGAAAACAGTGAAAGAGGAATGTCGATATCAAATCCGTTTCTTCTTCAGGAAAACGGTGTAAACCGGCTTTATTATTCCTGCGGTCTGACATATATCAAAGACTGCGGCTTCTGCGAACCGACACATATCAGTTATGCAGAAAGCAAAAGGGTTGACAGCGGATATATTTCGGCAAAAAAGCCGCTTATCTCGCCCGACAAAAATGACCCCTATCTCAATCTTTGCAGCGGGTGCCTTAAGGTTTATAAGCTCAATGACGGCTATATCGGAATACAGAACGGAATATATGAAAAAGACGGCAAAAGCCACTCTGCAATTATTCTGCTGACCTCTGCCGACGGTCTGAAATTTGAATTCAGCAAGGTGCTTGTTGAGCCGGCCGTTATTGACGGAAACGATTGGATGAAACAGTTTGTTTATGCAAGCCACCTTGTGAAATACGGCAACACTTTACGTCTTTATTTCAATGCAAGGGATACGGCAAACCCCGTTAAAGGCAGAGAATGCATAGGCTTTGCCGAGGCGGAGATATAGTCGGGTGTGGGCAGATTTCGCCCGAAACTATTCACTCTTCACTAATAATCGCGCGACCGCACAGGGTTATCCCTTCAAAACGGGTGTGGGCAACGCCCACCCTTAACTTTTCACTCTTCACTATTCATTATTCACTAACAAACGGATGTGCCGAAAGCACATCCGTTTGTTTTTTTATTTGAGTATTTTGAGTGCGCCCGTGGGACAAACTTCAACACACTTGCCGCAGGTTTTGCATACTTCAATCTTATCGCTGCCCTCAAATTCAGGCTTGATAACTGTCTTGAAACCTCTGCCGACAAGTCCGAGAATGCTCTGCTGTGCATCTTCCTTACAGGTTCTTACGCAGAGATTGCAAAGAATGCACTTACCCTGGTCACGCTCGATTGTAACAAGCTTCGTTTCCTTGAAGCTCTCGTGAATTTCACCTGCAAGTCTTTCGGGGGTGATGGGTTCATCGTTTGCATAACGTATAAGCTTGCAATCCTTGAAATCGTGGCAACCGCATTCAAGGCAGCGCTTCGCTTCTTCTCTTGCCTGTTCTTCCGTGAAGCCGTTGAGTACTTCGTCAAAGTTGTTGCGACGATATGCAGGGTCTTTGACCGACATAACCGCTCTTGCCTTCTTTTCTCTGTCAGCAAGCATTTCTGCGGTAACGTTCTTCTTTGAATAGTAAGGCTCGGGGAAATCCATAGGCATACCGAGCAGATATGCGTTGATTGCTCTTGCCGCTTCGTTTGCCTCGGCAATGGCATCAATAGCGATTGATGCGCCGTTGTTTGTTGCATCACCCGCAGCAAAAACACCGTCAACATTGGTAAGGCAGGTGGATTTTGCGGCAACGATTGTGCCCCATCTTGTAAGCTCGATTTCTTCAAGCCCTGCGGGAGCGCATTTCTGACCGATAGCGGAAATAACGGTATCCACGTCAATCGTTTTGAACTCGCCCTCAACAGGCACGGGCTTTCTTCTGCCCGATGCATCAGGCTCGCCAAGCTGCATAACCTGAAGTCTGATTGACTTGACTTTTCCGTTTTCGCCGATGATTTCGGCAGGATTGGTCAGGAAAAGGAATTCTACGCCTTCTTCGATTGCTTCTTCAATTTCAATATCCTCCGCAGGAGCTTCGGCTCTTGTACGGCGATATATAACATAAACGTTTTCCGCACCGCATCTTACGGCTGTGCGGCAGGCATCCATCGCGGTATTGCCGCCACCGACAACGGCAACGTTTTTGCCGATTTCGGGACGGTTGCCCATATTGACCTCACGCAGAAAATCAATGCCGCTGAGCACGCCTTCAAGGTTTTCACCCTCGCAGCCGATGCTGCTTCCCTTCCACGCACCGATGGTTACGAGGACTGCATCCGCACCGTTTTTGATTTCTTCAAAAGATATATCTTTACCTACCTTGACGTTGTTTTTCATTTCAACACCGAATTTTTCGATAGCCGCAACCTCTTTTGCAAGAACGGCCTTGGGCAGGCGGTATTCGGGAATACCATAGCGAAGCATACCGCCCATTTCGGGCATAGCTTCATAAATTGTAACATCGTGACCCGAAAGGCAAAGGTAATAAGCCGCAGTCAGACCTGCAGGGCCGCCGCCGATAACGGCAACCTTTTTGCCTGTTGCTTCTTCGGGTATTGCTGTGTACGGTGCATCTGAAGCAAGGTCATTATCAGCCGCAAAGGCCTTGAGATAAGCAACCGAAAGCGGTTCTTCAACAAGTCTGCGGCGGCAGTTGCTCTCACAGGGGTGGGGGCAAACTCTGCCGATTGATGCGGGAATCGGAATTTTTTCCTTAATTATTTTAACGGCTTCTTTGTCGTCGCCGTTTGCAATTGCTTTAAGATAGCCCTGAATGTCTGTGTGTGCAGGACAGTTGAGCGAGCAGGGAGCAACGCAGTCACCGCTGTGATCGCTCATAATAAGCTCAAGAGCAATTCTTCTTGCCTTTATAACTCTGGGAGTGTTAGTGCTGAGCACCATACCGTCCTGTGCAAAAGTTGCGCAGGCACGCATAAGCTTGGGGCTGTTTTCTGCTTCAACAAGGCAAAGACCGCAAGCACCGTAGAGCTTGAGTTTGCCGTTATAGCAAAGGTTGGGGATTTCAATGCCGTTGCGAGCGGCAATGTTAAGAACTGTTTCGCCTTTTTCGCCGATAATCTCACGACCGTTGAGCGTAATTTTAATCTGTTCCATTTCGCCGCCTCCTTATTCTACAATTATTGCGCCGAAGCGGCAGGAATTAACACACTGACCGCAGCGGATGCAAGCTTCCGAATCAATTACGTGTGCCTGCTTGACCGCGCCGCTTATGGCGTGAGCAGGACATTTCTTTGCGCAGAGTGTGCAGCCCTTGCACTTTTCTGCATCGATTGAATATGTGAGAAGGTCAACGCATTCCTTGGCAGGGCATCTCTTCTCTTTGATGTGAGCTTCATATTCGTTTCTGAAATATCTGATTGTTGTAAGCACGGGGTTGGGAGCCGTCTGACCGAGACCGCAGAGTGCTCCGTCTTTGACTGCTTCGCAAAGCTCTTCAAGCAGCTCGATATCGCCCTCTTTGCCTTCACCCTTAACAATTCTTGTAAGAATTTCCTGCATTCTTGCGGTACCGATTCTGCAGTGAACACATTTGCCGCAGGATTCAAGAGCTGTGAAATCAAGGAAGAATTTAGCCATACCTACCATACAGGTGCTTTCATCCATAACAACCATACCGCCCGAGCCCATAATTGCACCCGTTGCGGCAAGAGCCTTGTAATCAATAACGGTATCAAGCAAATCCTTGGGGATACACCCGCCTGAAGGACCGCCCATCTGAACTGCTTTGAATTCTTTATCGTCACGAATACCGCCGCCGATGCCGTAGATTACGTCACGCAGAGTTTTGCCCATAGGAATTTCAACAAGACCGCCCTTGCGGATTTTGCCTGTGAGAGCAAAAACCTTAGTGCCCTTGCTGTTTTCTGTTCCCATTGCAGCAAAAGCCTTGCCGCCATTATTGATAATCCAGGCAACGTTTGCAAAGGTTTCAACGTTGTTGATGTTTGAAGGCTCATCCATATAACCTTTCTGTGCAGGGAAAGGAGGCTTGAGTCTGGGCATACCTCTCTTGCCTTCAAGAGATTCGATAAGCGCAGTTTCTTCGCCGCAGACAAATGCGCCAGCGCCGGCCTTGATTCGCATATCGCAAGAGAATCCTGTGCCGAGAATATTTTCGCCGAGAAGGTTTGACTTTTTAGCCTGCTCGATTGCAATTTCAAGGTTTGTTATTGCAAGCGGATATTCCGCACGCACGTAAACAATCATTTCGCAGGCGCCGATTGCATATGCGCCGATAAGCATACCTTCAATCAGGCTGTGGGGGTCGGATTCAATAACCGCTCTGTCCATAAATGCGCCGGGGTCACCCTCGTCGGCATTACAGATAAGATATTTGGTATCGCTGACACTCTGGCGAGCAGCATTCCACTTAAACCAGGTGGGGAAGCCTGCACCGCCTCTGCCGGCAAGACCCGAAACCTTAATTTCTTCGATAACCTGCTCGGGAGTCATTGTTTTAAGAGCCTTTTCAAGAGCCTGATAGCCGTCTGCTTCACGGTAATCATTAAGAGAAACGGGGTCAATCAGACCGCAGTGACGCAGAGCAATTCTTGTCTGTCCTGCAAGAAATCCTTCGTCTTCGGCAGAAATTGTGATTGCATCAACCTTTGAAAGGTCACCGCTTCTTGCAGCTTCAACAATAGCTTCGGCATCATTTGCCGTAACCTTGACAAGACGGCGGAGCAGAGTTTTGCCGTCATACAAATCAACAATGGGTTCAAGGAAGCACATACCGATACAGCCTGTGCTGCCAAGAGTAAAGGGCTCATTTGCATTCATAAGAGCTTCAATGGCCTTATGCACCTTGGATGCACCTGCAGCAATACCGCAGGAGCCTTCGCCGATAACTATACGCATCATTTGCCCTCCTTTTCCTGAATGCCTTTGAGAACGGCAACCGCCGAATCAGGTGTGAGATTGCCGTAAGCTTCACCGTTAATCATAATAACGGGGGCAAGCGAGCAGCAACCGAGGCAAGCAACGTTTTCAAGCGTGAAAAGACCGTCTGCGGTTGTTTCGCCGTTGCCGATGCCGAGATATTCGGAAATGGCAGATGAAACTCTTTCACTGCCATTAACGTGGCACGCCGTGCCCTGGCAGGACATAATTAAGTATTTGCCGATGGGAGTCAGTCTGAACTGCGAATAGAACGTTGCAACACCCATAACATCGGCAGGGGTAATGCCCACTTTTTCCGCTATGCAGTACATAACGTCCTTGGGCAGATATCCGTAAATATTCTGGGCTTTCTGGAGAATTGTGATAAGGTTGCCGGGTGAGCCTGCATACTCATTGAGTACATTATCAAGCAAAGTAAGATCACTCTTGGGACCCTGACAATTGCACTGGCACATAAACGTTGCCTCCTGTATTTTATAATTTGTGGACTGATAGTCCGAAACTAACCAAGTTTAATATATCATATAAAAAAATATTATGCAACAGGTATCTGTTACCTGTTTTATTCAGTAACACATTTTTCGCAAACACATAAGATAGCAGTGTAAGCGGCTTTGAAAGACGCTTCGCACTAACGCTCCGCCAAAAACGGCGGACTTCTCAAGGAGGGTACATCATGGGTTGCGGATGCAATAACAACTGGTTCCTTTTCATCATCCTCATTCTTCTCTTCTGCGGTGACTGCGGTTGCAACAACAGCTGTGGCTGTAACAATGTGAGAACGAATGACTGCGGCTGCGGTTGCGGCTGCTAATCAACGCTGAGGGAACAATCCCGATGCACTAAATCCCAGCAAGAATCCTTGCCGCCTCTTCCTGCGTCAGACCGCCGGGGGAGGCGGTAAAATTTCTCGGAATCACGCTCTGCCAACGCAGGGCGTATTTTTTTGCGTTTTCCTCTCCGATTTCAATTCCGCCAAGGTCGGTGAGCGATGCAATAACAGATTTTACGGTATCGATATCTTCCGTCATCGAAACAAATTTTGCCGTTTTTTCGGGTGCAAATCCCTCACAACGGTCAATATACGGCGCAAAAAACGCCGCACATGCCATACCGTGGGGCACACCGTAATTCTCTGTCAGAACATAGCCGAGCGGATGCGGAAAACCCGTTCCGCAGGTGTTGATAACAAGTCCTGCATAAACCGAGCCATAATAAAGCTTTTCTCTGATTTGCGGTGTGATTTCCGCACCTTGTGAGAGCATTTTAAGGCTCTGATAAATCATGGGAATGCACTTTTCCGCCCACAGTTCAATTGTCTCGTTGCATTTGGGAGCAAAGTAGCCCTCAACCGCGTGGGCAAAAGCATCCAGAGCGGTTGAAACCGTTGATTTATAAGGCAATGAGTATGTATAGGCGGGGTCACAATATGCAACCTTTGCATAGCAATCGTCGCCTGAAATACTCTTCTTTATGCCTGTTTCATCGTTGGTCAAAACGGCAACTGCCGTAACCTCACTGCCTGTGCCTGCGGTTGTACCGATAAGAGCAACGGGCAAAGGCTCGTTGGCATATTCTCTTTTATAAATATCAACAGGTTCAAGGTCAGCGTTTGAAGCATAAATCGCCACCGCCTTCGCCGCATCCAGCACGGAGCCGCCGCCTATTCCGAGAATAAATTCCGCTTCGGTTTCTCTTGCGGCTTCACCTGCCTCACGGCAGACAGAAATAAGCGGATTTTCACCGATTTTATCAAAAACAGAATATACTATGCTTTCGTTTTCAAGAGCTGTCTGTGCATCGGCAAGAGCACCGCTTTTTTCAGCACCGCTTTTGCCTGTAAGTATCAGACAACGTTTGCCGAGTTTTGAGAGAAAAGAAGAATTTTTGATAACGGCATTTTCGCCGCACACGCATTTAACGGGCATATAGATAATATCGTTCATACAGGTCCCCTTCTTTAAGTCATTATGTTTAATATTCTATCAGGTTTTTTATGAAAATCCAACAATTTTTTTGTTTGTTTGTTAAATTCATTGAAAAACAGATATAAAAAGTGTATTATATAATATTATAATAGGGGGCGAATGGCGGTGAAAGCATTTTTTAAAAAATACGGACTGATTCTTGCTGCCGTTGCAGCGGTAATTCTGATTGCCGTTGCCGTGTATGACGGAGTTTTCAACAAGACCGCAGAAAAAGACTTTTTTGCTATGGACACCGTTGTTACCGTTAATCTCAAAGGCAAGGATGCCGAAAAAAGCCTTGAGCAGATTAAAAAATGCGTTACCGACCTTGACAGTGTGATGAGCCGTCACAATGCGACCTCACAAATCAGCCTCATCAACCAAAACAAAGGCGGCTCACTCGACAAGAAAACTGCGGAATATTTTCGGTTGCTTCTCGACGTGAGTAAAAAAAGCAACGGCGCTTTTGATTTTACCCTCGGCGCAGTCAGTGACCTTTGGAGCTTCGGCAAAAATCCTTCCGTCCCCGATGCTGCCGCGCTTCAGACAACTCTTTCCGAAAGCGGATATGAAAATGTTTTGCTTGACGGCAATAATCTTACCGTCACGGGCGGTGTTATTGATTTCGGTGCCGCAGGCAAAGGTATCGCGCTTGACGAAATCCGCACAATCCTTGACAGCGCAGATATAAAAGAAGCCATTATAAGCGTAGGCGGCAGTGTGCTTATAAAAAGCAAAAAAGACACCAAAGTCGGCATACGTGATCCCTTCGGCAATGCAGGCAGAAGTATTGCCACACTCACACTTTCAAACGTCTGCGTTTCAACATCGGGCAGCTATGAGCGATGCTTTGAGCAAAACGGCAAGACCTATCACCACATTCTTGACCCCGAAACAGGCTATCCCGTCGAAAACGAGCTCGTCAGCGTAACCGTTGTTTCGCAAAGCGGTGTTCTCAGCGACGCTTTATCCACAGCTTGTTTTGTGCTCGGTCCGGAAAAAGGCAAGGCTCTTGCAGAAGAATACGGTTGTGATGCTGTGTTTATTACCAAAGACAAAAAAGTAATTACAACCGACGGCATCGCAGATAAACTTGAGATTACCGATAAAGAATATACATATTATGAAAAATAATCTTTTCAAAAAAGGTGACGTTGCGGTTATCGCCGTTATCCTTATCGCCGCAGCAGCCTTCAGCTTTTTTGCCTCACGGCAGACAGACAAGCTTGAGGCAGTTATAACCGTTGACGGCAAAATCTTTGAAACAATCGACCTGGCAACAGTTGAGGGCAAACGTCTTATAAAACCCGACACCGAGCCCGAAGTTGTGATTGCCGTTGAAAAAGGTATGATTTATTTTGAAAAATCAGACTGTGAAGATAAGCTCTGTGTCAACTGCGGCAAGCTTAGCAGAAAAGGAGACACCGCCGTTTGTCTGCCTGCAAAAACGGTTGTTACCGTCAGCGGCTCAGACATCGATGTTATGACCTGGTGATATGAACAAAAAAATTGCTTTCAAAACGGCTCTCGGTGCAATTTTGTGTGCGCAGGCACTTGCTCTCGGATTTCTTGAGAGCCTGATTCCGCCGATTCCGTTTCTTCCGCCGGGAGCAAAACCCGGTTTTTCAAACATAATAACAATGTTTGCGGCAGGCAGCCTCGGTCTGCCTCAGGCATTGGCAATCACCCTTGTCAAAGGCGGATTTGCATTTGTAACACGAGGCTTCACGGCAGGCATAATGAGCCTTTCGGGCGGAATTCTTTCCACCCTTGCCATGTGGATGCTGCTTAAATTTGCAAATAACAAACTCGGTCTTGTCGGTATTTCCGTGATATGCGCCATCTGCCACAACGCAGGTCAGCTCGGTGCGGCGGCGGTCATAACCGGCAGCGGAGTTATTGTATATTACGCTCCTGCCCTTGCCGTTTTCGGCATTGTAACAGGCGCGGTCACGGGGCTTATTCTCAAAGCGGTTATCCCTGTGCTTGAAAAACAAAAAAAATACTTTTACAAATAAAACCAAAGGAGGAGTTCTCTATGGCTAAGACCCTGACAGGAGTTTTATCTGCCGTTAAAAAGGTCAGAGGCGGTGTTAAGGTAAGTCACCACAAAAACACTGCCGAAACAGAGGTTGTCAGAATGCCTGCACCCTCAAAAGTTGTTATACCCATGCAACAGCACATCGGCGCCCCCTGTGAGCCCGTTGTTAAAGTCGGCGACACAGTTGCCGTCGGTCAGCTTATAGGTGACACAGACAAATACATAAGCGCACCCATTCACGCTTCCGTTTCGGGTACGGTTACGGCTGTCGGCGATATCAAAATGCCAAACGGCACACTCGCAAAAGCTGTTACAATTGAATCCGACGGCGAAATGCGTCTTTGGGAAGGCATCAAGCCTCCCCACGTTGAAACAAGAGAGGACCTTATTAAAGCTGTTCGCGAATCGGGTCTTGTAGGTCTTGGCGGTGCAGGTTTCCCCACCCACGTCAAGCTTAACTTTCCTGCCGACAAAAACATCGACACTCTTGTTGTCAATGCCGCAGAATGCGAACCCTTTATCACTGTTGACTACCGTGAGTGCATAGAAAATTCATGGGATATTCTTTCGGGCGTATATCTTCTCAAGGATTTGCTCGGCTTCAAGCAGGTAATTATCGCTGTTGAAGACAACAAACCCGAAGCATTCAAGGTTCTCAAGAGCATTGCAGACCATTCGATTGATAAGCACGACGAAGTCAAGCTTATGGTCCTTGAATCAAAATATCCTCAGGGTGCAGAAAAAATGATGGTTCAGTCTGCAACGGGCAGAAGAGTTCCGCCCGGAAAGCTGCCTGCTGACGTTGGCTGCGTTGTTATGAACGTTGCTTCGGTTGCGTTCATCGCCCGTTATCTCAAAACAGGTAAACCGCTTGTAAGCCGCTCACTCACCGTTGACGGTTCAGCTGTTGCCGAGCCAAAAAACATCAGAGTTCCCGTTGGCACAAGCATCACGGAAGTTATTGATTTCTGCGGCGGATTCAAAGCCGACCCGTGCAAAATTCTCACAGGCGGTCCCATGATGGGTCTTGCCATAGTCGGCACAGATCTTCCCGTTCTTAAGCAGAATAACGCTATTCTTGCATTTGCTCACGACGATGCCGTTCTTAAACCCGAAAGCGATTGTATCCGCTGCGGCAGATGCGCAACGGCTTGCCCGATGAGCCTTATGCCCACAAATATTGTCAGAGCCGCAAAGATAAAAGACGTTTCAATGCTCAAAGCAGCAGGTGTAAACGTATGTATGGAGTGCGGCAGCTGCGCATTCGCCTGCCCTGCAGGCAAACCCCTTGTTCAGCATATGAGGCTGGCAAAAGCAATTCTCAGAGAGGAGGGCAAAAAATAATGGTAAACGGTAAAAAACTGGTTGTCAGCGCTTCGCCCCATCTGCGTTCAACACAAACAACCACAAGAATTATGCTCGACGTTATTATCGCACTTATCCCTGCCCTCATCGCATCGGTAGTTTTCTTCGGGCCCAGAACTCTTATTGTGACCGCATTCACGGTCAGCTCTGCAGTTCTTGCTGAATACGTTTCACGCAAGGTTATGAAACGCCACCAGACAATCGGCGATTTGAGCGCGGTTGTTACGGGTCTTATCCTTGCTCTTAACCTGCCCTCAACAATCCCCTACTGGATGGCTTCAATCGGAAGCGTTGTTGCAATCGTTGTTGTCAAGCAGTTCTTCGGCGGCATCGGTCAGAACTTTGCAAACCCTGCAATCACCGCCAGAATCGTTATGCTTCTTTCATTCGGTTCCCAGATGGGCAACTGGGTAACACCTTTCTCCTGGAGAAGCGGTATTACAACCTCTGCAACTCCTCTTGCCCTTGAATACGGTTCAGTCAATGCCCCCTCTCTTCTTGATATGTTCCTCGGTAACAGAGGCGGTTCCCTCGGCGAAACCTGCGCCGTTGCACTTATCATCGGCGGCGTTTACCTTATGATAAGAAAAGTTATCTCCCCCGCAATTCCTCTTACATACATCGGCACGGTAGCTCTTATTACCCTTATTGCAGAAAAAGGCAACGTTGCTGCCGTTCTTTATCAGGTTATGGGCGGCGGTCTTCTTCTGGGTGCATTCTTTATGGCTACCGACTATTCCACCTGCCCCATCAAAGTCAGAGGCAAAATCATTTTCGGTAGGTGTCCGTGTTGAGCATTTGCGCGAGGATATAGATAGAGCACTTTATGGTGATATGGCAGGGCATATCCGTCTTGGAAAAGGAGAATACCACCTGTCCGATACAAGCAAGTCGGAGGCCAAGCGGGCTTAGGAA
>JAZNBM010000063.1:0-16398 GCA_045587045.1 Acutalibacteraceae bacterium | reverse complement strand
TCACCGGAAGCGGGCGCGATGTGCACGCTACCCGTACCGTCGGACATTGTAACGTACTTATCAACGCTGATATAGTGACCCTTCTTATTCTGCTTTGCGGCACTTACGCCTGCGCATTCAAAGAGAGGTTCGTATTCTCTGTATTCAAGGTCTGTGCCCTTGTATGTTTCAAGAATTTCATAAGCTTCAACGCCGTTTTCTTTGTCACCAAGTTGACCGAGAACGGTGTCAAGCAGAGCCTGAGCCATATAATATGTGTAACCGTCTGCTGCTTTCACCTTGCAGTAGGTTTCGTCGGGGTTGACGCAGAGGGCAACGTTTGAGGGCAGAGTCCAGGGTGTTGTTGTCCAGGCAAGGAAATAAGCATCTTCGTCCTTGACCTTGAATCTTACAACGGCTGACTTTTCTTTGACAGCTTTGTAACCCTGAGCAACCTCGTGGGAGGAAAGGGGAGTGCCGCAACGGGGACAATAAGGAACAATCTTGAAGCCTTTATAGAGCAGACCCTTGTTCCAGATTTCCTTGAGTGACCACCAAACGGACTCAATGTAGCTGTTGTGATAAGTTACGTAAGGTTCGTCCATATCAGCCCAGAAGCCTACTGTACCTGAAAAATCTTCCCACATACCCTTGTATTTCCACACGCTTTCTTTGCAGTGACCGATAAAGGGTTCGAGACCGTACTTTTCAATCTGCTCTTTGCCGTTGATGCCAAGCATCTTTTCAACCTCAAGCTCAACGGGCAGACCGTGGGTATCCCAGCCTGCTTTACGGGGAACCATATATCCCTTCATGGTGCGGTATCTGGGAATCATATCCTTGATAACTCTGGTCAGAACGTGACCGATGTGGGGCTTGCCGTTTGCTGTGGGAGGGCCGTCATAGAAAGTGTAAGTGGGGCAGCCCTTTCTGGTTTCAATGCTCTTTTCAAAAATTTTGTTTTCTTTCCAGAATTCAAGCACTGCTTTTTCTCTGTCAACAAAATTAAGATTTGACGAAACCTTTTCGTACATTTTTCATTCCTCCGATATATGGTTAGTGAATAATTAATAGCGAACAGTGAATAGTTTTGCAAGAGCTTTGCCCTTGACTGATTATGTTGATTAGCTGTTAGCAAACAGTGAACGGGAGACCGTTTAAACGGTCTCAACCCCTGCTGACAGACCAAATATCACCTATACTCATAATTATTAAAAGTATATCATAGGCAAAAATAATTGTCAATCATATATTATACTTTTACGAACAGTAATCAATATGATTTTAAGCGGAATATTTACGACATATCCGCATTAAAAATCTTTGAAACAGTCTCATATTCCTGAAAATTTTTACTTTGACACGGCGAAAAACTTCTTGTTCAAAACTGTTCCGCACCTGATGTGCCGTATCTCGTATATACGGGATTTTGTTCACAAAAGTATTACAATCTATATATTGACAATTGTATACATTTATCTGTATAATAGGGATGCAACCAATATTTGCATAACAGAAATATCACATAAGGAGGTAATATTTAATGATTTGCAATAAATGTGGCAGCGCAGTGCCTGACGGCAACGTTTTCTGCGGTCAGTGCGGCAATCCTCTTCCTTCCCCAGAACAGCCGTCCCAGTCTCAGGATGCGCCCTCCAGAAGAAGGGCAAAACCTGCAGAAAAACCCGTTGAGGTAAAAACTGAAAAAGAAAGATTCTTCAAATCACCCGGTAAGGGCTCAAAGGGCTTTGCAGCTCTTATGACAGCGCTTATGGTTTTTCCCGCAACGTTCTGTATTGCACTCGATACGGCGATTTCCCGTTCTGACGGTTGGAGCCTTTACGTTGTCGGTGCACTTATCGTTGCATGGGTGGTTATTGTTTTACCTATTCTCGACGTAACACCTGCTCCGGTAACGGCGCTTATCTGTTTTTTTGCCATTGTGGGTTATATTTTCTTTGTTGCCGGCAGGCTCGGCAAGATGGAAAATATTTACGAGGTCGGTTTGCCGCTGATGGTTCTTTTTGCGTTGTTCATTGCGGTGGACTCCGCTCTGATGGGCTCGGGCAAACTGAAAGGTCTTCACGCATTTTCGGTTATAGCTCTTCAGAGCGCAATTTATTTTGTAGTTATTGAATCTGTTTGGGACAATCATATGCGTGGCGAAGTTGACCTTGACTGGTCGCTGATATACGGCTGCTTCTTTGTTTCGGCAATTGCACTGGCAGAAGCAATAAATTACGTAATCAAAATCAATAAGAAAAAGTAAAAAACAAAGCTTGCAAAGGTGTTTACCTCTGCAAGCTTTTCTTATTTATTCTTTGGTTTGTTGCGAACGTTGTTCTTCATAAAAGAGAGTGTGCCTGTTGCTCTTGCAAGAAGTGACGGATTCCATTCGTGTGGTGCGGCAGCGGTTATGCCGATTTGGCTGAGAATTGCCGAATATTCTCTGAAGCGGCGGCGGAAGTCAGCCGCATTTTTGTTTTCTTCAGCAGTCCAGCCTGTTTCTGCAACGGCGGCAATTCTGGGGAAAAACATAAAACCGATATGCTCAAGGCTGTTGATATATTCTGTCCAGAGCGGAGTTTCAACTCCGCAGACGGATGAGGGATTTTCAATACCCTTAACTATTGCATTAAAATTATATGTTTTGTCAAGAGGGGTCATTGCATAGGGGTAGTCGCAGTAGTAATAGAAGAAATCCGAAATGATTATTCTGCCGCCCTCATTTGCAAACTTAACGGAATCTTTTTTGGGGTCCATCCACATCTGCGAAACGGCACTTTTGCTGACCAGGCCGCTCTTAAGACTTTCGTTCCACACAATGGCTTTTCTGCCGCGTGACTCAAGAAAAGCAACAATTTCATTTGTAAACCAGCCCTGAAGTTCTTCTTCATTTTTCAGACCGAGCTTTTTTATTCTTTTTTGACAGTCAGGACAGTTTTTCCAATGGGTTTTAGGCGCTTCATCGCCGCCGATATGTATATATTCAGACGGAAAAATTTCAAGAAATTCTTCAAGAATATCAAAAACAACCTCAAAGGTTTTATCTTTGCCTGCGCAGAGAATATCTTCAAAAATCCCTTGATACGTCTTGACTTCAACAGGTTTGCCCGAGCAACCGATATCGGGATAGGCGTGCAGAATTGCAGAGCAGTGACCCGGCACGTCGAATTCGGGGATAACGGTTATAAAACGCTCGGCGCAGTAAGCAACAATTTCTTTCATCTGCTCCGTTGTGTAGTATCCGCCGTATTCGCCGTTTTCTTTGAGTGAGCCGAAATCCGAGCTCTTTCTGACGGAACCGTCGATTGAGGCAGACGGTCTGCGGCTTATCCAGGCTCTGAAGCCCTGATCATCGGTCAGGTGCCAGTGAAAGCGGTTCATTTTGAGACTGGCGGCGGCATCGATAAGCTTTTTGATATCATCAATGCTGAACATATGGCGCACACAGTCAAGCATGAATCCTCTGTATTCAAAAGCGGGTTTATCCTCTATTCTTACGCAGGGGCATACGCCGTTGAGCTGGCAGAGTGTCTGTTTGCCGTAAAACAATGCCTGCTCGGAGCCGCCTTTGACTGTTAAAGTGTTTTTGTCTGCAGTCAGAATATATTCCTCTGTATCAAGATTAGCGTCAATCAGAAATTCTGCTTTTGACGGGTCAATCAGCACTTCACCGCCGAGAAAAACTGTTGTGTTCGGTTTGGGAATAACGTTGAGTTTTTTCATTTTATATCATCTCCATACAGTCAGCGGTTAATAAAAACGGGCTGCAGCAAAAGCCGCAGCCCGAAGAATTGTTTAATCGTCATCCTCTTCTTCGTCTGACTCGGGCAAGGGCAGAATTTCAACCTTGATGTCCTCAATTCTGCGTTCGTCAAGCGAAAGAACGGTAAAGCGAAGGTTTTTGTATTCGGCAACTATCGGGGTTTTGTCGGTTTCTGATGGAAGATAACCGAGCAGACTGATAACAAAGCCGCCGAGTGTATCGTAGTCACCTTCAGGCAACTTGGTTCCGACGAGTTCGTTTACTTCGTCAAGGTCGATTGTGCCGTCAATGGTGAAAGTTGTTTCGTCAATCTTTGTGATTTCTTCTTCTTCGTCGTCATATTCATCCTGTATGTTACCCACAATGGATTCAAGCACATCTTCAAGAGTAACAATGCCTGCAGTGCCGCCGTATTCGTCAACAACAACCGCAAACTGTGTTCTGCTTTCGTTCATGGCATTGAAAAGGTCGGCGCAGGACTGGGTTTCGGGTACGTAAAGTGCTTTGCGCATAACCTTTGAAATTGTGAGATCTTCGGGGAGTGAGTGACCGACAAATTTGAGAAGGTCTTTTGCATAAAGAACACCCACGATGCTGTCGGGGTCATCTTCATAAACGGGTATTCTGGAATAACCGTTTTCAACGGCAAGCTCTGCAACCTCTGCAAGTGAGCGTGTGACTTCAATTGCCGTCATTTCTGTGCGGTGGGTCATTATATCGCCTGCATCGAGGTCGTCAAACTCAAAGATGTTGTCAATCATCTCTTTTTGTGAGTCCTCGATAACGCCTTTTTCGCCGCCGACGTCAACCATCATTCGGATTTCTTCCTCGGTAACGTCCTCTTCGTCGGCATTGGGGTCAAAACCGAAAATGCGTACAACTGTGTTTGTTGAAAAAGCAAGAATCTTAACAAAGGGTTTGGTGATTTTTGCGATTAATAAAAGAATGCCAACCACTTTGAACGAGATTTTTTCGGGTATCTGCATACCGATTCTTTTGGGTGCCAGTTCACCGAGAACAAGTGAGAAATAGGATGTTATAAGAGTGATAAGAATTGTTGAAACAATGCTTACAACGCTCAACGGGATTGTGGGAACAATACCTGTTTTGGCAATTGCATTCACAAGCATATCAACAAATGTCTGTGAGGCTGATGCCGAGGTCAGGAAGCCTGCCAGGGTAACACCTATCTGAATGGTTGATAAAAAGTTGCTGGGGTTTTCTGTCAGCTTGACAATCTGTTTTGCTTTTTTATTTCCTTCTTCGGCAAGTTTCTGCATTTTGGTGTCGTTGAGTGAGATAATGGCAATTTCGCTCATCGCAAAGAATGCGTTAATAAGAATGAGTACAAAAAGCAAAACTATTTTGAGTACAAGAGAAACTACACTGCCGTCAGTAACGGCATTGGTTGCCAGCATAATCGCAGGGCCGGGGTCATCCATTTTGGATTTGCTCCTTTCAAACATAAAAATACATTTAACATTCTAACATATAAAAGGATTATTGTCAACAACCCTGAAAATTGTATGTTTTTATTTATTGAAGTCCGTTTTATAGGCCATATTGTTTTTTATAATATCATTAATCAAATGTGGTGACAAAAAACGGTGACTGTGTTATAATGACATTTATATTAGATCTGAACGGTGATATTATGCTTTATTTAATTTTATCCAGAGCAGGCGGCGGCAAAACCGTCCACATAATGAATCTCATCGAGCAATTTGCAAAAGGCGGCAGAAAAAAGCTGACCCTTATCGTGCCCGAGCAATTTTCGTTTATGAGCGAAAAGCTTATGCTTGAAAAATTCGGTGCAAAGACGATGGCGGATATCGATGTGCTAAGCTTCACAAGCCTTGGCGAAAAGCTTGTGGGCAGACCTGCCCTGCATGAACGCAGACGTCTTGACGATTCTGCAAGGGCAGTGCTTATGCGTATGGCTCTTGATGCTGTCAAAGATAAGCTTTGTCTTTATGCAAATCATACGACAAAAAAATCCGTTATATCCGAATTCATTGCACTTTCGTCTGAATTCAAGCAGAGCGCCGTTTCAACAGACAGCGTGCGTCTTGCTCTGGCAACCGAAAAAGAAGGTTTGCTCAAAATGAAGCTCAACGATATCGTGACCGTGCTTGATGCTTATGACGCAATGGTTTCAGGCAGCTACTTCAATCCTGACGAGCTGCTTGATGAGCTTTATGATATTCTGCCCGAAAACGATTATTTCAAAGACAGACTTGTTTTTATTGATGCATTCAGAGGTTTTACTGTTCAGGAATACAAAATCATCGAGCGTATGCTCACAAAAGCCGCAGCGGTCTACGTGACACTCTGCACGGATAATCTGCAAAACAGCGATGACGAAACGGAACTTTTTGCACATACAAAAAGAACTGCACACAGGTTGATTGAAGCAGCAAAAAAGAGCGGTGCAGCCGTTGCAAAGCCGCAATATCTTTCAATGCGGAGCAAATTTAATAATTTTCCGCCCGTTTTTGAGCGATATGCTTCACCTGAGCTCCGTGCTTTGGAGCAGGAACTTTTTTCACCTGCACCCAATGTCTATGAAGAAGAATGCGACAATATAACTCTCTGCAAGGCGGCGGATATCTATGCAGAGTGCGAATATATCGCCTGCACCGCAAAAAAATTAATCCGCGAAAACGGATACAGATGCCGTGATATTGCAGTTATTGCAAGGGACAGCTCATCTTATGAAGCGCCCTTGCGCTCCGCACTTAAAAAATGCGGCATTGGTGTGTTTGATGACAGCCGTCAACCCGTTGATACGTCGCCCGTTGTTAATCTTGTAACCTGTGCCATCGCAATTGCAGACGGCGGATTTGATACGGAAACCGTTATGCGTTACCTTAAAACGGAGCTTACGGATTTCAGTGCCGAAGAAATCTCACGAGTTGAAAATTATTGCTACCTGTGGCAGATAAACCGCGGCGGCTGGCTCAAGGATTGGCAGCAGCACCCCAGAGGTTTCGGCGAAGATATGGAGGATGAAGATACCGCAGAGCTTGATGTGCTCAATAATCTGCGCCGCAGGATTGTTGCCCCGCTCTGTGATTTAAGAGATAAGCTTGAAAAAACAAACGGTGCTGAAGCGGCAAAGGCAGTTTATGAATTCCTTGAAAAAACAAATGCTTCAGAAAACCTGAAAAAGCTTGCGGGTCTGCTCGCCGAATCGGGTGAAACGGGCATTGCCATTGAGCTTGACCGCATCTGGAACGTTGTTATGGATATGCTTGATTCAATAGCAACCGTTGCGGCGGAAAGAAAGGTTACCGCAGGCGAATTTGCAGAAATATTTGAGCTTATGCTTGGTGTGCAGACCGTAGGCAGTCTGCCGCAGGGACTTGACGAAATAACCATAGGCTCGGCAGACAGAATCCGCACCGTTACACCGAAAGCGGTGTTTATTGCGGGTGCAAACAGCGGCGTGTTTCCGGCTCTGCCCTCATCAGGCTCAACCCTGACAGATAAGGACAGGCGCAGGCTCAGCGAAATGGGCATTGAGCTTGCAGATTTCGGCGAATATAAGCTTGCCGAAGAAAAGCTTATTGCTTACAGTGCTTTCTGCTGTGCTTCACATAAGCTTTATGTTTGCTGCCCCGAAAGAAATTCGCAGAATGAACAGCTTGCTCCCTCAGAGCTTTACACAAAAATCAAAAATCTTTTTCCGAATTGCAAGGAGGTTGATGCCTCCTGTCTTGACGGTCTTTATTATATTGAGGGCGAGAATCTTGCCTTTGAACAGCTTGCAAAAAACAGAAGCGAAGCCAACGTGCTTGGCGCAACGCTTGAAGAATATTTCAGCGACAGAGAGGATTTTGCAGGCAGATTTGCCGCCCTTGAAAGAGCAGGCGGTCTGCGTGATTTTGCTTTCAATGATAATGAAGCCGCACAAAAGCTTTTCGGTAATAATCTTTTTATCTCCGCATCAAAGGTAGAAAGCTTTTATAAATGTCCGTTTTCGTATTTCTGCCGCTACGGAATCAAAGCTATGCCCAGAAAGGTTGCGGAGCTTGACCCGTTACAGAGAGGTAACGTTATCCACCACGTGCTTGAAAAGCTGCTGGCAAATTATGAAAAAGACGTGCTTGTCGCTATGTCAGGCGAAGAACTGCTTGATATTGTTTTGTCGCTGATGAACGAATATCTTATGGCAAAGCTTGACGGTGCACAGCGTGACGAGCGTTTTCTTTATCTTTACCATAAACTTGCGCTTACCGTGCGCGACGTTGCCGAAAGACTTATCAAAGAGCTTGCCTTGAGCGATTTTGTTCCCGTTGATTTTGAACTTACTATCGGCACCGAGGGTGAGATACCGCCCTATGAGGTTGCAACCGCAAACGGAAAAATCAGCATTTCGGGTGCAATTGACCGTGTGGACAAAGCGGTTATCAACGGTAAAACCTATCTGCGTGTTGTTGACTATAAGTCATCAGGCAAAACTTTCAGGCTCAGCGACGTTTTGCAGGGTCTTAATATGCAGATGTTTATTTATCTTTTCACTCTCTGGCAAAACGGAAAAAACAAATACGGCGAAATCACTCCTGCAGGTGTGCTTTATTACCCTGCAAATTCTCCGCTTGTTTCGGCAGAAAGAGGCGAATCGTCCGAAGAAGTTGCCGTTAAAAAGCAGAAAAAATGCCGCATGCAGGGTATTGTTCTCAATGACTGCGACGTTGTTGTGGCGATGGATAAAACCGCAGGCGGACTTTATATCCCTGTTGATTTTAACGCAAAGGGCGAAATGAAGGGCTCGCTGATAAGGCTTTCACAGCTTGAAAAAGTCAAGGAAAAGGCAGACGGAATCCTTGTTGAAATGGCGGATGCTTTGCGTAACGGCAGGATTGAAGCTGTGCCGTCATACGGCGCAAGTTATAAAAACGTTTGCGGATATTGCGATTATAAATCGGTTTGTTCATATGAAGAAGATATACCTGTTAAGGAATTGATTGATACCGACCTTAACGAAGCATTGAAAAATCTTGAGGAAGGAGATGAGGCAGATGGCGATATCGTGGACTGATGACCAGAAAAAAGCGATAGAGGCGCGAAAAGGCACCTTGCTTGTAAGCGCCGCCGCAGGCTCGGGCAAAACAGCTGTGCTTGTTGAAAGAGTTATCCGCAGAATTTGCGACAGTGAAAACCCCTGTGACGTTGAAAATCTGCTCATCGTCACCTTCACAAAAGCCGCCGCTTCGCAGATGAAAGAAAAAATAGAGGCGGCAATCAGCAAAAAAATTGCAGAAAATCCGTCGGATAAGCGTTTGCGCCGTCAGCAGCTTATGCTTCCATGTGCAAATATCTGCACAATCGACTCTTTCTGTATCAACCTTGTGCGTGAGAATTTTCATGTGCTGGGTATTGCACCTGACTTTGGTATGCTTGACGAAAGCAAGCTGAAAATTCTTAAAGCACAGGCGGTAAACAACGTTGTTGGTGAGCTTTATAAAAACCCGACGAAAAACTTTATGCGCCTGACAAATCTTATCAGCGATAACCGTGATGACCGGAAGCTTGTTGCGGCAATGATAAAGCTTCACAGTCTTTCGCAGGCTTATCCTTTTCCTGAATTATGGCTTCGCTCGCTTGCACAGGATTTCAGTGCACCCGAGCAGATAAGGGAAAGCAGTTGGGGCAAAATTATTATTTCATATATGAAAGCCGCAGTCGAAAGCTGTTTGGGCGGTATAGAGCACTGTCTTGTGCTTCTTGCAGACGAGCCTGAGCTTGAGGCAAAATACGCAGACACATTTAATGCGGAAAAAGAAATGCTTGTCCGTTTTTTCAATTCGGTTTGCTACGAGCCGTGGGATAAAATTGCAGAAGAATACGGTAAAGTGTCTTTCGGCAGAATGCCCTCTGCGCCCAGAGGCTACGAATCCGAGGTCAAGGATATCTGCAAAAAAATCAGAGACGGCTACAAAAAAGAAATCGGTGAAATTGGCAGATATCTCTGCATTTCCGAAGATGACCACAAAGCCGACGTTGCGGCACTTGCTCCCGTGGTTACGGAGCTTATCGAAGCGGTGATTGCCTTTGCAAACGAGTTTGACCGCCTTAAATTTGCCGAAAACGGCGCTGATTTTTCAGACACACTGCATATGGCTCTGCGTTTGCTTGTTGAGCCCGATGGTAATAAATATGTAAAAACTCCGCTTGCTGTTGCACTGTCGGAAAACTATGCGGAAATTCTGGTTGATGAATATCAGGACGTAAACCTTGCGCAAGATATGATTTTCAGCGCACTTTCGAAAGATGAAAATAACCTGTTTATGGTTGGTGACGTTAAGCAGAGCATTTACCGTTTCCGCCAGGCTATGCCCGAAATTTTTCTTGCACGCCGTGACAAAATGAGCGAATATGAAAACGAAAATTATCCGGCAAAGGTCACTCTGGGCAAAAACTTCAGAAGCCGTGAGGGCGTTACGGGTATTGTCAATTTTATTTTTGAAGCGGTTATGAGCCGTGATGCCGGAGGTCTTGATTACGACGAAAAAGAAAGACTTGAAGCGGCCGCGGCTTACCCACAAAAAGACGGGGCAGACACCGAGTTTCTGCTTTTTGAAACGGATAAAGACAACTTTACAAAAATTCAGGCAAAATATATTGCCGATTACATCGAAAAAGCGGTTGCCGAGGGTATGCCGCTTACAAAAGGCGACGGCTTCAGAGCTGCGGAATACAAGGATTTCTGCATTCTTTTGAGAAGTGTAAAAAACAGCTCGCGTGATTTTATTGACGAGTTTAACGCAAGAGAAATCCCTGTCAGTTGTGAGGCAACGGAGGGCTTCCTCAGCACACCCGAAACGATGTTTCTTATTTCGCTTCTTAAGGTTATTGATAACCCTGTCAATGATATTCCGCTCACTGCGGTTATGCTTTCGCCCGTTTTTGGGTTCACTCCCGATGACCTTGCTGTTATGCGTGCACAGCGAAGAAAGGGAAGCATTTACGGCTGTGTTACTTTTGCGGCTGAAAACGGTAACAAAAAAGCGGCTGATTTTGTGGCAAAGCTCAAAGAAATGCGCCGCATTGCCGCCACTGTCAGAGTGGGTGAGCTTGTACGCAGACTTATTGAAGAAACAGGCTACGCCGCGGCAGTTTGTGCAATGAAAAACAGTGCTGAGCGCCGCGCAAATCTCAACCTTTTCATCGATCTTGCAAACAGGTTTGAAGCAAACGGCAGACGGGGTGTTTCGGGGTTTGTGAATTACCTTGATAACATTGAAAAAAGTGGTGGTGACATAAGCGGAGGCAGTTCAAAATCAGAGGCGGCAAACGCTGTTAAGATAATGACCATTCACAAGAGCAAGGGTCTTGAGTTTCCCGTCTGCTTTGTTGCTGCGTGCGAAAAACCCTACGGTGATTTCTTTAACCGCGAGGACCTGATTATTGCTTCTGCAAGCGGCATAGGCATCAAAAATAACACAGGCTTTGCCAAATACGATACCTTGCCCAGACTTGCGGCAAAAACAGAAACACTTATTGCCGAGCATTCCGAAGAACTAAGAGTGCTATACGTTGCGCTGACCAGAGCCAAGGAAAAACTTATAATGCTTTCTTCCTGTGCCGACAGCACAAAAACGCTCACGTCTGCAGCGGCGAATTTGAGAAGCGGCAGCAGGATTAATCCGTTTACCGTAACAGGCTTTTCAAGCTATGGCGAATGTGTGCTCACGGCACTTTTGCGCCACCCCGATGCCAACACACTGCGTATGGCGGCAGGCGTTTCACAACGCTTCAATCTGCCGTGCCGGACACCGCTTAAAGCAGAAATAATCAAGAATTATCAAAGCGAAGAGCTTGTGCGTGAAGCCGAGAAAATACAACCCGACGAAGAAATTCTTGCCGAAATTGAAACAAGACTAGGCTACTCTTATCCTTTCGCCGAGCTCAACGGCGTTGTTGCAAAGCAGATTGCTTCAAATCTTGATATGGGCGAAATGCAGAGCGAATATTTTGCATCGCGCAGACCTGCGTTTATGAGCAAGGATAAGCTGACCCCTGCACAGAGGGGCACGGCTACCCACCGTTTTATGCAGTTTGCGGATTATGCGGCGGCGAGCACCGACACTGCCAAGGAGCTTGAACGCCTTGTTGCCGACGGAATGCTGACCGAAAGGGAGGCGAACGCCGTTGATATAAAAGCGGTTTCGGGTTTCTTTAAGAGTGCACTTTCAAAGCGTATTCTCAATGCCGAAAAGGTTTTCAAGGAATACGAGTTTACCTTTGCGATTCCGGTCAGGGAGCTTTATCCCGAAGTGCCTGCGACGGTTGCCCAAAATGAAAAAATCATCATTGAAGGTGTTGCCGATTGTGCATTTATCGAAAACGGCAACCTTGTTGTTGTTGACTATAAAACAGACAGAGTGACCTCGGGTGAGGAGCTTAAAGAGCATTATGGCTCACAGCTTGGCATCTATCGCCGTTGTCTTGAGCAGGTTATCGGTCTGCCTGTTGTTCAGACTCTGATTTATTCGTTCAGACTCGGCGAAACAATTGAACTGTGACATTGAAAAACCGTCCCCGTGGGCGGTTTTTTGATTTTTAAAGCACTTTAACCAAAAACAAGTT
The DNA here is from genome assembly GCA_045587045.1 of Acutalibacteraceae bacterium. Classification (GTDB taxonomy): domain Bacteria; phylum Bacillota; class Clostridia; order Oscillospirales; family Acutalibacteraceae; genus CAG-177. The sequence continues at coordinate 4,055 of JAZNBM010000063.1, read as the reverse complement.
CAAAGAGAACAAACCTTTGTGCAAGTGCAAATTGACAAACCTTTTTGAGTGATGTAAAATATTATGCGTATTTTTCAATATTATAGGTATATATTATAAAGACAATTAATGCTGAAAGGACGATATTATGGCTGTTTTCAGACCCTTTATGGCCGTTAGACCTCTTCCCGAATTTTCTGCAAAGGTTGCCGCTTTGCCCTATGATGTTATGAACAGCAAAGAGGCTGCCGAAATGGTTAAGGGTAACCCTTACTCTTTCCTTCATGTTGACAAGGCGGAAATTGATCTGCCTGATGGCACAGACCTTTATTCGGAGCAGGTTTATCTTAAAGCAAAAGCAAACCTGGAAAAGCTTGTTTCAGACGGCATTTGCAAGCAGGACGAAGAAAACAGATTCTATATTTACCGTCAGGTTATGAACGGCAGAGCACAGACGGGTCTTGTAGGCTGTGTTTCTATTGACGATTATATAAACAACGTTATCAAAAAGCACGAGCTCACACGAGCCGACAAAGAAGCAGACAGAATCAACCACGTTGATTACTGCGATGCAAACACGGGTCCCATTTTCCTGACATACCGTCCGCAGGCAGAGCTTGCTTCGCTTCTTAATGAGTGGAAGGCAAATCACGAGCCTGTTTATGATTTTGTTACAGATGACGGCATCGGTAACACTGTTTGGGTTGTTGACTGCCCCGAAACAATTGCTCAGATTACTGCGCTTTTCAAGTGTGTTGACTATCTTTATATTGCCGACGGTCACCACAGAGCGGCATCAGCCGTCAAGGTTGGTCTTAAGCGCCGTGAACAGTATCCCGATTATAACGGCGGCGAAGAATTCAATTATTTTCTTGCAGTTCTTTTTGACTGTGATGAGCTTGAAATTATGGACTATAACCGCGTTATGAAAGACCTGAACGGCAACAGCGAAGAAGAATTTATTGAAAAAATCAGCGAAAAATTTACCGTTGAAAAAGTCGGCAAGGATGCTTATAAACCGGAAAAGGCTCATACTTTCGGTATGCTTCTCGGCGGCGAATGGTATAAGCTTGAAGCCAAAGACGGCACTTTCAATGCGGCAGACCCCGTTGATGCCCTTGACGTTTCAATTCTTCAGAACAATCTCATTTCTCCCGTTCTCGGCATCGATGACCCCAGAACAGACAAGCGCATTGATTTTGTAGGCGGCATCAGAGGTCTTGCAGAGCTTGAAAGAAGAGCGAGCGAGGATATGTGTCTTGCTTTTTCGATGTATCCCACAACTCTGCGCGAGCTGATGGATATTGCCGATGCAGGTCAGCTTATGCCTCCGAAGTCGACTTGGTTTGAGCCCAAGCTTCTCAGCGGACTTTTCATTCACAGGCTTAAATGATAAATGCATCCTTTCGGGTCAAACTAAAACCGAAAGGATACTTTTATGAGAGGTTTATTATGAATAAGGTTGCATTTTTTGATACAAAACCCTACGATAAAATTTATTTTGATGAGCTTAAAGAGCAATATGGTGTTGAGATTGAATATTTTGAGTCAAAGCTCAGCCCCAGAACAGCTGTTATGGCAAAGGGGGCAAAAGCTGTTGTTGCTTTTGTAAACGATGATATCGGCAAAGAAACAATCAGCGTTCTCAAAGAAATCGGCGTTGAGCTTATATCTTTGCGCAGTGCAGGCTATAACAACGTTGACCTTAATGCTGCAAGTGATGTTATCACCGTTGCAAGAGTTCCCGAATATTCGCCCCATGCAATTGCAGAGCACGCTCTTGCACTTTTGCTCACCCTTGTGCGCAAAACACACAAGGCATATATCAGAACAAGGGATTTCAATTTCAGCCTCAATGGTTTTGTGGGCTTTGACCTTTACGGCAAAACCCTTGGCGTTATCGGAACGGGCAAAATCGGTATGGCATTTATCGAAATTTGCAGGGGAATAGGAATGAACGTTATTGCCTATGACCCATATCCGTCACAGGGTTACCTTGAATATGTTTCGCTTGAAGAGCTTTTTGCACGCTCCGACGTAATTTCGCTTCACTGCCCTCTCACAAGTTCAACTTACCACCTTATCAATAATTATTCACTCAAAATGATGAAGGATAAGGTGTTTATCCTCAACACATCAAGAGGTGCGCTTATTGATACAGAAGCGCTGATTGAAGGCATAAAAAGCGGCAAGGTCGGCGGTGCAGGTCTTGATGTTTATGAGGAAGAAAGCGAATTTTTCTATGAAGATTTGTCGGAAACCATTCTCAAAGATGACGTGCTTTCAAGGCTTATTATGATGCCCAACGTGCTTGTTACTTCGCATCAGGCATTTCTTACGCACGAAGCTCTGCGCCGCATTGCTGAAATAACTCTCGGCAATATCCGCGATTATTTTGACGGCAAGAAGCTTGAAAACGAAATCGTTGCAAAGAAAAAAGTTCTGAGAAACGAATAAGCATATATATTTTGCACAAAGCAGAATGAAATTGCAAGGGTTATTGCATATAATTGCTGAATTGCCTATGTTTATGCAATAATCCCTTGACTTTATACAGACAAATGTGTATAATTATACGCATATTAAACCCAGAGGTACAGCTATGAAAAAAACAAGGATTTTTATTGACGGCAAAGAGGGCACAACAGGTCTGCGTATTTTTGACCGTCTTAGCATAAGAGAAGATATCGAGCTTATCACATTACCCGAAGAAAAACGCAAAGACGTTGCGGCTAGAAAAGAAGCTCTTAACGCGTGCGATATAGCTTTTCTCTGTTTGCCCGATGCGGCGGCAAAGGAATCTGTTTCGCTGATTGATAACCCCGAGGTTAAGGTTATTGACACCTCAACGGCTCACCGCACCGAGCCCGATTGGGCATACGGTTTTCCTGAGCTTTCTGCAGAACACCTTGAAAAAATCCAAAACTCAAAGCGTGTTGCCGTGCCGGGGTGCCATGCAAGCGGATTCATCGCTCTTGTTTATCCTCTTGTTAAAGCAGGTGTTCTGCCTGCCGATGTTCTGCTCACCTGCCATTCAATCACGGGTTACAGCGGCGGCGGCAAAAAGATGATTGCCGAATATGAAAACGGCTCAAGGGGTAAAAAATACTCCGCACCCCGTCAGTATGCTCTCACACAGGAGCATAAGCACCTCAAAGAGATGAAGGCGATAACAGGCATTGAAAACGCACCTGTTTTTTGCCCGATCGTTTCGGACTTTTACAGCGGAATGGCTGTTACCGTACCGCTTTTCAAGGAAAATCTTGCACAAGGCAAGACCGTTGCCGATATAGTTGATACATATAAAAAGCTTTATAACAGCAAATTTGTGCGTTATACAGATGATATCGGTGAGGATGCAATGCTTGCCGCAAATGCACTTTCGGTCAAAGACTGTATGGAAATCACCGTTAAAGGTAACGATGAAAGAATTCTTCTTATTGCAAGATATGATAATCTCGGTAAAGGTGCTTCGGGTGCTGCAGTCGAGTGCCTGAATATTCTTATGGGTACAGACCCCGAAACAGGTCTGGCTCTTTAATTTGGGGAGGATAACAATTATGAAACAGATTAACGGCGGCGTTTGTGCCGCAAAGGGATTCACCGCAAACGGAGTTCACTGCGGTATCAGAAAGAACAAAACCAAAAAAGACCTTGCCCTTATCTGCAGCGAAAAGAAAGCTGTTGCGGCAAGCGTTTATACAACAAACCTTGTTAAGGGCGCACCCATCGCCGTAACAAAAAGCAACATTGCCGACGGCTATGCGCAGGCAATTATCTGCAACAGCGGCAACGCAAACACCTGCAACGCAAACGGCGTTGAAATTGCAGAAAAAATGTGCGCTCTGCTCGGCGATAAGCTCGGCATCAGCGCAAAAGACGTTATTGTTGCTTCAACGGGCGTTATCGGTCAGCCTCTTGACATTGAACCCATTGCAAACGGCATTCCCGCTCTTGTTGAGGGTCTTAACGCAAACGGCGGTCAGGACGCCGCAACCGCAATTATGACAACCGATACAGTTGAAAAGGTTATTTCATATTCGTTTGAAATCGGCGGCAAGGAGTGCAGAATCGGC
>JAZNBM010000062.1:0-2678 GCA_045587045.1 Acutalibacteraceae bacterium | reverse complement strand
GGCATCTATAAATACGGCTGTGAGCTTTTCAAAAAGCGTATGGAATGCGCCATTATGGTTGCCGTTGCAAGAATGCTCGGCGACCAATAAAATCGGAGTGATTTTATGACAACTCCCGTTTATGATTTCGTTAAAAACTACGCATCGCAAAACAAAGAACGCCTGCATATGCCGGGGCACAAGGGCAACGGCACGCTCGGCGTTGAAAAATACGATATAACCGAAATCGGCGGCGCCGACAGCCTTTATGAAGCAAGCGGAATCATTGCCGAAAGTGAAGAAAATACAAGTAATCTTTTCGGCTGCAAGACGTTTTATTCAACCGAAGGCTCGTCGCAGTGCATAAGAGCAATGGTCTTTCTTGCCTGCGTCAACAGAAAAAACAAGAATCGCAGACCGCTGATTCTTGCAGGCAGAAACGCCCACAAAACTTTTCTGACGGCGGCAGCGATGCTTGACTGCGACGTTGAATGGCTCTGCCCCGAAAGCGGCGAAAGCTATCTTTCCTGCACCGTTGACCCCGAAAAGCTTTCGCAAAAGCTGGCGGCAACCACCCCCGATGCGGTTTATATCACAAGTCCCGACTATCTCGGCAACGTTTCCGATATAAAAAAACTCGCTGATGTCTGCCACCGTTTCGGCGTGCCGCTTATGGTTGACAACGCACACGGCGCATATCTTAAATTTTTGCCCGAATCGTTGCACCCCATCGACCTCGGCGCAGATATCTGCTGCGATTCGGCACACAAAACGCTGCCCGTTTTAACAGGCGGAGCTTATCTGCACGTGTCCGACACTGCGCCCGAAAGCTATGCAAATCAAGCAAAAAATGCTCTCGCAATGTTCGGCTCAACAAGTCCGTCATATCTGATTCTGCAGTCGCTTGACCTTGCAAATCAAGAAATTGAAAACTGCAACAGCAGAATTGCGCAGCTTGCCAAAAACGTAAAAAAAGCAAAAGAAACCTTTGCCGCCAACGGCTTCGGTCTTTGCGGTAACGAGCCTTTAAAAATCACCGTCTGCCCCAAACCTGTCGGTTACACAGGCTATGAATTTGCGGATTTCGGCGAAAGCAAAGGCTTTGTCTGCGAATTTGCGGATACCGATTACGTTGTGTTTATGTTTTCGCTGAACAACGGTTTGCACGCTCCGCAAAAACTTGCCGAATCGGTTTCCGATATACCGAAAAAAGCACCGTTATCTTCTTCTGCACCCGATTTTCACCTGCCCGAAAAGGCGGTTTCAATCAGAGAAGCTGCTCTTTCGCCGTGTGAAACAATCCCCGTTGAAGAAAGCGAAGGCAGAATCCTTGCCGTGCCCACCGTCGGCTGTCCGCCAGCAGTGCCGATTGCCGCCTGCGGCGAAATAATCGACAGGCAGACAATCGAAAGATTTTTATATTACGGCATAGCCGAATGCACGGTTGTTAGATAAAAGCAAAACCGACCCCGATTTTTCGGAGTCGGTTATTTTTTTATAACTCAAGAAATTCTCTGAAATCCGTGATGTATTTTGCCGCAACCTTCTTTGTGCTGCTTTCTGCAAAAATACGCAGAAGCGGCTCTGTACCCGAGAAGCGGCAGATAACAAAGCTGCCGTCTTTAAAATAAACCTTGCAGCCGTCCTCGTAGCTGACTCTTTCAACCTCAACGTCGAAATCGGGCAGCTTCTTCTGAACCATAATGATATCTTCAATTTCGCTCTTGATTTCGGGTGCAAAATGCAGGTTATCTTCAACCATAAAATATTTGCCGAACTGTGCTTCGAGAGCTCTCATAATCTGCGTGGGTGTTTTGCCCGTTACGCAAACCATTTCTGCAAAAAGAGACGCCGCATAAATTGAATCCTTGCCGTGGATGTGACCTCTTACGGTCAGACCGCCCGAGGATTCGCCGCCGAGAACCGCATCAACCTCGTCGATTTTCGATGAGATATATTTGAAGCCGACAGGCACTTCGTAGCACTTTTCGCCGAAGCTTTCGGCAATCTTATCAAGCATATGCGTTGTTGCAAGGTTGCGAACAACGGGACCTTTCCAGCCCTTATACTTAACAAGGTAATAATAGAGCATACAAAGAATTTCGTTTGCGCCTATGTATTTGCCGTTGCTGTCAATGATGCCGAGTCTGTCGCCGTCGCCGTCCATTGCAATGCCGAGATCATAGCCGTCTTTGATAACGTGGTCGCTCAGCGCTGCAAGAGTTTTTTCTGTGGGTGCAGGCATCTGACCGCCGAAATATGCATCCTTGTTGAGGTGGATGGTGTCAATTGTGCAGCGTGCGGTGTGGAAAATAACCTGAAGCGGATAAGTTCCCGAGCCGTGCATTGTGTCAAAGAGCACGCGCAGACCTCTTTTGCGCAGAGCCTGAACGTCGAGCAACTCAAGAATATCGTCAATAAAATCGTTGAAAAGGTCACGGTGATAAACGATTTTGCCCTCTTCAACAGCGGTGTCAAACGCAACGAAATCAACGTTTTCAACCTCTGCAATAAGCTCTTCGAGACGGTGTGTTGTTTCAAGCGGAGCATCTCTGCCCTCGTCAACAATCAGCTTTATGCCGTTGTAGTTTGAAGGGTTGTGGCTTGCAGTGATTTCGATGCCGAAATAAAGACCCTTGCTTTTAACCGTGTGCATAACAAGCGGTGTGGGTGCGGAGCGGTGCAAAAACCAAACGTCA
>JAZNBM010000061.1:0-5710 GCA_045587045.1 Acutalibacteraceae bacterium | reverse complement strand
CCGAAGCGGATATACCACGAAGCGAATCTGCCCCATTTGGCTCTTTGATGGTCAAGTCCGTGGATTGTGGCAATGCACCTTTTGCCGAAAAGCTTCGGCAGCCAAAGCATTGCGCAGGGTCCCTCGGCGTGAAAATGAACAACGTCATATCTGCCGAAAGCTGCTTTGAGAGCGGCAAAAACAGAAGACGTCATTGCCGCAAGTCCGCCTTTCCGAACGGTGAAAACCTCTTTGATTTTAACGCCGTTATATTCGGTAAACCTTTCGCCGTCAAACTCTTCGCCGCTGACGTGGTGACCTTTTCTGTTGTAGCAGGTTACGTCGTGACCAAGTGACACCATACCCGTTGAAAGTTCGCTTACAACAATTTCAACGCCGCCCTCTCTTGAGGGTATTCTTTTGTGGCCGAGCATGGCAATGCGGAGTTTATTTTCTGTTTTCATTGCCGTCACTCGCCTTTCATTGTTTTATCAGAAATATGAATTGAATACGGACTGAACGATTATTCTGTTCATGCCGAAAAGATTTTTGAAGAAAGATATAAGCTTCCGGAAGAAGCCTGCTTTTACGGTTACTTTTTGTGAATCGGCAATTTCTTCGCCTTTTTCGTTCAAAACAACCTTGCCGTTTTCGTCAACGACTTTAACCTCAACGGTTTTGCTTCCGCTTTCAAACTTCAGGCTGAAGGTTTCACCCTCCGCAACTTTTTCGCCGTCAACAAACCAATAAATCTCTATACCGTCAACAGGATTTTTAACAGTTGCCGTGAGTTTAAGAGTTTCGCCGTATTTAATGGTTGCCGTGCCGGGATTGTTTTTGATTGAAACGCGTACGGCTTTCAGAGCCTGTTCGTATTCTTTCTGCGCCTGTTCTTCTGCAAGGTGCTTGTTATAATCAGCCTCATTATCAAAAACCTTGCCGCATTCGCAGGTGTAATAAAGCTTTTCAAACTCTGCGGTGAATGTAAGATTGGTTGCAGGCATATTATCGGGAATATCTGCACCCCAGCCGATGAATTTATATTCTTCCTTTTCGGGGTCGGCAGGTTTAACGATCGCCTGGCCGTATTCATAGCTTTGTGCGGTTTCTTCACCGTCAACAATCCATGTTACGGTGTAAATGCGTTTTGCAAAGGTGGGAATAATCTCTGACGGCATAGCGTCACCGACGGTAATCGGGAATTCAATAACGTTGCCGTTTTCGTCAACCCAGCCTGTGTGGCGGTGACCCTCGGGTTCTGCAGGAGCTTCAGGCTCGCTGATTTTGTCGCCGTAAAGATATTCTTTTGTTTCGCCGCCAACAGTGACCGTTATTTTAACGCGGTCAATATAAACCTCCAGCACAAGAGAGCCGTCGGGAGCAACAATGCCCGAAAGAACGCTCTTTTCGGAATTAAGAACAAAGCCGTTTTCAACGGTGTATTCGGCATTGACGGTTGAATCCGTTATGCCTGTATAAGTCTTGGTTGTTTTTGCGTATTCGCCGTCAAGCTTCATCACATAGGTATTGACGGTGTAGTTAATACCGCTTGAGGGAGTCCACAGAGCAGTGAAGTTTTTACCCTCAATGCTGTCCATTGTGCCCACAACGGGTGACCAGCCGGCAAAAACGTAGCCGAGCTTTGCAGGGGCTTCGGGAGCGGTTATCTTTTTGCCGTATTCAACGGTAAGCATTTTATTATTTGAGCCGTCTGCCCAAGTGCCGCCGTTTGCATCAAAAGCTGCATTATAGCTGTTGACCGACCAGACTGCAACAAACTCAAGATTTTCGGCAGGCATAACCTCGGGGATTGAGGGCACCCACTCAACGAAAGTGTAGCCTGTTTTAACGGGATCTGCAGGCGCATTTACCGCCGCACCCTCCTGAACGTAAACAACGTTTGCAACGCCGTCAACAATCCAGCTGATGCCGTATTCGGCGGGAGTAACCGTAACTTTGCACGTTGCGGTGAAGCCGCCGTCTGCAGTTGTTGCGGTGATTACCGTTTCGCCAACGGATACTGCGGTTACAAGACCGTTTTTATCAACCTTTGCAACAACGGAATCATCTGATTTCCAGGTAACGGATTTGTCTGTTGCAGTTTCGGGCAAAACGTTTGCGGTTAACTGATAAGTATTCTTTTTAACGATTTCAATTTCTGTTTCGTTAAGTTCAATGCCCGTAACAGCCTGAATACCGCAATATCTGAATTCATAGCCGTTTGCCTGTGCATATTCTTTTGCATAACAATCTTCACTGTCGGAGCAGATATAAGCTGCACCCGAGCCGAGAAGATTTACGCCGATTTCGGTTACGGTTGAAGGGATATGAACAAATTCAAGAGCAGTACCTGCAAAAGCTTCGCTGCCGATTGAAGTTACATTTTCTGAAATTTCGACTTCCGCAAGTGACGTGCAGTTTTTGAAAGCCGCATCACCGTAGCTTGTTACGCTTTCTGCCGCGTTAATTTCGGCAAGATTCTTGCAGCCGTTCAGTGCGTTTGCAGAAATACTTGTTATGCCGTCAGTTACGGTGGCTTCCTTTATTTCGTCAAGATACTCTGCCCAGGGAGCTTTGCCCTCTTCAAAATCAGGCATTGCACCTTCGCCCGTAATCACAAGCTCGCCATCTGCATAAAGAATCCAGCGCACGTTGCTCTCGCAGTTGCCGTAAGCAAGAATTTCGCGCTCTGCGGTGTGACCTGCGCAAACTCTGAATTCAATACCGTTTTCATCGGCATATGTTTTTGCAAAGCAGTTTTCACTGTCGGAGCAGATATAAGCACTGTCAGCCGCAACGTAATCCCCTATTGCTTCAACAGAAGCCGGGATATGAACGTATTCAAGAGCGGCACACATAAAGAACGTGCCGTCTGCCAGAGCCTTGACACCGTCAGGCACTGCAACACTCTTAAGGTTATCCGCGTTATGGAAAGCATCTGCTTTAATTTCGGTTACGGTTGAGGGAATAATATATTCTTCGGCTCTGTTGCCTGCAGGATAGAGAATAAGCTGTGTCTTATTTTTGTTGAGAAGTGCGCCGTTTGCATCGTTTGAATAAACGGTGTTTTTGTCTGAAACAAGGATGTTTTCAAAACCGCAGTTAAAGAATGCGCCGTCAAGAGCGGTTACACTCTCGGGGATATAAACGGTTTTGAGATCAGCGCAGTTTTCAAAAGCATTTGCGGCAACGGAAGAAACGGTTTCGGGGATTGCGTAGCTTTCGCCGATATTACCGCTCGGATATTTGATAAGCTCGGTTTTGGCTTTATTAAAAAGAACGCCGTTTGCATCGCTTGAATAATTTGCATTAGATTCTTTAACCTCAATGCCTGTGAGCTGTGAGCACCAGCCGAAAGCATCTGTGCCGATTGACGTTACCGAAGCAGGAATAACCGCACTCTTGAGACCGCTGTAATAGAATGCGCGGCTGCCGATTACTTTGAGACCGTCAGGCAGAGCGATTAAAGCAAGCTTATCGCAGTCACGGAATGCGTTGCTGCCGATTTCGGTCAGACTGTCGGCAAGGGTAACGGCGGCAAGGTTGGAGCAATCATAAAAAGCATTATCCCCAATGGAATTTATGCCTGTAACCATAACCGTTTTAACCGAATCGCGGTCAGCATACCACGGAGCACCCGAGGCGGTGAAATCCGTCATGTCACCCGAACCCGATATTTCAAGCAAACCGCTTGCAGTATCAAGCGACCAGAACGCGCTGTCACCGCAGGTATTATCCGAAGCCGCACTTGCCGAAAGTGCGCCAAACGGAATTATTGAAAGAATCAAAGCAAAAGTAATGATAAGCGACGGCAGTTTTCTGAAATTTTTCATAACGCTCTCCTTCCTGTCTATCGCGCGTAATTTTTTAAAAATTATAGATACATTATTATAGCACTTTGTTCAAGATTATTCAAGATATATTGAGCGATTGTTTAACAATATGAAAGATTTTTTTGAATTAATGCACAACTGTGCAAAAAAAGAGAGCAATTTCATTTTGCAACCGTCTGTCATTTGTGAGCAAAAAGAAAAATCCCCGTTCCGAAGAACAGGGATTTAAATCCAAAATATAGAATCAGGTAATATCAACTCAGATTACGGGAGTTTTATATTTCTCCAGTCATAAACGTCGCACTGACCTGCATAATCATCATAGGTGTATTTGTTGTAATCTAAATATTCGGTTGAAACAACCGTACCGTCGGATTTAAGACCTACCGTGTGACGAGAACCTGCAGAAACCGCAACTATATCAGCCCAATCTTCAACGTTGCACTGACCGTATTCGTTATAGCCAGTAGAAACAACAGTGCCGTCAGATTTAAGGCCTACTGTATAAAAATTACCTGCAGAAACTGCAACTATATCAGTCCAGCCTTCAACGTCACACTGACCGTAAGCGTTATTACCAACAGCAACAACCGTGCCGTTGGACTTAAGACCTACGGTGTGTTCGCCTCCCGCTGAAACAGCTACAATATCAGACCACGAACTCACGTCGCACTGACCGCTTCTGTTACTACCAACAGCAACAACAATACCGTCGGATTTAAGACCTACGGTGTGATAACCTCCTGCTGAAACTGCAACTATATCTCTCCAGTCACTTACATCGAGCTGACCATCACCGGCATTGCCAACCGCCACAACCGTGCCGTCAGATTTTAAACCTACGGTGTGATAACCTCTTGCTGAAACTGCAACTATATCAGTCCATTTCTCAACGTTGCACTGGCCGTGACCGTTATAGCCAACAGCAACAACCGTACCGTCAGATTTAAGACCTACGGTTTGATAAACACCTGCAGAAACTGCAACTATATCAGCCCAGTCTTCAACGTCGCACTGACCGTAATCATCGCTACCAACAGCAACAACCGTACCGTCAGATTTAAGAGCCACCGTGTAATCATAGCCTGCAGAAAGCGTCTCTCTTACTGTAATTTCGCCCCAGATATCAAGGCTTCTTTCTTCTGCATCCTTATAGTCACCAAGTTCGTTAAATGCCAACGCCGCCGCCAATTTGTCACCATTCTCAAGGTACTCTTCAGCATTTTTATAGTCAAATACAGGCTTTATGGCAAAGCAGTAAATCAATAAACCAACAATCAACGCTGCAACACCGGAAATTGAAAGAATCAGAACTCTTTTTGCTTTTGCGCGTTCTTTTTTCGTTTGCTCTTCAAGCTTTTCTTTGGCGATTCTGACCCTGTCTGCGCCGTCCTCAAAACCTGAAATCACATCCGAAAGGCTTGCAACTCTATCGTATCTGCCCTCATTTATCAGTTCATCACAGCGTGCAACAACCTTATGCTTAAAGGCAGTTGCTCTTTCGCGGCAATCTCTGTAACCGTCAAGCTTTTTATAGTTTTCCAGAACCGCGCGGATTGTGGCACCGTGAAGATACGCCAAAGCTGTTTTTTCAAACTCAATCGCTTCTTCGTACTGAGCCTGTTTCAGGCTTTCTTCTTTTTGAAGGGCAAGGTTTTCGCACTCCTGTGCCTGAGCCGCAGAATCTTTGTAATCCCCAAGAAGCACAAAAAGTCTTTTTGCTTCACGGTATTGGGCGATTGTTTTTGCCTCTCTCATTTTAGAATGTGCAAAGCAATAACGTCGGCTCAGTTCTTCCTGGATTTTACGCTGATTTATAAATTCGATATAACCGTCAAGCTCCGCTTTAAGGGCAGCGTCACCAAAGCGCACCGCCTTGACGTAGTTTGCGTTGCCGT
>JAZNBM010000060.1:0-7067 GCA_045587045.1 Acutalibacteraceae bacterium | reverse complement strand
CCCATGCGCCAAACGCCATTGTTGCGGCAAGAATAATTGCCACAACGGGAATCAGAATCTTTTTGTGTAAATTCTTTTTCGGTTTTTCTTCAAAACCGATATCGTCGTTGTGCTCTGCAGGTGTTGCGGGTTGCGGATAAGAAGGTTTGTTGATGATTAAATCATCAGGCTGGTCTGCATTTGCCTTAAGCGCGGCGTTACCGCTTGCAGGTGTGCCCGAAAACACACCCTGATCAAGGCTGTCGTCTGTAATCTGTTTTACGGCATAGCCGCAAACCTGGCAAAACTTCTTTGATCCGTCAACAGAGCTTCCGCAATTTGAACAAATCATAGTTTAACTCCCCGTTTTTTCGATAGTAATGTAATGCTATCACATCTTATTGTTTTTTTCAATAAAAGTAACAGTTTTTTTACATTTGTTTTTCAGCTGTCTTTAAGTTTGACAGAATATTATTATTGATGAACGCACTTGCTTATGCTATAATATATATGTTAAAGAGATTATTCACCGTGGTGATTGTTATGAATATGGTTTTACTCACCGCCCTTGGAGTTGGCGGCGCAACGGTTATCGGTTCGGTAATCGGATTTATCTTCAAAAAAATATCGCATAAATTCAGCGATATTGTTCTCTCATTCGCTGCCGGCGTTATGCTTGCGGCTGCTGTTTTGGGACTCATACTCCCCTCTCTCGAATACGGCGGCAGATTCGGCATAATTGTCACCGTCGGCGGAATATTTACGGGTGCAATCTGTCTTAACCTTATTGACAGACTTGTACCGCATCTTCACAAGCTTGTCGGCGCAGATATCGAAGAACACAAAAAAAGCACAAATCTTGACAAAGTTCTTCTTTTTGTGACGGCAATTGCCATTCACAATCTGCCCGAAGGCATCGCCGCAGGTGTCGGTTTCGGCTCAGATAACACAACGGAAGCTTTGCTCATAGCAGGCGGAATCGCTCTTCAGAATATACCTGAGGGTATGGTTATTATCGGGCCTATGCTTTCTGCAGGTGTAAGCCCCAAAAAGACTTTTCTCTGTGCTGCAGCAACAGGACTTATTGAAGTGCTCGGAACGCTTATCGGATATTTTGCAGTCAGTATCGCTTCTGCCATACTGCCCTTCGCCCTTGCTTTTGCAGGCGGCACAATGCTATACGTTGTAAGCGATGAAATGATTCCCGAAACTCACGCTCACGGCAACGAAAGAGGTGCAACCTATGCGCTTCTTGTCGGATTCTGCGTTATGTTGGTGTCAGACATTCTCCTTGGAGGTTAAAAATGAAAAAACTGTTTATTATAATATCGCTTCTCACTGTTTTGACAATCTGTTTTTCGGGTTGCAGTAAAAACGCAGGCTCAAACGGTGAAAGCAACGGAGTTCAGGGAGCTGATACAGTGGAATACACAAAAAACGCTGACGGATATTACCGCATTTCAGCCGAAGCGGCGCACGAAATGATGGTACGTGAAAGCGGCTATGTTATTCTTGACGTTCGTGAAGAGTGGGAATACAACGAAACCCATATAACAGGTGCCGTGCTTCTGCCCGTAACGCAGATAATTGAAAAAGCAAACGAAACTCTGCCCGACAAAAATCAAAAGATTTTTGTTTATTGCCGCAGCGGCAACCGCAGTCTTAACGCCTCGGCAGACCTTGCCGCACTGGGTTACACAAACGTGTGGGAATTCGGCGGAATAATTGACTGGCCGTATGACGTGACAACACCAAACGAATAAAACATTCCTCAAAATTCACACAGCATAAAAATATTAATAACCCCGCCATTACATGCAACAAGACCTCCTGCTTTGATGCAAGAGGTCTTTCGTTTTATCTTATTTAACGTTTTTGCCGAAGCGCTTGATTTTCTGGGTAGTTGTTTTTTCAAGTGCACTTGAAAGTGTTTCAACAATCTTGATATGCTTGTAGCTGGGGATTTTTTTGTTAACCGCCTTAACGACCTTGTTCACTGCGTGTTCGGCATCATCTTTTGAAGGCTGTCTGCCAAGCTTTTCTTTAAGATAATCAAAGTTGGGGAATATCTTTGCCTTAACAAAGGATTCACCGTCTTTCTTTGCACCGAAAACAAGAACCTCGCCGATTTCGGGAAATTCGGAAAGTCTGGTTTCAAGCTCTTCGGGATAAATGTTTTTGCCGTTTTCGGTAACGATAACGTTCTTGATTCTGCCCTTGATGAAAAGGTCGCCGTTTTCATCCATGCAACCGAGGTCACCTGTGCGGAACCAACCGTCGCAAAGTACCTCTGCCGTTGCTTCGGGGTCGTTGAAGTAACCAAGCATGATGTTCTCGCCCTTTGCAAGAATTTCGCCTACACCTTCATCGTTGGGGTTGTCAATCTTAAGCTCAACGCCGGGAATTGCTTCGCCTGTTGACTCGGGATTGAAATGAAAATCGTTGTTACCTGCAAGCAAGGGTGAGCATTCCGTAAGACCGTAGCCCTGAAGTGTACGGATACCGAGAGCACCGAAATCCTCAACAAGCTGAGTGTCAAGCTCTGCCGCACCGACAATGAACAGTCTGAGCTTGCCGCCGAGTGACTTTTTAACCTTGGCGCAGATAACCTTGCGAAGGATGAAGGGCACCTTGCTCAAAGCACTTGCAAGTGATTCTTTTTCAAAATACTCCTTGTATTTCTGAGGGCAGTCAGCAGCAATCGCCTTTTTGATTCTCTTGTTGAGTACCTTGAGAAGAGCGGGAACAACAACAAGAACCGTGGGATTATATTCGCTGATATTCTTCTGCACCTTGGTCAGGCCCTCGCAATAGCAGATGCTTGCACCCCTTGTGAGGAAAAGAACAAAGTCCAGTGTACATTCATACGTGTGATGAAGAGGCAGGATTGAAAGCGTTTTGTCGCTCTGCTTAACATTAACCATGCTGACCGTTGAGTGAATGTTTGAGCAAAGGTTATGCTGTGAAAGGCAAACACCCTTTGAACTGCCCGTTGTACCCGATGTGAAAATCAGAATACGCATTTCATCCTTGCGAATTTCAATGTCATCAACAAGCGAAGTATTCACGCTCTCACTTGCCATACTTCTGACGCTGTCAAACGGTATATAATTGATATCACGGGTAACAACACCCTTCAGAGCATCGATTTTTGCGTTATCCGTGCAAACTGCAACACAGTCTGCGGAATCGAAAAAGTCACGCACGTCTTCGGGCTGAAGTTCCTTGTCAATCGGCACAACAACACCAACGGTTGATGCACAGAGATATGTAAGAGCCCATTCAAAGCTGTTTGCACCGATTACTGCAATTCTTTTACCGAGGTAACCCATTTTTATGAACTTGGTGCAAAGACCGTAATAAAGCTTTTTCAGCTCTGCATAAGTGATGTTTTTATAAGCGCCCGTCTTTGTTTTAATCTGAAAAGCAGTGTTCTTTTCGTAATGCTCTGCACCGTAATTGATAATTTCTCTGAAATTATAGAATCGTTTTTCGTTTTTGTAATAGTAAGGTGTCATTCTTTCTCTTTTCCTCCTTTTTCACTGTTTTCCCTATAAACCGGCGCTTATTATAACATTTGCAACCAATTTAATCAACAATATAAATCTTAAGAATATATTAATGTTTTAAAAAACAGAGCTGAACGGAATTGTTTTCCTGTTCAGCTCTGTTTTTTTATTCGTTATTTGTGCCGCTCGCCTTGCTCTCACAATAAATGCAGCGGTAAACTTTGTTTTCACGGTCTGTGAGACGGAATTTGTGAGGAAGCTCCTGCTCAACGGAGGTGATGCAACGGGGATTTTTGCACCTGATAACACCCGTTACCTGCTCGGGAAGAGAAAGCCTTTTGCGCTTGACAAGCTCACCGTTACGGATAATGTTGACTGTAATACCGGGGTCGATATAGCCGAGCACATCGAGGTCAATCTCAATGGATTCAAAGATTTTTATTATATCCTTTTTACCCATTTTGTTACTGTCAGCATTTTTAATCATTGCAACGGTGCTGCTCATTTCGCCAAGCTTGAGGATATTGTAAATATCCATGCAGCGGCCTGCAGTGATGTGGTCAAGAACAATGCCATCTTTAATTTGTCCTATAATCATTTTGCCGCCTCCTCAAGAAGTTTAAGAATAAGCGCCATTCGCATATATTTGCCGTAAAGCACCTGTTTAAAATAGCAAGCTCTGGGGTCATCATCAACGTTGACCGAAATCTCGTTTACTCTCGGCAGCGGATGCATAATGCAAAGGTCATCCTTTGCTGTTACAAGCTTTTCTGCAGTGAGGATATAGGTATCCTTAAGTCTGATGTAGTCAGCTTCGTTGAAGAAACGCTCTCTCTGAACACGGGTCATATAAAGAATGTCAAGTTCAGGCATAACAGCCTCAAGGCTTGCGGATTCCTTATATTCAACACCTTTCGGGTCAAGAATATCGGTCTTGATGTATTCGGGCACTTTAAGCTCTTCGGGTGAAATCAGAACAAATTTCACGCCGCTGTAACGTGACATTGCGCCGATGAGCGAATGCACTGTTCTGCCGAATTTAAGGTCGCCGCAAACACCGATTGTCAGGTTATCAAATCTGCCCTTTTCCTTGCGGATTGTAAGCAGGTCGGCAAGAGTCTGCGTGGGGTGGTTATGGCCGCCGTCACCGGCATTGATAACGGGAATGCTCGCTTTCATTGAAGCAACGTAGGGTGCACCCTCTTTGGGGTGGCGCATTGCAATAATATCCGCATAGCAGCTTACCGTGCGCGCAGTGTCAGCAACGCTTTCACCCTTTGCGGCGGAGCTGCTGTTTGCTTCCGAAAATCCGATAACGTTGCCGCCAAGCTCATACATAGCCGCCTCAAAGCTGAGACGTGTTCTTGTTGAGGGCTCAAAGAAAAGGCTGGCAAGCTTTTTGCCCTTGCATTTTTCCGAATATTTTGCAGGATTTGCGATTATATCAAGAGCGGTCTCGATAAGCTCATCGATTTCCGCCGTTGAAAGCTCCATAATATCTATAAGGCTTTTCATATTCTCTCCTTAGTATTTATTTGGGTTGCTTTAAGTTGCTGATTATTTGTTGATCCAGCTTTCGTCTGAGGGGTTGTTGCGGAAAGCAATAAGGCGCTGAATATCTTCAGGCTTGATGTAGCCTTCCTCAGCCGCAACTTCTGCGATTGTGTCAAAGTTTGTAAGACTGATGTTCTTGACATTTGCCGCAGCAAGGCGGTCAAGACCCTTCTGCATACCATATGTGAAAATGCTTACGATGCCGAGAACGTCTGCACCCGCTTCACGGAGAACGTCAACAACCTCAATAACGCTGCCGCCGGTTGAAATAAGATCTTCAACAACAACAACCTTCTGACCGGGAAGAAGCTTGCCTTCAATCTGGTTGTTTCTGCCGTGATCCTTTGCGCCTGAACGAACGTAACCCATAGGCAAACCGAGAAGGTGACCTGTGATTGCTGCGTGAGCAATACCTGCTGTGCTTGTGCCCATAAGAACTTCACATTCGGGGTAGTTTTCTTTGATAAGTGTTGCAAGACCGTTTTCAACGTCATTACGAACCTTGATGTCCGAAAGAGTCAGACGGTTGTCACAGTAAACGGGACTCTTGATACCGCTTGCCCATGTAAAGGGCTCTTCGGGACGGAAAAACACTGCTTTGATTGAGAGCAGGTCTTTTGCAATAAGCTGTTTCATTTTATATTCCTCCAAAAAGTTTTAATAATTAACTGAATTATATTATGTCTGTTAAGAAAGGATGGCAAATGATGGCTTTGCGGTTGACGGCGTATCAGGTATACGTCGAAACCGCAAAACATCAAACAAGCGTTCGCGCTTGGGTTTTGCCGCCTTTATCAGCAGGCAGAATCGCAGAACTCTGCAACGCATCTCTTATATGCTGCAACGGGGTCTGCCGCAGCAGTGATGGGTCTGCCGACTACGATATAGTCAGAGCCGATTTCCTTTGCCTTTGCAGGTGTGGTAACTCTTACCTGGTCGCCGATGTCGCCGTCAGCAAATCTTACGCCGGGTGTAACGGTTACAAAATCTGCACCACACTTTTCGTGAACCTTGCCTGCTTCAAGAGGTGAGCAAACAACACCGTCAAGTCCTGCAACCTTTGCATTTGATGCATAGTGCATAACAACCTCGTCAAGAGGCTTCTCAATAAGAAGGTCTGCTTCCATTCTTTCCTGTGATGTTGAGGTAAGCTGTGTTACGGCAATAAGAATGGGGCGTGTGCCATCTTCTCTTGTAAGACCTTCAATAGCAGCTTCCATCATTGCAACTGTGCCGCTTGCGTGAAGGTTTGTCATATCAACGTCAAGTCTCGAAAGAACAGACATTGCCTTTTTAACTGTGTTGGGGATATCGTGAAGCTTGAGGTCAAGAAAAATTTTGTGTCCTCTTGCCTTGATTTCTCTTACGATTTCGGGACCTTCAGCATAAAAAAGCTCCATGCCGATTTTAACAAAAGGCTTAACATCGGTAAACTTGTCCAAAAAGTCAAATACCTCTTTTTTGCCCGCAAAGTCGCAGGCTACGATTACATCTTTACCCATTGTGTGCACATCCTTTTATATCATTTAAATTCTTAATACCGTATTTATTCATTACGTCGGGAAGATTATTAACAATTGCAAAACTTGCATAGGGATCAACAAGGTTTGCCGCGCCGACCTCAACAGCCGTTGCGCCTGCCATTATATACTCAATGACATCCTCTGCGGTTTCAACGCCGCCCATACCGATAACGGGAATGTTGACCGCCTGACTTACCTGATAAACCATTCTTAAGCCGACAGGCTTTATTGCAGGACCCGAGAAACCGCCCATTTTGTTTGCGATTACGGGTTTGCCTGTTTTGAGATCTATCCTCATACCGAGAAGCGTATTTATGAGGCTGATGCCGTCTGCACCTGCTTCTTCGCAAGCCTTTGCTATGGAAACTATATCCGTAACGTTGGGTGAAAGCTTGATGATAACCGGCTTTGTTGTTACGGCTTTAACAGCCTTTGTAACCTCTGCCGCAGCTTCGGGAGAAGTGCCGAAGCTCATACCGCCGCCGTGAACGTTGGGGCAGCT
>JAZNBM010000059.1:0-2961 GCA_045587045.1 Acutalibacteraceae bacterium | reverse complement strand
GCAATAAATATGCCAGGAAAAGAAATCAAGCGGTACGTTTCTTTTTTGCATTTCCTGAAGAAAATCCTCTGCCCATTCTTCGTTATGTGCAAGTGCAGGACCGCCTGTTTTCAAATCAGGAAAACATTCTTTAAGATGCTTTGCGGTAATTTCAAACAAATCAAAAAATTCTGCTTTTGTTCCGCCCCAGGTGCGCTTGTTCAATGAATCGTCAGGATCAAGATCAGCTTCATTCCAGATTTCCCAGTATTTAATATTGAGTTTGTAGCCATCTGCCCAACCCTCATTGTAATGTCGGATAATATGTTCGCAGATAACGGCCCATTTTTTGAAATCCTCAGGCGGAACAGTGCCGTGCTTTTTTATCTGATGCTCAATTGTCTGACCTAATCTGAAAAATGTTTCGGTGCCTGCGTCAAGACAAACTAAAATGCTTTCATCCGTACACGCAAAATCATAGGATGCAGGGTCATAAGGGTCGGCATCGAAATCAGGAAAAATGCATGTAATATCATGGCTGTACGGACCGCCGTAAATGCCGCAAACAGCAGAATCGTGATTCCTGCTATATGGAATCCGCGCTGACTTATAATCCTCAAAATTACTGCGGAATTGGTCATTTGCATGCCTTCTGTGCCAAGGTCCGCCGTTAGTCGCATTAAGAATTTTAAATTTGTTGCCCGGGCTATTTAAATCAAATTTTAATATTTCCATTGGAACCTCCGCAAATTCTTATTTTCCGAACTTTTTGACAAATTGGAATTTAGCAGATACGATTACTCGTTCAGAATTTATCGGCAGCTCTTATGCGCAGAGCCATATCGGTTGCCTGCGGTCTGTCGCCGATATAATATGTGCCGAATCTTGTAGCGGTAAATTCATATTCTTCGGAAAATTCACCGCTGATGGGGTTGAACCATTGATAGGTATATCTTCCGTTCGGAACGAGGCTTCCGATTGTACCCGTTTTTATTCCGCCGTAAAACTTGGTGTTTACATTCTGCGCAACGGTTTCATCGGTGAACGAATAGAAATAAATAACGATTTCGGTGTTATCTTCGTTGCCTGCATAAACATAATAAACATTGTTTGCGGGAACGAAATATGCCTTGTTGTCAAATCTGGGAATAAGATTATACCATTCTGTGTTTTCAAGGAAATCTCGCATATATCCGACCTGATATGAGCTCTCGTATTCGAGCGCATCCTGCCAGGTTGCATTGATTTTTTCTTCGCTCGTTATTGTGTCAACGCCGTCGGAGCTGTCGTTTTCTTCATCATAAACATTGAGGTAGCTCCAGGTATCGTGACCGCCCCAACCGTAGCCGTACATGCCGTTAAGATACGCTGTCCAGCCCTGCATTCTTGAACCGAAGTTCTTTGTCCAGAGATAGCAATACTGGCCTTCATAATTGATTGCGGGTTTGCCTTGTGAGTTATACCAGCAGTCTTTTTCAATTCGGAAATCGCTTTGCTCTGTTTTGTCGGTGTGCCATTGAACGGCATAGAAATTGTGTGCTTTTATATCTCTGAAACAGGACGGCATTGCATCTTTGAAATAAACCTTGCAATTATCCGTTGCTCCCTCACCGTTGCCGTAAACCGACGTTGAACCGACGTTTTCCATATGAGCAGAAAGCGGATGGTCATATGCATCGTGTTTTGCTAAATACTCCGCAACAAGCTTGTAAGGGTTGTTATCCAATCCCCATTCGGGATGGTTTGTTTCGCTCCAATAGAAATCATTGTCAACTTCCTGACCGAGTGTCCAGACAACGGGATAAGCTCCGTATCTTGCGACCCAGTAACGGCTGACTTTTTCAAGGTAAGCTTTTGCAGAATCAGACGGCTCATTGCCGTTGAAACCGCCGTTGTTTGAAATCAGGGGCTCAATAAAATAGGAGAAAAAAAACTGTGCATTTGCGTGAACGAACCCGTTTTCTGCAATAATGCGGAACTTTTCATCATAGTCCGCAAGACCTGCCATATCCTCTTCGGTTATGCCGTTTGTAAAATCAAACTTTGCTCCGATGGGTTCACTCTGATACACGGTAAAACCCTGTGAAACACGCTTTTCGCATATTGTTTCAACCATATCAACTGTTTCGTCGCCGAGGCTCCAATGAGTATCACCGAGCCAGAAAAACGGTGTTCCGTCGTCATAAGTGAAATACTTTTCACCTGCGTTTGTTGTGATAAAACCGTGCTTATAAATATCGTGCTCACCGCTGTATCCGGTGCAGATAACAGCACCTGTTCTGCCGTCAAGCGAAGTGTTTTCGGCATCCGTGCAGACGGTCTTGAAATGCCAATTACCTTCGGAGGGACAAACGAACCGGCCTTTCCACACATTACCACCGTCCCAGAAAGCAGGGATTTTATAAAGTCTGCCGTTGCCCCAAAGGTGAAGTTCCACATCAACGTCATTGAACGGGTTGGTATATGATTTTTTGCTTTCAAAAGCAATTTCATTTGCAACCCATGTTTCTGCGTTCAATCTCTGTTCGGGATTCTCAATCGGTTCGCCGTTATATTCAATCCACGAGTGAGGATTTACCGCTGCAGGGGGTATAGCAGTTTCATCTGTGCCTTTGATGTTGTTGATCAATTTTGCAAAATAATTGATAACTAAGCCTGTGATTTCTTCCGCTGTGTTTATTATTGCAGGTGTGCCTGCGTTTGTTCCGTCAGAAGCATAAGATGAGAGTGTAGCGGATAAAAATACCATTACAACACAAAGAAGCAATGAAATTTGTTTTTTAAATCTCATAATTACCTCCACAAATTCTTATTTACCGCTCGGATTTCAGCATAGCATAATAGCTGACGTCGCAGATGCCTTGGTTATTTCTGTCGGCGCTTCGCAACGTACCTTCATATTTCATTCCGCATTTCAGCATTACCTTACCCGAGTTCGGATTTCTCGTGTCGTGTCTGGATTCGATGCGATTAACGTCTACA
>JAZNBM010000058.1:0-39542 GCA_045587045.1 Acutalibacteraceae bacterium | reverse complement strand
GTTGATTTTCTTGAATATTTCGCTTCTGAGCCAATGTGTTTTTTCAAGCGAAGTTATCCAGCCGGGCAGGTCAATTTTTATCTCTTTTATCGGGAATTCCGCAAGAACGCCGTAGAGAATGTTATTTATTTCATCCGAATTAAGCTCAAGGCAGTTTACAGGCAAAACGGGTACGGAATATTTTTTGCTGAGGTTTTCGGCAAGCTCATTTGCCGAAGCAGAATGAGGTTCTTTGCAGTTAAGCAGGGTAATAAACGGTTTGTTCAGCTCTTTTAATTCGTCAATAACGCGAGCTTCTGCTTCTTCATACTCCTCTCTCGGAATTTCACTTATGGAAGCATCGGTTGTTATTACAAGACCGATTGTTGAATGCTCCGTAATAACCTTTTTTGTACCGATTTCAGCTGCCATATTAAACGGGATATCCTCTTCAAACCAGGGAGTCTTGACCATTCTGGGATTATCGCCTTCTATGTATCCCAATGCTGAAGGCACAATGTAACCGACACAGTCAATCAGCCTGACTTTCATGTTTGTTTTGGCAGAAAAACTGATTTCCACAGCTTCTTCAGGTATGAATTTCGGTTCTGTTGTCATAATTGTTCTGCCTGCTGAAGACTGCGGTAATTCATCGTTAGCGCGTTCACGGCGAGAATTGTCATCGATGTTAGGCAGGACCATGTTTTCCATAAATTTTTTGATAAATGTGGATTTGCCTGTTCTGACGGGACCTACGACACCGATATAAATATCTCCGCCCGTTCTGGCTGAAATATCGTTGTAAATGCTAGCATTTGCCATTTTTTTATTTCCTCCGACTTCATAAATTTTCTTGTTAAATTTTATGAAGCGGTGGGACAATGTATGACATAAAATAAACGGAATTATCACAGGTCAACTATGATAATTCCGTCTGTTTTATAATGAGTATTCAGCCGCTTTTGCGGTTGCTAACTTGTCGCAGCGTTCGTTTTCAGGGTGGCCTGCATGTCCTTTTACCCAAACAATTTTATATTCATGTTTTCTGATTTCTTTCAGTAATTCTTGCCACAGTTCAGGGTTAAGAACAGGCTTTTTATCCGACTTTTTCCAACCGTTTTTGACCCAGCCCCATATCCAACCCTGTAAAAATGCATCTGCAACGTATTTTGAATCCGTATAAATAGTGACGTCACATTTTTCTTTGAGTTTTTTCAGCGCTTCAATTACTGCGGTTAATTCCATACGGTTGTTTGTGGTTTCTTTTTCTCCGCCGCTGAGTTCCATTTCGTGCTTTCCGTATCTTAAAACAGCACCCCAACCGCCGGGACCGGGGTTACCGGAGCAGGCACCGTCAGTAAATATATCAACTTTCTTTAAATCAGCCATTTTGCCTCCAAAAAGTTTTTGAATATTATATCATCATTCTTCTGATTTTACAAGCGAATTTGGTTAAATTAGGATAATTGTGAACATACTATTTCAGTAGATTGTTTTTGCCGATTAACACTTTTTATATAAATAAATGGAATATATAACTTGACATTATAATAAAATAATTATAATATATAATATGAGTCAGGATACCCTGACGGATTACATAAATAAATTCTTCAAATATATTAATAAACAGAAACGGAGAGAATATGGCGAAAAAGAATAATAACAAAGAAAGCATTGCCAACAATTCCAACAAAGCTTCGCAGCAGAAGCAATCACAGAACACCAATAAATCAAAATTCAAAAACGGTCAGAACAAAAAGCAGCCAAAGCAGGGCTTTAAATCAAGAAACGGTTCGGCAAAAAAATACAGAAAGCAAAAGGTTGATGAAACTCCTCTCAGAATTGCTTTTCTCGGCGGTCTTAACGAAGTCGGAAAGAATATGACTCTTTACGAGTATAAGGATGAGATGTTTCTTGTTGACTGCGGTCTTGCTTTCCCTGACCCCGAGATGCTTGGTGTAGATCTTGTTATTCCCGATTTTTCTTATGTCGAAAAGAATGCGGATAAGATCAAAGGTATTATCATCACTCACGGTCACGAAGATCATATCGGAGGTCTGGCTTATCTTCTAAAGACAGTCAATATGCCTGTTTACGGCACAAAACTTACAATCGGTTTGATTCAGGGTAAGCTTAAGGAACACGGTCTTCTTTCAAATGCAAAACTCTATGAAGTTGCGCCCGGTGACGTAGTTGAATTTGATGAATTCAGTGTTGAAATGATTCATGTTAATCATTCAATACCGGATGCAATTGCACTTGCAATAAAATGCTCTTGCGGCACCGTTATCCAGACCGGGGATTTTAAAATTGACAGCACTCCCATTGACGGAGGTATGATTGATCTTTCGCGTTTTGCACAGCTTGGCGATGAAGGCGTGCTGGCGCTTCTTTCGGACTCAACAAATGCCGAAAGACCCGGCTATACAGAAAGCGAACGTAAAGTAGGCGAATCTTTTGATGTGCTTTTCAGAAAAGCAGGCAAAAGCAGAATAATCGTTGCGACTTTTGCTTCAAACATTCATAGAGTTCAGCAGATAATCAACGTTGCAGCCTCACTTGGCAGAAAAGTTGCCATAATGGGCAGAAGCCTTGAAAACGTTGTTAATATCAGCGCACAGCTCGGTTATCTTAATATTCCTGATAACGTGCTCATAAATGCTGATTTAATCAATAAGTATCCTGCCGACAGCCTTGTAATCATTACAACAGGCAGCCAGGGTGAACCGATGTCAGCTCTTTCAAGAATGGCATTTTCCGATCATAAAAAAGTTGAAATTTGCCCCAACGATTACGTAATCATTTCCGCCACACCTATTCCGGGTAACGAAAAAACCGTCGGCAAGGTTGTTAATGAGCTTCTCAAGCTTGGCGCAGAGGTTATTTATGAAAAGATGTATGATGTTCATGTTTCGGGTCATGCTTGTCAGGAAGAATTGAAATTGATAATGGGTCTTGTTAAACCCCGTTATTTTATCCCCGTTCACGGTGAGCAGAAACACCTTCGCAAGCATGCAATGCTTGCCGAGGGAATGGGCATTGAAAAAGATAATATTTTTATTGCAGATAACGGCTACGTTGCTGAAATTACAAACACTTCCATCAAAAACGGAACCCCCGTTCCTGCCGGCAAAGTCTTTGTTGACGGTTACGGTGTCGGGGATGTCGGCAGCGTTGTTCTCCGCGACAGAAAGCATCTCGGTCAGGACGGTATCATAGTTGTTACGGCTTCGCTCGATTATGAAACAGGCCAGCTTATTGCCGGCCCCGAAGTTGTTTCAAGAGGCTTTGTTTACGTCAAAGAAGCAGAGGAACTGATTGAGTCTGCAAGGAAGATTGCCGAAAAATCTCTTGAAAACTGTTATTACAGCAATATAAGCGATATGAATGCCATCAAGGGTAAGCTCAGAGATGCGGTTTCACACTTCGTTTATGAGCAAACGAAGCGAAGTCCCATGGTGCTTCCCATTATTATGGAGGTATAAATGAAACTCAAAGGTTTTTGGTATGACAGGCTTTTATTAATTCTGATTGCAGTTTTTATTGTCATATTAGTTGGTCTTACCGCTTATTTTAATCCTTGGGTAGCTCTGGCTGAATTTGTGGCGGCTCTGGGCATTTTCGGCTTTGCGGTATACAGGATTCTTTCTGCGAAGCGACGATATAAGAGGTTTATCGAAAATATCTCTGATAATCTTGATTTTACAGAGTCAGAAGTTGTTTCATCTTATCCCTTACCTGTGGCTGTTTGTGATCCGCAGGGTTACATAAGATGGTGCAGCAAACTCTTTTACGTCGATATAGTCGGTGGCGAGCTTGTTCAGACAAGTCACATTGATATGTATACTAACGGTATAGGTCTGAACAATATCATTGCCGAAAAGGAATCACTTGTTCAGATAAAAAATCGCTACTACTCAGTTTTCACAAAAGCAGTCAAGAATAAGAACGAAGATTATTTTGTTCTTTTTTATCTTGACAATACTAAACTCAAAAAGACGGAAATTGAGTATATCAACACCAGACCATATGCTTTGGTTATAGAACTTGATTATATTGACGATTCCCGTTCCGAATTCCGTGACAGTGAAAGAACGGAAATAAGAAGCCGTATTGAAGCTGAAATTGAAAATTGGGCAGAAGCCTACGGCAGTACGCTTAAAAAGATCACCGACGAAAGGTATCTTATCTTTACGGAACAAAGAAATGTGACCAAAATGATTGAAGACAGATTTACAATTCTTGAAACAATCAGAGATTTCACCTATAAAGAAAAGAAAATCGGTTCAACTCTTTCTATCGGTGTTTCCGGCGGCTCAAGTTTCAAGGAGTGCGAAAAAGATGCACGAAAAGCTATCGAAATGGCTCTTGGCAGGGGTGGTGACCAGGTAGCTTTTAAAAAGGCCGATGAATATGATTTCTTCGGTGGTGTTTCAAAGAGCTCCGAAAAACGCACAAAAGTAAAAAGTCGCGTTGTGGGTAACGCACTGGCAGATCTTTTCAAGAGCAGCAGCAATATTATTGTTATGGGTCATAACTATACTGACCTTGATGCAATCGGTGCCTCTGCAGGCATTGCGAGTGCTGCAACTGCGCTTGGTATACCGGTTCATATTGCAACCGATAAAGAAAAAACTCTTGCCGCTTCTCTTATTAAAAGACTTGAAGCTGACGGAATGGGCCAGCTTATTATTGGTGAGGCACAGGCGCTGGAGCTTATCACAAGCAAAACTCTTCTTGTTATTGTGGATACTCATATTGACACCTTTGTTGAGTTCCCTTCAGTTTATCAGAAGGCAGAGCGACGTGTTGTTATCGACCACCACAGGCGGTCGGTAACCGATATTAACGGTGTTGTTATTTTTCACCATGATCCCGGTGCTTCGTCGGCAAGTGAAATGGTAACAGAGCTTTTGCAGTATATGGGTGACGAAATTACTGTCAGCAGAACCGTTGCAGAAGCTTTGCTTGCAGGCATTATGCTTGACACCAAGAATTTCATCATCCGTTCAGGTGTCAGAACTTTTGAAGCTGCGGCTTATCTCAGACATAAGGGTGCAGACACAGTCAGTGTTAAAAAGCTGTTTTCAAACTCAATTGACGTCAGCAGAATGCGTAACAGGGTTATCTCAAATGCTGAAAGCTATAAATCCTGCGCTGTTTCTGTTGCTGATTTTGATACAAAAGATATCAGAATCGTTACTGCTCAAGCGGCTGATGATCTATTGAATGTAACGGGAATCAAAGCTTCGTTCGTTATGTTTGAAAGTGGAGATACCGTTAATATATCCGCAAGAAGCCTTGGCGAAATGAACGTTCAGGTTATTATGGAATCACTTGGCGGAGGCGGACATCAGACAATGGCGGCGTGCCAACTTAAAGGATATACTTTCCACGATGCAAAAATTGCTCTTTGCAAAGCCATTGATGATTTTTATGCACAAAACTCGAAAACTTAAGGAGATATAACAATGAAAGTAGTATTAATTCAGGACGTTAAAGGTCTTGGCAAAAAAGGAGAACTTGTCAACACATCTGACGGCTACGCAAGAAACTTCCTTTTCCCCAGAAAACTTGCTATGGAAGCAAACTCACAGGCTATGAGTGAGCTTAAAAACAGAGAAGCTTCCGAAAAGCATCGTATTGACACCGAAATCGCCGCTGCAAAGGCAAACGCAGCAAAGCTTGAGGGCAAAACAGTCAAGCTTACTGCCAAAGCAGGCGCAAACGGCAAACTTTTCGGCTCGGTAACTGCAAAAGACGTTGCTGCCGCAGTTTCAAAGGAATACGGACTTGAGCTTGACAAACGCAAGGTTGTTGTTGAGGATATCAAAGCTTTCGGAACATATCCTGTTGAAGTTAAGCTTTATAACGGCATCGCTGCTTCAATGTTTGTCAGAGTAGGCGAATAATTCAATCTGAACGGAGAATAATCGTGGCAGAAAACAGTATTCTTTCACTCGAAAACATAAATATGCCCTTCAGTCTTGAGGCAGAGCAAGCGGTTCTCGGCAGCATTCTTGTTGACCCTGCCTGTCTTTCACAGGCGGCGGTTTATATAAACCCTGAATCATTTTATTTACCGCAGCATCAGGCCATTTTTGCTGCAATGCTTCTGACTGACAGTACGGGCTCAAAAATTGACCCTTTGATTATTCTTGAACAGCTTGTTCAGCAGGGGGTATATGACAATTTGGCGGGCAGAAACTATCTTTTTGAGCTTGCTCAGATGGTACCCTCAACGTCAAACGTTGAGATGTATGCCAAGATTGTCAGAGAAAAATTCTATA
The DNA here is from genome assembly GCA_045587045.1 of Acutalibacteraceae bacterium. Classification (GTDB taxonomy): domain Bacteria; phylum Bacillota; class Clostridia; order Oscillospirales; family Acutalibacteraceae; genus CAG-177. Next base: position 33,270 of record JAZNBM010000058.1, on the reverse strand, counting down.
TCCGCACGCTTATAAACATATCAAGCGAAACAATTGATATGGCTGTTGCTCAGGAAGAAACAGCCGACACACTTCTTGATAATGCAGAGCAAAAAATCTATAATATCCGCCAGGGCAAAACATCAAATGCACCGTCAAAGCTTCGTGATATTATAGTAAACGACGTTTATGACCGTTTGCAGAAGCTGACAGGCGAGGATAAGGATTTATACAAGGGATACACAACCGGATTTGCGGATCTTGATAAAGTTCTGACAGGTCTTAACCGTTCTGACCTTGTACTTATCGGTGCCCGTCCTGCAATGGGTAAAACCAGCTTTGCTCTTAACCTTGCACGAAACGTTTCGGCCATAGGCAAAAGGAAGGTGCTTTTCTTCTCTCTCGAAATGACAAAGGAACAGCTTGCAATGCGTGTTCTCGGCACTGAAGCAAGAGTTTCCAGTATGAAGATGAGAAACGGCAACATTACATCAGATGAGTGGATAAAACTCGGTAACGCAACAAGCGCGTTGAATAACTGCGAGCTTTATTTTGACGATACTTCAACTATTACCGTTCCCGAAATGAAAGCTAAAATCAGACGTCTGGGCGGTGTTGATTGCGTTATCATAGATTACCTCGGTCTTATCAAAGGCAGTACCCGTTCCGAAAACCGTGTTCAGGAAGTCAGCGAGATAACAAGAGGTCTTAAGATGATGGCAAAAGACCTTAATATCCCTGTCGTTTGTTGTGCACAGCTTTCCAGAGGTACTGAAGGAAGAGGTAAATCACACAGACCTCAGCTTGCTGACCTTCGTGAATCGGGTTCAATCGAGCAGGATGCCGATATTGTTATGATGCTTTACAGACCCGATTATTATAAGGGTGAAAAAGATGAAGATGAACCGGAGCAGGAGCAGTCAAACGTAAATATTCTTGAAGTAATCGTTGCCAAAAACAGACACGGTGAAACGGGAACGGTTGAGTTTGCTTGGGATGCCGAACATACTCTTGTTCTTGCTCTTGAAAAGAGTTACAATGATTAACAAGGTTATTTCTACTGTAAACAAATATGAAATGCTTTCGGATTGCAAAACCGTTGTTGCTGCTGTTTCGGGCGGCAGTGATTCAATGGCAATGCTGTTTATCCTTCAAAAACTCCGTGAAGTTTACGGCTATAAACTTATAGCCGCTCACGTAAATCACGGAATAAGAGGGGAACAAGCTGATGCTGATGAATGCTTTGTTGTTGATTACTGTACCGAAAACGGGATTGAGGTTAATGTACTTAAGGCAGACGTGATCGCTGAGGCTGAAAGGTTTTCTTGGAGTCTTGAAGAAGCTGGCAGAAAAATCAGATATGAATTTTTTGCTTCTTTCGGCAAAGATGTTCTTGTGGCAACGGCGCATAATGCAACGGACAGGGTAGAGACTTTTCTGTTTAATTTTGCAAGGGGCAGTGCCTTGAGAGGTCTTGGCTCAATTCCGCCAGTCAGGGATAATTTTATCAGACCCCTGATTGACTGCTCAAAAGCTGAAATTGAAAGCTTTTGCGAAGAAAACTGTATTCCGTTTATAATTGATGCAACAAACAGTGACGTTTGTTATTCTCGCAACAGAATAAGGCATAACGTTTTAACAGAACTCAGGGCTATTAACCCCTCGCTTGAAGCATCTGCTTCGAGGTGTATTGATGCATTGCGTGAGGACGAGCATTTTCTTTCAGGTCTTGCAGACGGGCTGGTTTACGATGCGGAAACAGAAAAAGGATATGATGCATCGGTTCTCAACAATGCTCCCATTAGTATTAAAAAACGAGCCGTAATCAGAATAGTCGAGACAGTCTGCGGTGTAACGCCTGAAAGAACGGGCGTTGATGAAATCTGTTCAATTCTTGCAAACGGCGGTTCGAGGCAGATTAACGGCGGTATTCTTGTAAGGGTCAGATGCGGTATGCTTGAATTTCCCAATGGCAATGAACCTTCTTTTGAAACGGTTCCGTTCAGTTTGGGGTCTGTCAGAGCAGGCAATTCTGAGATTGTTTCTGAAATTCTGAAAATAAAAGATACAAATTGTTTACAAAAAGTTTCAAAAAGTGTATTAACTTATTACCTGGATTATGATAAAATTCATGGTAATATGTTATTCAGATGCCGTGAAAGCGGCGATAAAATAAGCCTAAAGAACAGAGGTTGCACAAAAACGTTAAAAAAATTATTCAATGAGCTTTCAATCGCGCCGGAAAAACGCAATAATCTTGTAATTCTTTCTGATGATGCAGGAGTTTTGCTTGTTGAAGGTGTGGGTGTTGATTCGCGGGTTGAACCTGACGAAAATACAAGTTTGGTGCTTGCTGTTAAAATCAACAGATGAATCAGCGAAAGGGACGTAATTATGCTCAACTCAATCGAAAAAATTTATTACAGTGAAGAACAGCTTGCTGAAATTGTTTCTTCTCTCGGTAAACAAATCAGTGAAGATTACAAGGATAAAAATCTTTTGCTTGTCAGTGTTCTTAAAGGTTCAGTAATTTTTATGGCAGACCTTATGAGAGCAATCACAGTGCCTTGTGAAATAGATTTTATGTGCGTTTCAAGCTATCAGAACGGTACAAAATCCTCCGGCGTGGTAAAAATTATAAAGGACCTTGACATAAATCTTGAAGGCAAGGACGTTCTTGTTGTAGAAGATATTCTCGACTCAGGCAGAACGCTTGGTTACTTAAAGACAATTCTTGAAGGCAGAAATCCCAACAGCATTAAGATTTGCACGTTGCTTGATAAGCCCGAAAGAAGAGTTGTACCCGACCTTGTTGCCGATTATTCGGGCGCCGAAGTGCCTGATGAGTTTATTGTCGGTTACGGTCTTGATTATGGCGAAAAATACAGAAATCTTCCGTTTATCGGTGTGCTTAAAAGTGAGATATATTCCGAATAATGGGGAAAGATAACTGAAGGAGTGATTATTCAAATTGAATATTAAAAATAATAAACAACCAAACAAAAAGGGCAGTAAAAGAAAGCTACTGACCATTTTACCGTATCTTCTTATCCCTGCTTTGATTATCGGCGGTATCACAATTTTTGCAAGCGCACAGGATAAGGAAAAACTTGAGTATTATCAGGTGATTTCACAGTTTGAAGAGTATAAGGTTACTGAATATAACCTCAATCTCAGCAGTGGTGCTCTGACTTATAAACTCAAGGGCGACAACAAAGAAAAATCATACACCGTGCCCAGTGTCAGTCTTTTCATTGACGATGTTCACGACGATATGATGAAATATAACAGTGAGCATAAAGACGCTCCTATCAAGGCAACCTATATCAGCGGTTCAACCGGTGAGTGGCTTTATGACATTGTGCCTACATTACTCTTGCTTCTTGCAATGGGCGGTCTGACTCTGTTTATGTTCAGGAGAATGAGTCAGACGATGAACAATGAAAATAATCGCACAATGAGTTTCGGCAAAGCAAGAGTAAAACAGGCAAAGGATGAGAAACGCAAAACTACTTTTGCTGACGTTGCAGGTGCTGATGAAGAAAAAGAAGAGCTTACTGAAATTGTTGAGTTCCTTAAGGATACTTCAAAATTTGATGCTCTCGGTGCAAGAATTCCCAAGGGTGTTCTTCTTGTTGGCCCTCCCGGCACAGGTAAAACCTTGCTTGCGAGAGCCGTTGCAGGTGAAGCCAATGCACCTTTCTTCTCAATTTCGGGTTCCGATTTTGTTGAAATGTACGTCGGCGTTGGTGCTTCCAGAGTACGCGACCTTTTTGATCAGGCAAAGAAAAGTGCACCGTCAATAATATTTATCGATGAAATTGATGCCGTTGGTCGCCACAGAGGCGCAGGTATGGGCGGCGGTCACGACGAAAGAGAACAGACTCTTAACCAGTTGCTTGTTGAAATGGACGGTTTCGGAGCAAATGAAGGTGTTATAGTTATTGCCGCAACCAACCGACCCGACATTCTTGACCCCGCACTTTTAAGACCGGGCCGTTTCGACCGTCAGGTTACAGTTAATTATCCCGACACAAAGGGCAGAGAAGAAATCCTCAAAGTTCATGCAAAGGGTAAGCCTATGGCACCCGACGTTGACCTCAAGGGCATAGCTCACGCAACTGTTGGTTATACAGGTGCAGACCTTGAGAATCTTCTTAATGAAGCTGCGCTGCTTGCCGCAAGAAGAAGCAAGAAAGCTATCACTATGGAAGAAGTTGATGAAGCTGCACTTAAGGTAGAGGTTGGTACAGAAAAGAAATCCAACCGTATGAACGAAAAGGCTAAAAAGCTCACAGCTTATCACGAAGCCGGTCATGCTGTTTCAAGCTATTATCTTGAAAACAAAGACCCTGTTCATCAGATTTCTATTATTCCCAGAGGTCTTGCAGGCGGCTTTACGCTTTACAGACCCACTGAAGATAAAACCTACACAACAAAGAACGATATGCTTGATAAGCTTGTCAGCCTCTTGGGCGGACGTGTTGCTGAAGCTCTTGTTCTCGGCGATATTTCAACAGGTGCTTCAAACGATATTCAGCGAGCATCAGAAATCGCGAGGAATATGATTACCAAATACGGTATGAGCGAAAAACTTGGCCCTATTGCTTTTACAAGCGAAGACCACGAAGTTTTCCTGGGAAAACAGTATTCGCAGGTTCGCAATTATTCTGAAAGTGTTGCATCTGAAATTGATGCTGAAGTTGAAATAATTATCAGAGATGCCTATAAGAGAACCGAAACCATTCTCACTGAGCATATGGATAAGCTTCACCTTATTGCAAAAGAACTTTTCCTCAACGAAAAGATGAGCGGCGAAGACTTTGTTAAATTTATGGAAGATTCACCTGAAGCAGATTCTGAAGAAGTAACAGTTTCACAGTCATAATAATGTAATAAATAAAGCACCGATGGTTTTTATCGGTGCTTTATGTCTGCATAGAAAAGGGTGTGCCATTTATAGGCACACCCTTGAGTTGTTATTTAAGATTTGAAAGAGTTTCCATAACATAGTTGCCGAATTCTTCGCAGGTTGCGCCGTCGGCTCTGCCTGTGATGTGGAGCTTCTTTTCTTCATACATACAAATGTCAAGAGCTCTTTCAAGCTTATCTGCTTCAGCCTGCTTGCCGATATGCGAGAGGAGCATAACTGCTGCTCTGAGCATTGAGCAGGGATCTGCATACTGACCTCTGCCTTCGCGCATCATTCTGGGAGCTGAGCCGTGGATAGCTTCAAACATAGCATACTTTTTGCCGATGTTTGCGCTGCCTGCTGTGCCTACGCCGCCCTGGAATTCAGCAGCTTCGTCTGTGATGATGTCACCGTAAAGGTTGGGGAGAACAAATACTTTGAAATCTGTTCTTCTCTTTTTGTCAATAAGCTTTGCTGTTGTGATATCGATATACCACTCATCAGTAACAATTTCGGGGTATTCCTTGCCGACTTCCTTGCAGATGTTAAGGAACTTACCGTCTGTTGTTTTGATAACGTTTGCCTTCTGAATGATTGAAACTCTGCCCTTGTTGTTTCTTCTTGCATAGTCATAAGCAAGTCTTGCGATTCTCTGTGAACCTTCTGTGGTTGTAACAACAAAGTCCATGGCAAGGTCATCAGTAACGTTGATGCCCTTTGAACCAACAGCATAAGCACCTTCCGTGTTTTCTCTGAAGAATGTCCAGTCAATGCCTTCTTCGGGTACTTTAACGGGGCGAAGGTTGCAGAAAAGGTCAAGTGCCTTTCTCATTGCAACGTTTGCGCTTTCAATGTTGGGCCAGGGATCGCCTGCCTGAGGTGTTGTTGTGGGACCCTTAAGGATAACGGGGCATTTCTTGAGTTCTTCAAGAACGTCATCGGGAATAGCTTTATTTACAGCAACTCTGTTTTCAATAGTAAGACCGTCAATAGTCTTGAATTCGATTTTGCCTGCATCAACGTCATCCTTGAGAAGAAAAGCAAGAACTCTTGCAGCTTCGTTTGTGATGATGGGACCGATGCCGTCGCCGCCGCAAACGCCGATTGTGAGCTTTTCAAGATTTGCAAAATCAACGAAATCGCCCTGTGTTTTTATTGCTTCGCTTCTTGCATCCTGTTCTCTGATAAGAGCTTCAAACTTGGCAAGAGCTTCCTGAATCTGAATTTCTGTCATTTCAATATCTCCTTATTTAGCAGAGTTCTTTGTGTAGTTAAGAAGTCCGCCTGCAAGAATCATAGCGGTCTGTCTTTCTGAATAGTCATAGCAGAGCTCATATTCTTCGTCCTTTGTGATGTTCTTGAGAACAACCTTTGAGCCGTTTTCAATATTTGCTCTGATGCCTTCGAGTGCAAGTGAATCGTCTGTGTCAATCTTATCATAATCATCTGCGTTTGCAAATGTGAAAGGCATAATACCTGCATTAATGAGGTTCGCGCAGTGTATTCTTGCGAAAGATTTTGCAATTACAGCCTTTATGCCAAGGTACAGGGGAACAAGCGCTGCGTGCTCTCTTGATGAACCCTGACCGTAGTTTGCGCCGCCGATGATGAAGCCTTTTCCTGCAGCTTTACAACGTTCGGCAAATCTTTCATCACACTGCTTGAAGCAGAAGTTTGAAAGGTAGGGGATGTTTGAACGGTAGGGGAGAATCTTTGCACCTGCAGGCATAATATGGTCGGTTGTGATGTTGTCGCCAACCTTGAGGATTGCAGGGGCTTCGATGCTCTCGGGCAGGTCTGTGCTTGTGGGGAAGGGTTTGATGTTGGGACCGTACATAATCTCAACGTCGTTCATTTCTTCAATGGTTGCAGGCTTCTCGATAAGATTATCGTTGATGATGAATCTTTCGGGAAGATTGATTTCGGGCATTTCTCCAAGCTCTCTGGGGTCTGTGAGCTTGCCTGTGATGGCAGAAGCAGCAGCGACTTCGGGGCTTACAAGGTAGATGCCTGCATCGGCAGTGCCTGAACGGCCTTCAAAGTTTCTGTTGAATGTACGGAGTGAAACACCCTGTGACTGAGGCGACTGACCCATACCGATGCAAGGACCGCAAGCGCATTCAAGAAGTCTTGCACCTGCACCGAGAATGTCGGAGAGTGCGCCATTGAGTGAAAGCATATTGAGAACCTGCATTGAGCCGGGTGAAATTGTAAGGCTTACGTTGGGAGCAATCTTTTTGCCCTTGAGGATAGCTGCAACCTTGAGAAGGTCAAGCAGAGAGGAGTTTGTGCAGGAACCGATGCAGACCTGGCTGATTTCGATTTCGCCGATTTCTTTGACTTTCTTAACGTTATCAGGCATATGCGGCATAGCTGCCATGGGTTCAAGAGCGCAAAGGTCAATATCGATGATTTCGTCATAAACTGCGTCATCATCGCTCTTTAGCTCTGTCCAATCTTCTTCTCTGCCTTGTGCTTTAAGAAATTCCTTTGTGATTTCGTCAGAAGGAAAAACGGAGGTTGTTGCACCGAGTTCAGCACCCATATTGGTGATTGTTGCTCTTTCAGGAACAGAGAGAGTTTTAACACCTTCACCGCCGTATTCAATAATTTTGCCTACGCCGCCTTTTACGCTCATTATGCGAAGAACTTCAAGGATGATGTCCTTTGCACTTACCCAGGGTGAAAGCTTACCTGAAAGGCGAACGAGTGTCATCTTGGGCATTGTTGTGTAATATGTACCGCCGCCCATTGCAACAGCAACGTCAAGACCGCCTGCACCGATTGCAAGCATACCGATACCGCCGCCTGTGGGGGTATGGCTGTCTGAACCGATAAGCGTTTTGCCGGGCTTGCCGAAGCGTTCAAGATGAAGCTGGTGGCAGATGCCGTTGCCGGGTTTTGAATAGAGAAGACCTCTTTTTTTAGCGCAACTCTGAATGAATCTGTGGTCATCAGCGTTTTCAAAGCCCGTCTGAAGTGTGTTGTGGTCAATATAAGCAACAGAAAGCTCTGTACGAACTCTTTCAACACCCATAGCTTCAAATTCAAGATATGCCATTGTTCCTGTTGCATCCTGTGTAAGAGTCTGGTCAATTTTAAGACCAACCTCAGTGCCGGGAATCATTTCACCCTCAACAAGGTGGCTTTTGATGAGTTTCTGTCCGATAGTGTAACCCATATCTATACCTCCATATCTTTTAAATATACTTTAAAATTGTATTGCAATGCTTCTTCTTTGTCAAGTGGAAATTCACATAAAAATTTTGTATTATAACGGGATTTTGACGGTGCTTTTTTCAATCAGCTCAATCGGATGGTAGGAAAGCTTGGATTTTCTCAAGCCTTCGTCACCGCAATCTTCCTCGCGATTGACATATTTTACGATATCGTTTGCGGCAAATTCACGCAGGAAGCTGTTTGTGAGAATCTGATATGCGCCGTGGTAGCTGACATCAGCTTTTTCTATGTGAACAAAAAGAGTGTCGCCGATTATCTCGCCGAATGAGTAACCGATAATTTGGCCGTCAACCTCAAGATATCCGCCGAGCATATTGTATTTTTTATGGTTTTCAAGAACATCAATGCAGATTTCAAGCTCCTGCAAAGCACTTTCGCTTTTTTCTGAATTGAATGAAAAGCTTTTGGTAAAATCAACAAGGCGGTCAATATCGCTGTCTGTAATTCTTTTAAAAGAATATTCGGGATAAAGCTTTTTGAATTTGTTGATGTGATTTCTTGGTGTGCCGTATTTTCTGCCTGCAAGCAAAAGCATCGGTTCTTTCTCATAAAGATAATCAAACCAATCTCTGTCAGCACCGTGCTCACAATCAGGATATCTTTCAAGAATATAAGGCAATTCATTTTTATTTACAGAGCAAACAACCATTGGTGTTCCCGTGGTTTTGCAATATTCTTCAAGCTCATTGAGCATACCCGCAACATTTCTGCCTACGGGGTGCGTAAAGCATATGTCACCCGTGAAGTTTGATGAAAAAATTATTGTACCGTCAAAAATAGCATAATGGTTATCGTAGTAATTTCGCCACATTATTGTTGCTGCGGTTGAACGATCACATTGCCTTGCAGGGTAGCCTTGATAAAAAGCATTGATTACTTCGTAATCTTCAAACGTAACTTTTTTAAATTCCAGCATAGTTTTAACCTCTTTCCGGTGTGGAATTATACCACTTATTGTATTAAAAGTAAAGTGTGTACGCATTATTTTGGATAATCCGTCAAATTTTTATTGCATATCGCAAAATCTTCTGTTATAGTTATATTATAATTTTTGTTAGGAGATTTAATATGATTAAACCTTACAAACTCAAAGACCATATCTGCAGATTTTGCAGTATGTTTTCTCTTGATGACCCGGCAGTGCCGAAGGCTCTTTTTGAGACGGAATCCGTCAAGCCCAATCTTGCAGGCTTTCCTTATCCTTTGCCTTCAAAAAAGTCAGATTACAACTGCAGTGCCAAGACAGGTGACATCGAATGGTTTGGTGCTTCAAACGGTCTGACAAGATATGATGCCGCAGCAGAAAGAACAGAAGATATAATTATGTATTTCAGCGCAGACAGAGATCTGCCCGATAACAACGTCAAGGCTCTTTTACCAGACGGTGAAAATATCTGGGTGCTTACCGAAACAGGTGCAACACATATCGAAATGCGTCTTATCAGTGCTGAAGAAAAGGCTGATATCCTCCGTGCGGAAAGCGAAAAATATGTTGACAGACGCGGTATGAAAACCCAGAAATATCTTACAGAAGGCAGAAATCTTGACAGTATTCTGCCCTACGGTCATTCCGATAATGACGGTTGTTTTACAGCTACATACGCAATGGGTGAGATTTACAGATATGCCGTTTATAAACGTGAAAAGGGTATTGATCATCCTGATACCGTTTTAGCAAAAAAATATGCCACAAGAGCAGCGGAAGCAACCCTTCTTCTTATGCATATTTCGGGCAGGGGAGACGGTTTTGTTGCAAGAACTTATCTTTGTGCAGATGAGCCTGTGCCCGATGACGGTATTTTTATCAGACGCAATGGCGATACCGCTTACGTGCTTGAAACAACCTGCTCAAAGGAGTGGAACTGCGTAGGTGCCGAGTGCTATTGCGGTGCGGAAATTCCTGCAAGACTTGCACATCTTTACAGAGACCTCGGTTACACCGATGACGATATTATTTATAAGGGCGACACCAGCAGTGATGAGATTTCAACACACTTCCTTTTCTTCAAAGTTGCTCACGATTTGCTTGCCTGTGATGACCCCGAGCTTGATGAAATTATTATTTCAACCTGCAAGCGTCTTATGAATCACATAATCGATAACGGTTACATACTTAAAGACTTCACGGGTAAAGCCACAACCTGGGCAAAGTGGAATGAAGAGTATTTTGTTTCCGAATTCGGCTACGTTGATGCTTGTCTTAATTCCTCCGAGCTTCTTATGTATCATCTTGTTACAATGGATGTTACGGGTGAACAGGGCAAGTGGCGTGAAAGCTATGATTACCTTGTGAATGAAAAACACTATGCTGATTACGGCGCAAAGCATTTTGATCGTCTTATGCAGGCTTCAATTGCGGGTGAATTTGATTATTTTGAAGATATTATGTACGGTGACCATATGCTTGCCGTTTGCTCTTTCTATGGTCTGTGCACTCTTGAAAAGGACGAAACTCTTCTTGAAAAATACCGTAACGGTTTCAGAAGCTGGCGAACTTCACTTGCCAGAGAGCATAACCCAGGTTATGATATTCCGTTTATGCTTGCTTGTCCAGATGACGAGGTTGATGTTGAAGCTCTTGCAACCTGGTTCTACAGAACAAATGCAAGCCGTCTTGCCGCAGGTGTTTCACTTATCGGCAGACACGACGTTGCAGTTAAAACACAGCTTATGGGCAACAAAGAAATATCTGTTCTGCTTCCTCCCGATGAACGCTTTATTTCCAAGTATGACCGCAATCCGCTCTATTATAAAAACGAAGATTCAGGCGGCATTATGTGCGTGGAAAGTGCCTACGTTTACGGCTACGGTTATTGGATGGGCAGATATTACGGAATCTTTGAATAATGAGGTGTGAAAATGGAAAATAAATTGCATATTATCAGCAATGCTCACCTTGACCCTATCTGGCTCTGGAGATGGCAGGAGGGTTGCGGCGAGGTTTTGCAGACATTCCGTTCGGCTGTTGACCGCATAAAAGAATATAAGGGTATGGTCTTTACCTGTTCATCTGCATCATATTATAAATGGGTTGAAGAAATTGACCCTGCACTTTTTGAAGAAATCAGAAAGCTTATCAAAAAAGGCAAATGGGTACCCGTAAACGGTTGGTGGGTTCAGTCAGATTGCAATATGCCTTCAGCAGAAAGCTTTGCAAGACAGGCTCTTTACAGCCAGCTTTATTACTATGAAAAGTTTGGCATTACCTGCAAAACAGGCTACAACGTTGACTCGTTCGGACATAATGCAATGCTGCCCCAGCTTCTTACGCAGGGCGGTATGAAATGTTACGTTATGATGCGCCCCGATAAAAATGAAAACCCTGAAGCGCCTGAAAATCTTTTCTGGTGGGACAGCCCTGACGGTTCACGTGTTCTTACTTACAGAATTCCTTATTGTTACGGTGTCAGTGGTAAACGCGGTATTGACGGCGAGCTTCCTTTGCTCAGAGAGCGTGCAGAAAAAACCGGTCACGGTATGATGCTGTTCTTCGGTGTAGGCAACCACGGCGGCGGACCCACAAAGGGCGATCTTGATTATCTCAACGAACTTAAAGATGACGGCTATGAAGAGCTTGAATATTCTTCACCTGACGATTATTTTGCTGAAACCTGCGCAGGTATACTTGATGTTCCTGTATGGGATAAGGAACTTCAGCATCACGCAAGCGGTTGTTATTCAGCAACTTCTATGGTAAAACAGCTTAACCGTAAGGCAGAAAACTGGCTTGCAAGTGCTGAAAAATGGAATTCAATTGCTTCGAAAATTACAGACCTTCCTGCCGCAACAAAAGAATTTGGCGATGCATGGAAAGAAGTTTGTTTCAACCAGTTCCACGATATTCTCTGCGGCTGTTCGATTATGGAAGCTTATGAAGACGTGCGTGATTCTATGGGATATGCAATGCACATAGCCGCAAAAGAAGAAAACAAGGCTATGCTCAAGCTTGCAGGTCTTGTTGATACATGGCTTGACGGTGTTTCTGATTCTGTCAGCTGCAACGAGCGACACCATTGCCGCAATCTCAAATTCCCAAGACCCGTAATTGTTTATAATCCTCTTTCTTTTGAGGTTGAACAGCCTGTCAGAACGTATCATCCTTCTGCAAGAGTTACAGACAGCGACGGTAATGATGTATTGTTCCAGAATGTGCGTTCTTCACGCTCAAACGATTCACATCTTGATACCGTGTTTAATGCCAAGGTTCCTGCCCTTGGATACGCAACCTATTGGCTTTGGTTTGAAGATGCTGAAGTCGGCGAGTTTAAAAAGGCTGAATCAGCACTCAAATGTGACGGACTTACAATTGAAAATGAATTTATCCGTGTTTCCTTCAACGAAAATACAGGCGGAATTTCAAGCATAATAAATAAGCTTGACGGTTCTGAATATCTTGGCGCGGAATCCTGCGTTCCGACTGTATATGATAACTCCGAACCCGATACCTGGGCACACAATATTTTTAAGTTTGATAAATTAATAGCTGAAATGAAGCTTGATTCTATCAAGGTTGTTGAAAACGGCGATGCCAGAATTGTTGTCAGAACTAAACACATATATAACGGCTCATACCTGAATCAGGATTTCATTCTTCACAGCGGTCTTGAACAGATCCGTGTAAAGTGCAAAGCACTCTGGCAGGAGCCTCATACAATAATCAAAACTCCTGTTACGGTTGCTGGCGTTGACCCTGTTGCAACTTATGAAATTCCCGGCGGTTTTATAAAGAGAGCCTGCAACGGTGACGAAGATCCTGCACTTACCTGGGGCGATGTTACAGCCGATGGCAAGGGTGTTGCTCTTGTCAGCGATTCTAAATACAGTTATGATTGCACCGGTAACAGACTGAATCTTACTCTTATCAGAAACTGCATTTTTGCCGACCATTATTCCGACAGACCTTATGCGGATTTTAACTATACCGATGAGGGTATAAGCAGATTTGACTACGCAATTTATCCTCATACAGGTGAGCCTGATGACGGACGTATTCAGCGCTTTGCTGCTGCATTCAATAACAGACTTGTTGCTGTTCCCGTAAGCTATCACAAGGGCTCAATGCCTCAAAAAGCAAGCTTCATAAGCATCAATCAGCCTAATCTTTCACTTATGAGCTTCAAACTCTGCGAAGACGGATCGGGTGATGCTGTTATCAGAATTTGTGAAACTGAAGGCAAGCCTGTCAAGGCAGCTGTTATCTGCGATATTCTTGATGCAGGATTCTGGGCAGAGTTCAATAAATTTGAAATAAAAACTTTCAGAATTGATGCAGAAGGCTACGTCAGAGAAACTAACTTCCTTGAAGGAATTCCCGAATAAGCACACAGAGCGGCAGAAATGCCGCTCTTTTTTCTTGCAATAAGAATAATTGCAAATCTATGTGAATAACAGTTATTGAAAACCGCAACATAATGTGGTAAAATTCAATATCAATGAGGTGATTGTATGGGTATTAACCGTTTATCGGGTCTTGAACCCCAAAAAGTATTCAGATTTTTCAATGAAATTTCATTAATTCCCAGAGGCTCGGGTAATATGGAGCAAATCAGTTCATATTGCTGTGATTTTGCATATTCAAGAGGACTTGATTTCGTTAAAGATGAAGCCTGCAACGTTGTGATTTTCAAAAACGGTTCGGCAGGCAGAGAAAACGAAGCTCCGGTTATTCTTCAGGGACATCTTGATATGGTTTGTGAAAAGACGGCAGAGACTGCTATTGATTTTAAAAATGACCCTCTTGAACTAATTATTGACGGTGATTTTATCACCGCAAACGGAACAACACTCGGCGGTGATGACGGCATTGCCGTTGCATTTTGCTTGGCTTTACTGGATAGTGCTGATATTTCTCATCCTCCGCTTGAGGTTGTTTTTACAACGGATGAAGAAACGGGTATGTTCGGCGCAGAAGCTATTGATACCTCGGTTTTAAAAGGAAAAAGAATGATAAACATTGATTCCGAGGAAGAGGGTACACTCTGGGTCAGCTGTGCGGGCGGTGCACGAACAGATATTAAAATGCCTTATGCTGCAGCGGATTCGGGCTGTACTGCCTGTGAAATCGTTATATGCGGACTTCACGGCGGTCATTCGGGTGCTGAAATCCACAGGGGTTATGCAAATGCAAATATTCTTATGGGCAGGGTTCTTAAAGAAATTTCAGGCAGTGTTGATTATTGCATAGTAAGTATAAACGGCGGTACAATGGATAATGCAATTACCCGAGAATGCACGGCAAAAATAGTCATTAATAGTGACAGCGAAGCTTTGTTTAAAGTCATTAACCGACTTAATTCAAAGCTTCGTAAAGAGTTTGCTCTGACAGACCCAGACCTTAATCTGAAAATCCGTCAGTGTGATAACGTCAGAAGTTGTATATGCAAAGCAGACTCGAACCGACTTGTTGATATGCTTTGTGAGTTCCCGTACGGTGTGATGGCTATGAGCAAAGAAATTGACGGTCTTGTTGAAACTTCACTAAATCTTGGTGCGGTTAAAACAAAAGATGATTGCGTAACTTTCACTTTTCTTTTAAGAAGCATCATAGACGATGAAAGAATTAAGCTAACGAAGAAGTTACTTGATATAGCTGAAAAATATAGTGCGGAAACCTGTGTTCACAGTGAATATCCTGCATGGGAATATAAAAAAGATTCCGTTCTGCAAACAGTTTTTGCAAACGCCTATAAAAACGTTTTCGGCAAAGAAATGACGGTTACAGCTATTCATGCAGGACTTGAATGCGGTCTTTTCTGCGGCAAGATTGAAGGTCTTGACTGTGTTTCATTCGGCCCCGATATCCTCGATATCCATACTCCCGAAGAGAGGTTGAGCGTTTCTTCGTGTGCAAGAATGTGGGAATATCTTCTTGAAGTGCTGAAAAGCCTTTAAAAGAGCCGAAAATTCTGATGTCGCATATTTTGATAAGTCGGGCAAGGCTGAGATAAAAATTGATTATTTCACTGGCATAGAGTATAAATATGTAGCCCTTTACTGAATATTTCGGCAATAAAAACCACACCATTACAACGCAAAGAGCTGAATCGATTATGTTATATCGCATTGATTGAATCTGTTGGTCCAGCCCTTTGAGCATACCGTCGGTTACGGTGTCGGTATACATTATCGGAATAAGCGGTGCAAGTATTCTTATATACAGCACCGCTTCATCTGTTTTATAAACTAGATTTGAGATTACAGGAGCAAAAAATGCGACTACTGCGGCACATATAACAGAATAAAAAAGAGTTCTTTTCAGGTTTTTTTCAACGCTAAGGCTGATTGCTTTTTTGTCACCCCGTTCATTTTTTGCGGCAAGCTCGGGAATCAACAATGCCGAAAAAGAAGTGAGCACAGCACAGGGATAAAGCAAAACAGGCAGTGCCATTGCGTGTATGTTTCCGTAAGCAGAAAGTGCGGCTTTGCTTCCCGTGCCTGATTTTACCAGACCTTTAGGTATCATAAGATGCTCGATTGTCAGCAAAACACTTCTTGCACAGGTGCCTGCAGCATCGGGTAATGCTATACGCAATAAACGCTTAAGTGCTATTGTTGATTTGCTTGTTTTCTTTGGAATTTTTACGCATTTCAGAATGAATGACAGTGTAAAAGATATAGTTTCAGAAGCTGTTATTGCCGCAACAACGGCGGCACAGGCACTTTTAATGTCAGTTATATTGATTTTGTTTAATATAAGTACGGCAACTGCGATTTTTACGCCTTGTTCCACCAGCTGAATAAAGGAATAGTGTGTAATCAGATTGTTTGCCGTAAAATATCCGCTCAGTGAAGCCGACATTGCAACAAAAGGCAAACTCAAAGCGAGGATGCGCAGCGACTGTGCGGAGCGAATGTCCGCAATCCAAATATTTGAAATGAAATCAGAAAAACAGTATAGTATAATGCAGATTATTCCGCCGCAGAATAATGCATATAAGTCAAACATACGCATTGATTTGTTCAGGTCGTTTTTGCCGTTTGCTTTAATTTCAACCGTTACTCTGGTGCTGGCAAGCTTTATGCCTGCGCAGGAGAAAGTGACTGCCATAGAGTAAACCGTCGTTATAAGCTGAAACAGACCTATGCCTGCGGAGCCGATTTTTGAGGTGAGATACGCGTTAAAACTCACTGCAACAGTACGCATAATCAGGTTTGTTGCTGTCATAATTAAAGTGTTTTTTATTAGTTTTGATTTCAGATTCATTTTATCACCAAGCCTTTTTCGATAAATTTATATTGACAATTTAAAAATATTATGTTAATATACTTGCAATTTAATATTAATGGCTATGAAGGGGAGGGCTTCATAAATGTGCTCTCAGAGAGTCGGCGGTCGGTGCAAGCCGATGAGCGGCAGATGAATGCTGTAGCCCCCGAGCCGACGGGAAGAAAACGCTTTGCGTCAGTAGAACCCGTCCGAGAATGCTGCGTCAGTGCATAGGGCTTGTCAGAGCCCAAAGAGCGGCACTTTACGGTGCAATTTGAGTGGTACCGCGGGTAATTTTACTCGTCTCATTGATTTTTATTAAATCCGTGAGGCGATTTTTTTATGTCTCACAAGAAAGGACGGTCATAGAATTATGGCAAAAGAGCTTGCAACAAAGTATGATCCCAAAAACGTTGAAGACCGTATTTACGATTTTTGGCTCAAGGGAAACTATTTTCACGCAAAAGTAGAAGAGGATAAGAAACCTTACACAATTGTTATTCCGCCACCGAACATCACCGGTCAGCTTCACATGGGTCACGCCCTTGACAACACTCTCCAGAATATACTTATCCGTTGGAGAAGAATGCAGGGCTACGATGCACTCTGGCTTCCCGGCACTGACCATGCTTCAATTGCGACAGAGGCGAAAATTGTTGAAGCAATGAAGGCTGAAGGTATTACAAAAGAAGATATCGGCAGAGAAGCTTTTCTTGAACGTGCATGGGCATGGAAGGCACAGTACGGCGGCAGAATCATTGAACAGCTTAAAAAACTCGGTTCATCCTGTGACTGGGAAAGAGAACGTTTCACACTTGATGAAGGCTGCAGCAAAGCAGTTCTTGAGGTTTTCTGCAGACTCTATGAAAAGGGTCTTATTTACAGGGGCGAAAGAATCATAAACTGGTGTCCTCATTGTCTCACATCTATCTCCGATGCTGAGGTTGAATACGAAGATCAGGCAGGTCATTTCTGGCATCTTCGTTATCCCTTCAAGGATGGCAGCGGATATCTTATGCTTGCCACAACCAGACCTGAAACACTTCTTGGCGATACTGCCGTTGCAGTTAATCCCAACGATGACAGATATAAGGATTTAATCGGCAAAACACTTATTCTTCCCATCGTTCACAGAGAGATTCCCGTTGTTGCCGATGAATACGTTGAAATGGATTTTGGAACAGGTGTTGTTAAGATTACTCCTGCTCACGACCCCAACGACTTTGAAGTTGGTCTGCGTCACAATCTTCCCGTTATCAACTGTATGACAGATGACGCAAAGATTACCGACGATTATCCCGCATATGCAGGTATGGACAGATACGAGGCACGCAAGGCTATTGTAAAAGACCTTGAAGCTGAGGGTGCACTTGTTAAGATTGAAGATTACAGCCACAACGTTGGTACCTGCTACCGTTGCCACACAAGCGTTGAACCCAGAATTTCAAAGCAGTGGTTCGTTAAGATGGCACCTCTTGCAGAACCTGCAATTGATTGCGTTAAGAGCGGCAAAACAAAGTTCGTTCCCGAAAGATTTGAAAAGACCTATTTCCATTGGATGGAAAACATCAAAGACTGGTGTATTTCACGTCAGCTTTGGTGGGGTCACAGAATTCCTGCTTATTACTGTGCTGACTGCGGCGAAATCACTGTTGCAAAGACGGCTCCTGATTGCTGCCCCAAGTGCGGCGGTAGGGTTGAACAGGATCCCGATACTCTTGATACCTGGTTCTCATCAGCACTCTGGCCGTTCTCAACCCTCGGCTGGCCTGATGAAACGCCCGAACTCAAGCATTATTTCCCCACAAACACACTTGTAACAGGCTATGACATCATCTTCTTCTGGGTTGCAAGAATGATTTTCTCAAGCTGTGAACAGATGAACAGTCAGCCGTTTGATACCGTATTTATTCACGGCATTGTAAGAGACGCGCAGGGCAGAAAGATGTCAAAATCTCTCGGCAACGGTATCGATCCTCTTGAAATCATTGATATTTACGGCGCCGATGCTCTCAGATTCACTCTTGCAACAGGCAACAGCCCCGGAAACGATATGCGTTTCTCCGACGAAAAGGTTGGCGCAAGCCGTAACTTTGCAAACAAGATCTGGAACGCAGCAAGGTTTATTCTTATGAATATTGACGGCAAGGACGTTAAATGCGAGCTTCCCGCAGATCTTGCTCTCGAAGATAAGTGGATTATCAGCCTTTTCAATACTCTTGCAAAAGAAGTTACTGAAAATCTTGAGAAATTTGAGCTTGGCGTTGCCGTTGCAAAGCTTTATGATTTCATCTGGGACGTATTCTGCGACTGGTATATTGAAATAGCAAAAATCAGACTTCAGAAGGACGGCGCAGAAGCACAGAACGCAAGACAGGTTCTTGTTTGGGTAATGAGCAACACTCTTAAGCTTCTCCATCCCTTTATGCCTTTCATCACAGAAGAAATCTGGCAGACACTTCCTCACGATGGCGAATCAATTATGATTTCCGCATGGCCTGAATTCTGCGAAGAAAATGCTTACGCTGCAGAAGAAGCTGCAATGGAAAAGATTATGACAGCCGTTCGTGCAATCCGTAACCGCAGAGCAGAAATGAACGTTCCGCCTTCAAAGAAAGCAAAGGTTTATATCGCAACTTCTTATCTGACAACCTTTGAGGTTGGCGGTGTATTTATGCAGAAGCTTGCAAGTGCATCCGAGGTTGAGGTTGCTGACAGCTTTGAGCTTGACGGTGCAGTTTGTATTGTTACAGCCGATGCAAAGATTTATATTCCTATGGGCGAGCTTGTTGATTTTGAGGCTGAAAAAGCCAGACTCAAAAAGGAACTTGCAGCCGTACAGAAGGATCTTGACTTTGTAAACGGTAAGCTTTCAAACGAAAACTTTGTTGCAAAGGCTCCTGCAAACGTTGTTGCACAACAGCGTGAGCAGAAGGCAAAGTATGAAGAAAAAATCGCAATGCTTAATGAAAGCATCGCTAAATTAGGTTAATTATCAAGACCCCGAGGATTATTTCCTTCGGGGTCTGAAAACAGGTGTTGTAATGAATTGTACACAAGCAATTGAATATATTCATTCTCTCGAAAAATTCGGCATTAAACCCGGTCTTGAGCGCATAAAAGCTCTTTGTGAGCTGCTCGGCAATCCGCAGGATAAGCTTAAGGTTATTCACGTTGCAGGTACAAACGGCAAGGGCTCAACCTCAACAATGATTTCCAATATACTTATCAAAAACGGATTTAAAACAGGTCTTTATATTTCTCCGTACGTAACAGATTTCAGGGAGAGAATCCAGCTAAACGGTAATATGATTGAGCATTCTGAGCTTGCCGAGTGTGTTGAAAAGGTTAAATATGCCGTTGATATTCTCTGTGAAAAAGGGGAACAGACAACTGAGTTTGAAGCTCTTACGGCAACCGCTTTTGTTTATTTTGAGAAGAAAAAGTGCGATTATGTTGTGCTTGAAGTCGGTCTTGGTGGCAGATTTGATGCAACAAACGTTATCAAGGCTCCGTTTGTCAGCGTAATTGCAAGCATATCGCTTGACCATACCGCAATTCTTGGCGATACTGTTGAAAAGATTGCTGCCGAGAAATGCGGAATTATCAAATTCGGCGCTGAAACGGTGGTTTACCCTTTTCAGGCTGAAGAAGCAATGGGTGTGATCAGAGAAGCCTGTGAGCACCGTTGCAATACGTTGCGCATGCCCGACGTTAACAGACTTGAAATTATCGGCGAAACCATTGACGGCACAACGGCTGTATATGACGGTATCAGTTTTCTTTTACCGCTTGCAGGCAAGCATATGATTTACAATGCCGTTACCGCAATAGAAGCAATTCGTTCACTGTTCCGTTTCGGGGTTAATATCTCTGATGAAATAATTGCCGCCGGTATTAATGCTTCCGTTATGCCTGCGCGAATGGAGCTGATAAAGAAAAAGCCTGTTATTATTCTTGACGGCGGACATAACGAAGGCTGTGCAAACGCTCTTGCGGAATATATCCGTAAGCATCTTTCCGATAAGCGCATTATTATGGTTTCTTCAATGATGGCAGATAAGGATTACCTTTCTTATCTTAAAACCGTTGCGCCTTTTGCAAGTGTTTTTATTGCAACCAAAGCCGATGTTCCCAGAGCTCTTTCAAGTGATGAACTTTGTGAAGCGGCAAAAGCTTTTTGTAATGACTGTTACAGCATTTCCGATCCGCTTAAAGCAATCCATGCGGCAGGTAATATAACTGAAAAAGACGATGCGATGATTGTCTGCGGTTCTTTTTATCTGGCGGGCGAAGTGCGGGATAATTTGCTTAATTTTTAAACGGCACTACAATTCAACATTATTTTTATATTCAATCCTTTATCCTTATGGGTAAAGGATTTTTTATTTTCAGGAGGTAAAAATGGCAATTAAAATTACGGTTACACCCATCAGGCTTACTATTGCCGTCAGCGGTGAAATTGACCATCATAATGCCGCAATTATGCGATATGAAGCTGATGAAGCGATCCAGTCTTCATTATCGCCAAATGTAAGAATTGATTTTGGCGAAGTTACATTTATGGACAGCTCGGGTATAGGTTTTGTTATGGGCAGATACAGGCTTGTGAGCAGCTATGGCGGCAACGTTGAGGTTGTAAATCTGACGGACAGAGTTTATAAAATGATGAAGCTTGCAGGGCTGGAAAAACTTGTTACCCTGCGAAAAAAGGACAGAGAAAGGATAAAGAAATGAAGCCGATAAATGAGATGCGTTTAAAAATTGAAAGCCGCTCGGTGAACGAAGCTTTTGCAAGAGCGGTTGTTGCGGCTTTTGCTGCACAGCTTGACCCCAATATCGAAGAATTATCCGATATAAGAACAGCTGTCAGTGAAGCTGTAACAAATTGTATTGTTCATGCTTACAGAGATTCAGTGGGCTCGGTTTACATATGGGCCGGCATATATGAAAACGGCAGAATCAGAATTAAAATACGCGACACAGGTTGTGGTATAAAAGACGTAAAACAAGCTATGGAGCCGCTTTTTACAACTTCTGACGGTGAACGTGCAGGTCTTGGATTTGCCGTTATGGAGAGCTTTTGTGATAAGTTATCGGTACGTTCAAAGTTCGGGAAAGGTACCGTTGTCACTCTAGAAAAGCAAATAAAAGGTCGTGAGCATACCGATGCCGTATGAAAAGCCTTTGCTTGATGATATTATTGAAAAAAATATCGGACTTGTTCATTCTTGTGCAAACAGATTCAGAGGCAGGGGAGTTGAATATGACGATTTGTTTCAAGCAGGTTGTTTGGGTCTTATAAAAGCTGTCAGAAATTTTGATGAGAGCAAGGGCTTTGCACTTTCGACCTATGCGGTGCCTGTTATTCTCGGCGAAATAAAGCGACTTTTCCGTGACGGCGGAGCAATTAAAATCGGCAGAGCACTGAAAGAAAAATCGCGCGCAGTTATTCAGAAACAGCAGGAAATAACCGTGAACCTCGGCAGAGAGCCGACTGTATGTGAGATTGCAAAAGAACTGAAAATTGACCCGGCGGAAGCGGCGATGCTGCTTAATGCCGCCTCGCCGGTAATGTCACTGACCTGCGGCGACGAAAACGAGAACCAGTTTGATTTACCCGTTGAATCGCACGAAACTGCACTCTCAGACTCAATTGCATTAAAACAGATTCTTAATCTGCTTGGAGATAAAGACAGAGCAATAATCGAATTGAGATATTATAAGAATATGACTCAATCCGCCGTTGCAAAAGTTTTGGATATGTCGCAGGTGCAGGTTTCAAGGCGTGAAAAAAAGATTCTTGAATCAATCCGCGAAAAATTGAATCAATAGCATTGACACAGACCTTTTTGCGTTATAAACTTATAAATGATAAGATTTATGCAAGGAGGTCTTTTGCTATGATTAAAACAATTCCCGATGGCATTTATCCGACTATGGTGACACCTTTTACCGCTGACAACAAGGTAGATTATAACGGCGTTGAGCAGATTCTGAATTGGTATTCGGAAAATGGTGTTGACGGTATTTTTGCAATTTGCCAGTCGAGCGAAATTTTCTTCCTTTCTTTTGAAGAAAGACTGGAATTACTTCAGTTTATTATGAAGCATCTTCCCAAAGGTATGAGCGTTGTTGCTTCGGGCCACACTGCCGATGACCTTGACCGCCAGATTTATGAGGCTAACGCATTTATTGCCGAGGGTATTGATGCCTATGTTTTTATTGCAAACCGTTTTGCAAAGCAGGATGAAGACGACTCTGTTTTTTTGAAGAATTATCATAAGATGGTTGCTTCGATTCCTGAGATTGCTCTCGGAATTTATGAATGTCCGTATCCTTATAAACGTCTTATGACACCCGAAACGCTCCGCGAATGCGCTCTTGACGGCAAAATGAAATTCCTCAAAGATACTTGCTGTCAGATTGAGGTTATCAAAGCAAAACTTGCAGCAGTTGACGGTCTTGGCCTTAAGATTTATAACGCAAATTCAGCGACGCTTCTTGAATCGCTTGAAGCAGGCTGTGCAGGTTTTTCGGGCGTTATGGCAAACTTCCATCCGGAAATTTATTCATGGCTCTGCAAAAATTATAAAACCGAGCCCGAAAAAGCAAAGGAAGTCCAGGCTTTCCTTGCTTTTGCATCAATGGCAGAATGCCAGTATTATCCCGTAAACGCAAAATATCATATGGGTCTTTGCGGTCTTGACGTAGGTTATGATGCAAGAGTAAAACCTGCAGCAAATTTCACGGAAAGCAATAAGAAAGAAATAAATCAGATGTATATTGTTGAACAGATATTCAAAAAATCTTTCAATATCTGATTTTGCTTCAAAATTAGACAATTTATAGTAATTTTATTATTGATTTATTTTTTGTAATGTGTTACCATTAATAAGTAGTATTTTGGCTTAAATTATTTTTGTTTGGAGGAATTCAAAATGGCACAGAAAAAGACCGTATTCCTTACCGGTGCTTCAGGCACAATGGGTTGGGAAGGCTTCCAGCAGTTCTACGCTAAAAAGGATCAGTTCACAATTGTTGTTCTTCTTCGCGACAGCGAAAAGAACAGAAAGCTCTTTGCTCCTTATATGAACGATCCCGCTGTTAAAATCGTTTGGGGCGACCTTAAAAACTATGACAGCGTTCTCGAGTGTGTAAACGGTGCAGATTACGTTCTTCACGTTGGCGGCATGGTTTCACCCTCAGCTGACTATCTTCCCATTGCAACAATCAAAACAAACGTTGGTGCAGCCCAGAACATTGTTAAGGCTGTTAAGGCCCAGCCCGATCCCGATGCAGTTAAGGTTGTTTATATCGGTACTGTTGCCGAAACAGGCGAAAGAGACGATCCCATTCACTGGGCTCGTACAGGCGACCCCATCAAAATCAGCGTTTATGACCATTACGCAACATCAAAGGTTATTGCTGAATCTGTGTTTGCCGAATCAGGTCTTAAGCACTGGGTATCACTTCGTCAGTCGGGTATCCTTTATCCTGAAATTGTTAAGAACATGGAACCCATTATGTACCACGTTGTTATCAACGGTGTTCTTGAATGGGCAACAGTTGAAGATTCAGGTCGTCTTCTCGTAAACGTTTGCGGTGATGACATTCCTGAAGAATTCTGGAGAAGATTCTATAACATCGGTTCAGGTGCACAGTACAGAATCACAAACTTTGAGTTTGAAAAGCTTCTTCTCGGTAAATACGGTCTTGGTCTCGGCGATCCCAGAAAGCTCTTTGATCCCGACTGGTTCATTACCCGTAACTTCCACGGTCAGTGGTATCTTGACTCTGATGAACTTGAAAAGTACTGCCACTTCCGCGCATATATGCCCATCGAGCAGTATTTCCAGAGCGTTATGAACAGAGTTGAATGGTTCTACAAGCTTGCAAAGCTTGCAAAACCCTTCTCATTTGCAGTTAAGCCCTTCATGAAGAAGATTGCAAAGACTCCCGTTTACGGTACACTTTGGTGGAGAGAAAACAACGTTGAAGAAAGAATCAACGCTTACGTAGGCTCAAGAGCAAAGTGGGATGCAATCGGTAACGATTGGAGCAAGGTTAAGGTTTACCGTCCCAATGACGATCCCAAGAAGGCAACAGTTCTTGACCACGGTTATGATGAAACAAAAGACTTTGATTCACTCACAATCGAAGATCTTAAGAAGGCAGCTGCTTTCCGAGGCGGCGAGTGCCTTGCAACTGAAATCGTTGATATGTATACTCCCGTTCTTTGGAAGTGTGCTCACGGTCACGAATTCATGATGTCACCCAACCTTGTTCTCCGCGGTGGTCACTGGTGCCCCGAAGAGCTTCCCTCAAGCATGGGAAAGATTGCAGAGAAGAAGTTCCGTTGGGCATATGATGACGAAGCAAAGGTTAATCCCTTCTTCGCTCAGGTTTGGTATCCTCTCCACGACAAGGATGAAAACAACGTTTACACCGAAGATATTTACAGAGATTTCAAAGAATACAAGAACTGATTGTATTAATCTTTTCTGTTGACTTATTAATTTATCAAAATAGGCTTGCATCGGTTGTTCGAAAACGAACTGACCTTTGCAAGCTTTTTTTGTTTATTGTGTTGTAAGTTTATTATATTTATGTTAAAATAAATTAAATATGACTTTCAGGTGAGATTAAAATTGATTAAGATTAGACGTATTATATCGATTGTTCTTGTTGTTATGCTTTTGGTTTTGACTGCTTGTTCCGATAAAACCAAAACTGCTGATGACGAGCTTGTTATCGGTGTAGAAAATATTTCGGGTAATTTTAACCCTCTGTTTGCTGTTGATGAAGCGGATAAGACGATATCTGCGCAGATTTTCGGTTTTGTTCAGCGACGCGCAACAGATAACTCTCTTGTTAATAATTTCGGCGGCATCTCATATGAGTACGTTGGTGAAACACAGGTTAAATACACCGTTACATTGCGAGACGATTTGTTTTTTTCAGACGGAACTCACGTTACGATAGACGACTTGATTTTTGTTTATCATCTTATTGCAGATGCTTCTTATGACGGAGTATATTCGGATTGGCATCTTAATGATATTGAAGGTATCAACGAATATTATTACGATGATGAAAACTACGATGCTTCCGTTACTGAAATTGAGGGCAGATTATTAAATGAATATTCAGCTTCTGCCATATCAAAGTCGGAACTGATTGATTATCTTATGCTTACGTCTCTTGAGGGGGCGTTTGTCAGCGGTCTTGACTCCAAATCGCCTAACGGTAAAACATGGCGTGATTATTTTACCGAAATTGGCTATGAAGCTGAAATCGAAAAGCTCAGCAATTCACCGTCAGATATCGAGTTTTTAAAAGTTGCCGCCAGAGCTGAAGCGGAAAATAACCCACTTGCATATTCTCCCGAAAATTATTACAGGGATATTCTTTACAGTGAGTATCTCGGCAAAAACTATTCTGACGGAATAAACGTTACTGCTATTTCAGGTATCAATAAAATTAACGATTATTCCTGTACAATTCTTTTTAATTCTCAAAACATCAACGCCGTTTCTGAAGTGAATATTCCAATTATTTCAAAGTCTGTTTATGAAATTGATTATGTTAAAGGTCACGCTTCGGTTGTTAGAGAAAAAAGCTCTGAGGCAATCGGTTGCGGTGCGTATAAAATTACTGAAAGAAAAGAAAATGAGGTAGCTTTGTCTGCAAACACTTATTATTATGCAGGTATGCCTGATTTTGAACAACTTCGCTTTGTAGACCTTAAAAAGTCAGATAAAGACCTTGTTAAAGCAATTAATGACGGTGAAGTTGACATTATTTCTGTAGCCGCGACGGATGATAACATTAAGAAGCTTGATTCCAAGAGAATTAAAACCGTTTTTGCCAATCAGAGATGCTATTATTCCGTATTTTTTAACACAAGAACTCTTGAAATCGGTGAACGCCGAGCTCTTTCCGGTCTTTGCAATTTTAATACTATTCTTTCGGATAAAATCGGACCGTATTATTCAGCGGTTTATATGCCGCTTAGTGTTCGTTTTCCGGAATATCCGTCTGATGTTATTGCTCCCGTTTACACTGAAACCACGTTTTCAAGCTATATAAAACTTAATCCCGACGGAATACGTGATATTACAGCTTACTGCACAGGTGATAAAGGAAGCCTTGAGTTGACTGTTATGGAAGAATACAAACGCATTCTGAAGCTTAACAGTATTAATCTTACTGTTGTTATGACCGACAATAACGGTCTTGCTGCTGCGATACAGAGCGGTAAAGCTGACTTATGGATTGAATGTGTATCTGACGGTGCAACAAGCGATAAGTTTGATTATTATAACTCAAACGGAGCATTAAATAAAACCGGTCTTTATGATACGGAAGTTGATTTTAAAACCCAACAGATGAGGTCAACTATTGGTTTCTCTGATAAGGATAAGGTTGTGAAAGAGGTTCTTTCGCTTGTAATGGAGCAGGCGGTTGAGTGCCCTCTCTATCAGCTTCAAACGGTGACTGCCTATAATATTGATAAGATTTCAACTGATTCATTTGGTGTTGACTACAATTATGACGGTTTTGCGGATGTTTTACCGTTACTTAAAAGAAAATAAGAGAAAGGAAGAACAGAATGCCACAGTTTATTTCAGCTTCAGTTCTTGCGGCAGGCGTTTCTGCAGCTGCTAAAATTTTTAAGGATAAAAACGTTGCTCCCGTAAACAGAGCAATTAACTCTATGAAGCTTAACGTTCCCGTTATGCCTGACTACAATAATTCCGTGGCTTTGACACCTCCTATGGGCTGGTCAAGCTGGAATCTTTTCAGAAACAAAATCAATGAGGAACTTATTTATTCAACTGCAAAGGCTATGAAGGATAGCGGACTTGCCGATTGTGGCTATCAGTATATCAATCTTGATGACTGCTGGCAATCGTCTTTCAGAGATGAAAATGGCAGACTTCAGGGCGATTTTGTTGCTTTTCCGAGCGGTATAAAAGCGCTTGTTGAAAAAGTAAATGACCTTGGTCTTAAGCTTGGTATTTATTCTTCAAACGGCACACTCACCTGCGAAGACTTGCCTGCAAGTCTCGGTCACGAAGCAATCGATGCAGATACTTTTGCAGAGTGGGGGGTTGAATATTTTAAATACGATTTCTGCCATAACGTTCAGATTCCTTCAAAAGCACCTATTATTGAGAAAATTACCGTTTCTGCAATTGGCTCAAATGAAGAAAAGGAATATCTTGCCGACAAAGCGATTCTGACGGGTGATGCAAAGGTTATTAATGATGCAAGTCTTCCCTCAGGCAGATGCATAACAGGGCTTTCGGCAAACGGCGGTACCTGTGAGTTTGTAAAAGTAACTGTCGAAAATGACGGTGATTATATTCTAACTTTATGTATACGCAAAAAGAATTTAAGCAATAAATATGCAGAAATTCTTGTTAATGGCAGATACATATATAAAACTACAATACCCGGCACTAAGTCCTTTACTCCCGAAGGACGCCACCAGATAAGGATTAAACTTAATGCCGGTGCAAACTCAATAAAGATATATAATCCCGTTGCTTCCCGACGTGACAGCGCAGCGATTCAGTATATGAATATGGGCAAGGAACTCAAGAGAGCAACTAAGCAATATGCCGAAAAGAACGGCGTTGCCGAAAAACCTATTGTTTTTTCAATCTGTGAATGGGGACGCAATTTCCCATGGCAGTGGGGTGCGCAAGCAGGTAACCTCTGGCGCACAACAGGCGATATCAGACCTGTCTGGGCTTCGGTTGTAGGGATTTACGAATTCAACGTTATTCTTGATAAATACGCCCGTGCAGGCGCTTGGAACGATCCTGATATGCTTGAAGTCGGCAACGGCAATCTTACCTATGATGAAAATAAATCACATTTTACACTCTGGTGTATGATGGCTGCTCCGCTCATTCTTGGTAATGATATCCGTGATTTTATTCTTTCGGACGGTTCAATTGATTATGACAACAGAACATATCAGATATTGACAAATAAAGATATCATTGCAATCGACCAGGATCCGCTCGGCATTCAGTGCAAACGAATCAGAACAAATGGTGCAGAGGACATTCTTGTTAAGCCTCTTGCAGACGGCGGATTTGCTCTTTGCTTCTTTAATAAAGCGAATTCATCCACAGAAATGAAATTTGCTGTAAGCGAAGCATTGTCAAGAGATTGTATTACCACTGCTCCCGCAGAGCGTTATTTGGTTAAAGAACTCTGGAGCGGAGAAGAGTTTGAAACGACAGATTTAATTGAATCAAACGTCAACGCACACGGTGTTAAAATTTATAGAGTGAGGACAGTTTGAGATGTTTGAAAGAATTAAAAACAAATTCTGTTTTGGTAACGGAGCAGGGGAATATGATATTCCTCTAGTCAGGCTTGACGTAATGCCTTTTGAAACACCTGACGACCTTAAATATCTCTATGACTTTACTGTGATTGATAACGGCCTTGACTATATAGGCCACCCTGATGCCGTTTTGCTTAAGGATGGCAGTATTCTTGATGTTTATCCTTCTGCGCATGGAAAAGGTGCTATCAGAAGCCGTATAAGCCGTGATGGCGGACTTACATATCCCTATACAATCGAAAATCAACCCAAATCTTGGGAGACTTCCAGAGAAACTCCCACAGTATACCGTCTTGAGTTTGCTGACGGTACACCCGATAAGATTCTTCTCACGTCAGGTAACCCCAATTGGCACGACGGTAAGGGTACAATTGGCGGATTCAATTTCTCACTTTCTGACGATGAGGGAAAGACATGGAGCGAGTTTGAACTTGTTTTTTCCAAAAAAGATGCAGTAACGGTTATTCCTACGGTTGCTATGGCTTCGCTTACAAGACTCAAAGAGAATGGCAAGTTTGTTGATAAGTGGATGGGATTCTTCCACGATGCGAGTTTTGTAAACTATAAAACAATTCTTTCTTTTGTTGACGGCAAACCTGTCTGGAGCGATCCTGTACCTTACTTTGCCGCACACAGAGCAATAGAAAAGAAGGCTAATATGTGCGAAGTTGAGGTTGTGCGTTCGGATAAGGGGCAGGGTGATGAACTTTGCCTTATTGCAAGAAGCAACAATAAGCGCTACAATTCTTTGCTTTCTTTTTCAAAAGATGAAGGTAAAACCTGGTCAAAGCCTGTATTTGTTCCTTCTGCACTCAACGGTGAAAGACACAAGGCTGACTATACTTCAGACGGCAGACTTTTCATTACCTTCAGATCGATTGAAAGAGGTAAGAAGAAAATTAAAAAGTTTTCTGAAGATGAGAGTTCAATCTGGTTCAGCGAAGGTTGGGTTGCCTGGGTAGGTACATATGATGACCTTAAGAACGGCTCACAGGGTCAATACAGAATCAAGCTTGCACATACGTATCTTGAAAATCAGACGAGACCTGCTCTTTCTGCAAACGCAGACACAGGTTACTGCGGCAACGTTGTTTTTCCCGATGACACAATCGTAACTTCAACCTATGGCGCATTCGGCGAAAAGAAAGCAGATGGCGGCTATAAAACTTACGTTGTTTCCAAAATCATAAAACTCAAAGACGTTGATAAACTTATTAAATAATTGCTATATAATACACATAAAAATTCACCCCACACTAATCGGTGTGGGGTGACAGCTTTTATAATATAACTTTTTCGGGTAGACCGTTGTTTTCTCTTGAACGGTCAGCCAGGAACACAGCGAGATGACCTGAAAGTGAATCATTTATATCTGTGCAGGAAACCGTTGTTTTTTCGTTTCTGCAATATGCAACAAAATCTCTGACAAGGTCAAGATCGCCGCCGCCGTGAGTGTCATTGTCAACCTTTAAATCATAAATGGTGTCCGCGTGCTCACAACCGGGTCGCGGGTCAATGAGTGAAACGGTGAATTCGCCTTTTTCAAAATCTCCGCTTATAACACCCTTTGTGCCTGAAATAAAGATTGTCCTTGTGCCGTAACTTGTACCGCCAACCATTGTGTGCGTGCCCGTTGCACCGCTTTCAAACATTACATTTACGCTCTGGTGGTCAACAACGTTGTTGTCGCTCTTGAAAGCACAAACGCCGTAGGGACTTGTTTTAAGAAGGGCGATTTTATCTTCAATGGTGGGGTTCTCAATGTTTTCAAGTGCATCCCACACATAGAAGGACCATCTGTCAGGGTGGTCAATATAAAGACGTTTTGCCGAATAAAGGCACTCGTCAACCCTCGGACAGTCCACAAGGCATCTTGTGCCTGAATCAGCAGGTGCATTTTCTCTGACGAATTGCATATTACTGCCGAAACTGGAAATGTACGAAGGCTTTGTTTCGCTCATAAGCCACATCATAATATCAAGGTCATGGCAGCATTTTGCAAGCAGCATTGAACTGTGGCACTTGTCGGAGTTGTTCCATTTACCTCTGACGTGACTGGTGGACATATGGTGATAGCTGACATATTCGCAGGTCTGAATGCTGACGATTTTTCCGATTTCGCCTGAAAGGATTATGTCTTTGATTTTCTTATAAAACGGAGCATAACGCAGAACGAAGCATACCATAACTTTTCTGCCGAATTTGTTAGCTGTTTCAACAAGCTCGCGTGCTTCCGCTTCATTAACGGCAAAAGGTTTTTCGAGTAACACGTCATAACCTGCTTTAAGCAGGGGAACGGTTGTTTCAATATGTATATGGTCCATTGTGCCGTTGATGACTGCATCTGCAAATTTTGGAGCCTTTGCAAGCTCTTCTGCGGACTCGAAGCATTTATCTTTGGGAATATTGAATCTTTTGGCAATTGTTTTTCTACGGTTAATATCGGGGTCAGCAACACCGACTATCTCCATTTTATCGCTCTCAAGTTCTGCCAGTTGAGCATAAGTAAGGCTGCGGTGACCGCCGCCAACTATAATTGTTTTTAAGGGTTTCTGGTTCATGTGCGTCATATCCTTTCAACTCACAAAACTCTATCACAATGAGTGATAAAATTCAAGAGGAAAAGCGAATTAATTACATACTTTCTGAAATTTTAATAGTTATGTTGTTGCTTTCTTCGTTTACAGTCTTTTGTAATTCCTGTCTGCGTATCATTAATTCCGAATACATCTGGTCACGCATCTTGCCTGAAAGGGGATAAAGGAATTTAGGAATTACTGCAAGAATACCGGTTATTTGCGGAATACCTGTACAGAGAGCAAAGAGCCACCATTTGGTAGTGTCTGTTTGTGTGCCGATTTTCATACCTTGTTTATAGCCTATTCCTTCAAGAATCAGGTTTTTGGCTGAGTTCATAAACAGCGTTTGAAGTTTAGTGATAAGATTACGTGCGACACCTATTGTTGCTTCAACCCTGTAACCGTTTTTCCATTCGCAGTAGTCCATAGCTTCATTATAAAGTTCAGCTTTGACAACTTTTCTGATGCCGAATGCCCATTTGTCAAACCATGCTTGAACACCGAATAAAACGGTCATCAGAATCGGTTTCTTATAGTTTCCGCCAATCGAACCGATTGCAAACAGAGCAAGGTACCAGAATCGGGTATATAAATCTTCGAATACCCAGATTGCTTTTGATGAAAAACGTTCTCTGATAGGTTTGACAAAACCGTAACTTATGCTTCCGTTGAGACCGGAAGGGAAGTTTGCTATGGTCAGCAACGAAGCTGAACCGAGTACGTCAATGAAGTAGTTTGTGTTACTGCCGCTTACACTGAAGCCACCAAGGAAGTCCGAGATTGTAATAAGCAAAACAGGGTAATTGTTTATAACGGCTTTAAGACCTTGTTTGACACTCGGTGCTTCAACGGATTGCATTACTCTTTCTTTTGAAACGATGAAAAAATAGAGTGTGAAGGCAGATGAGATTATGCTTGTGCCCAGACCCATTGCAAGGAAAACGTTCTGCAATTTCCATTTGAGAACGTTATTGTTTATAAGGTCGATGAGCACGCCCATTATATAGTTTGGCATATCCTCACCCATGTAACCCGTCAGCAACTCAGCCATTGTAATCAGCCGCGCTCGTTCATTCGGATGGGGTGTTATGGTTGTCATATATCCCGCCTTGGCTATGCTTGTAAAAGTACCGCCTGTTTCGTTAATGACGTTAAAGGCAAAGAAATAAATCAGTTTCGGAAGATAGGTGCTTGACGTACCGGGAAAGAAAAACGGAATCAACCAATAGAATGCACCGATTAGGGTCATCGGAATCTGGAAGGTCAGCATATAAGGTCTGAATTTGCCCCAACGTGTTCTTGTTTTGTCAACGAGAGCGGCAATAATCGGGTCATTTATAACGTCCCAGATACCTGTAAACATACTGACAACTGCGTTGGTTCGGAAATCAATTTTAACAACATCCCAAATAAAGCGGTCAGTGAACTGACCAATGTTGAATGCGTTTGAAAAGTCGTTGAGCAGGTAGGCAACTGTTTCTTTAGTGCCAACGTAACGTCTGTCCTGAACTTTGAATTCGTTTATCTGTCTGTTTGTCGTGTTCTGCGATTGTTTGTCCATATAATTATAGCCTCCTTTTTGAAGGAAGTTGACAAAAAGTCAAATACGCCACGGAAAACCGTGGCGCATATTTGTTTGATAATTTGAACAGGAGACGCAACTTATTTAATGTCTTTAACAGCTTCAATAAGAGCAGCCATTTCATCCTTGCTTAATGTAACGCCCTTGCCCATTTTTTCGTGGTCGGGAGCCCATTCACGAATATCGTATTTGGGGTCTCTACCGTTCCAGCTGATGAGGTTGAGCTCTTTTGTCCAACCCTTGGGGTTTTCGGAAAGAACAGCTACGGATTCAACAATTTCATAAGTGAATTCAGGCATTGTATTATCTCCTTTCAAAATTTTACAACTAAATTATAATATAAAAAAATTACTTTGTAAATATTTATTTTTAAATTTTTTATATTAATTACAATAAATTTTG
>JAZNBM010000057.1:0-19257 GCA_045587045.1 Acutalibacteraceae bacterium | reverse complement strand
GGCGGCAGAAACTATTTTCACATCAACTCCGAAGGCGATATGGAACCCTGCGTGTTCATTCATTATTCGGATTCCAACATCAGAACGCATACTCTGCTTGAAGCACTCAAAAGACCGCTTTTCCAGGCATATTACCATAATCAGCCTTTCAACGATAACCACTTAAGACCCTGCCCGATGCTTGAAAATCCCGACTGCCTGCGCAAAATGATTGCGGAAACAGGTGCTGAGTCAACAGACCTTATCGCTCCCGAAAGTGCAGAAATTCTTTGCTCAAGATGCGATAAATTTGCAGCCGCCTGGAAACCTGTCGCAGAGGAGCTTTGGAATTCAACAAAGCATCCGAATCCCAAAACACAGTTTTACCGTGATACTCCCGAAGGTAAAGCAGCTCTTGAAAAAGCAAAAAAAGAGTAATATAATCCAAAAATCAAATGCCATTGTAACCGTTAAGAATTACAATCATATTTCAAGCTACGGTTACATCAGGGGTGCTGACAAAAGTCGGCTGAGATTATACCCTTAAACCTGATCCCGATAATGCGGGCGTAGGAAAAAGGCTCAGTGCATATTTTTCACGCCCGGTGTTTTTCGCGCCGGGCGTTTTTGTTTGACATATGCAAACTCCTTTATAATATGCGGCATAACGCAAAAAGAAAGGAAGGATACTCGTGCAAAAAAAATTCAGCAAAACTCACGCTCTGGCAGAAAGTGCAATAATGCTTGCGCTTTCAATAGCTTTGTTTGCGGTTTCCGACATGATTCCGTGGCCATATGCTTACGGCGGCGGTTTCAGCCTTTTCGGTCAGGTACCGATTATCATTGTTTCATACCGTCACGGTCTGAAATACGGTATGATTGCTTCAACAGGTCTTGCAATTTTTGAAATGCTGATGGGCTTTAAAAATTTTGCCTACGTAACAGGAATTGCGGCTTGGCTGATTGTTGCCTTTGCCGATTATCTGGTTGCATTCGGCTGCCTCGGTCTTGGCGGAGTTTTTAAGAAAAAAATCAAAAATCAGACTGCTGCTCTTATTACAGGCGGAATTACGGTTTGCATTATCAGATTTATCTGCCATTTTATCAGCGGCGTTACAATCTGGAGCGGATATGCACCTGAAAATATGCTTGTCGGTATTTATTCATTTACTTATAACGGCTCATATATGCTTATTGAAACAATAATCACCGTCATCGGTCTTGTTGCCGTGAGCGCCGCATTTAATTTTAAAAAGAAAGACTTATAATAAAATTACCCGTGTACCGATAAAGTACACGGGTTTTACTCATTCTTCGGGATACCATTCGCTTTCCCATATACGTTTTGAAATGCTTTTGCGGATTTCTTCAACCTTTTCAAAATCCATCGCTTCTATATAGATTTTTTCCAGCTCATCATGAACGGATTTTGCCGTTTTAAGGGTAGAAAATGCCTCTTCAATAAGCTCTTTTGATGCTTTTTTGGCAAAATTCAGTTTAGCCTTGTTGTTTCTGATGCCATCGGAATCATAAAACCTTCTGAGTGAAATGAATTTTGCATTTTCAGGGTCAGGGGAGCAGAATCGGTCTTTTGTAAAGAAACCGAGACTCACTTCAGGTATGATAACGTGACGGAGCTTTTTTTCATTTGCAATAAACGGACTTGATATAACGTCAAATCCCGAAGCAAGTGCATATGTGCGGATTTCGGAAATAATCACTGAAGCTGCAACACCGAAATCGTCCTCAAAAACAATCTTTTTATCGCAAAGTAAATCGGCTGTCTGATTAAGAAAATAATAACCTTTCGGCGTAATTGCATCAAACAGACGAAGCTTTTCAAAACCTATTCTGCCGCAGGGTTTTTTAAAATATCTTGCGGCAATTCTCGCGGCATAGCGCTCAAGTCTGCGTTTATCGGTATAGTCACGGCAAATTTTTTCGCCGTCACCGTAAATTGAAAAGGCGGACTCAATAAATCTGCGGCATCTGCGATGACAAGCACCGTTTTCGTCGGTCAATTCAATTATTTTTTCACTTTTTTCACGCAGCTTTTGCTTATACCAGCATTCGCCGAGATTAATTATTTCAGACATTGCACCGGGGTAAATGGGGTCAAGCATATGCGGCGACGTTGCATCGGCAACAGAAACCCTGAGCGACGGAATTATAATGCCGTCAAGTGAATCAGGGTCCGATGAGCAGAAAATTCTTTCACACCCAATATCTTTTGCTTCTATTTCATCTGCAATTTTCTTCATAAAAGACGATTTTCCGGTACCCGGTCCGCCTTTGATAAGGTAGGTAAACTGTCCTTCAATTTTCGGCGTCAACTGATTGAACAATGAAAAAAATCCGTTTCCGGCACTTGAGCCGAGAAAATATGCCTGATTCATAATCTTACCTCCTGTGTTACCGTTATTAGCAGGATATTCGGAATTAAACAGAAACGTGAAAAAAACAGCTTGTTTTTTATTGTTATTTTTCAAAAATAGGCTATAAAACCAAAAAATGCACTTGATATTATTTAAAAAATAATATATAATATATTGGTAAGCTGAATAAAAGCAGACAAGAGCTTTATTTTGGTCATGTGGCGTGTGGGTCCTGTGCGACAGGATACCGTGAACCATGTCAGGCGGGTGAACCGAGCAGCATTAAGCGGACAATTTTGTGCGCCACAGTCTGCCTGCCGCCATATGACCAAGACAAAGCTCTCTTTTTTTAAAAAGGAGTGAAAAGAATGTATCAGGCTTTATACAGAAAATGGAGACCAAAATCCTTTAGTGACGTTTACGGTCAGCCCCACGTTACAAGAACTCTTCAGAGCCAGCTTGAAAGCGGCAGAATTTCTCACGCCTATCTTTTCACAGGTTCAAGAGGTACAGGCAAAACCACCTGCGCAAAAATTCTTTCAAAAGCGGTAAACTGCCTTAATCCCGTTGACGGCAACCCCTGCAACGAATGCGAAATCTGCAAAGGAATAGAAAACGGTTCAATTCTTGACGTTATTGAAATCGATGCCGCAAGTAATAACGGCGTTGATAATATCCGCGATTTGCGTGAAGAGGCAAATTTCACACCCGTAAACGCAAAATACAGAGTTTATATAATCGACGAAGTTCATATGCTCTCAATCGGAGCATTCAATGCTCTTCTCAAAACACTTGAAGAGCCTCCCTCACACGTTATTTTTATTCTTGCAACAACAGAAATACATAAACTCCCTGCAACAATTCTTTCCCGTTGCCAGAGATTTGATTTTAAACGTATTTCACCTGAAGATATCACTGCAAGACTTGTTTACGTTGCAGAAAATGAAAACGTAACTCTCACAGAAAATGCGGCTGCTCTGATCGCCCGAATTGCTGACGGCGGTATGAGAGATGCACTTTCACTGCTTGACCGCTGTTTTGCAATGGGTAACAACATAGATGAAGATGCTGTTAGCGCCGCTGCAGGTATTGCAGGCACCGTTCATCTTTTCTCATTTTCAGAATACGTTGCAAAAAGCGATTTTACGTCGGCACTTAAACTTGTTTCAAAGCTTCATAACGAATCCTGTGACATTGACTCACTCTGCACAGAGCTTACACTCCATTTCAGAAATCTTATGGTTGCAAAAACCGTCAAAGAATGTGAAGGATTGATTGTCTGCTCAAAAGACGAGCTTGAAAAAATAAAAGCAAGAGCTTCCGAGCTCAAGCTTTCAAAAATTCTCAGTTGCATTGAAATTTTAGAAAAAGCTGCGGTAAATATCAAAAATGCCGTAAATAAAAAAATTCAGCTGGAAGCGGCAGTCATAAAAATGTGCTCACCTGTTGCGGCAGGCGGCGGAAATGAAGAGCTTGAAGAAAGAATTGCTTTCCTTGAAAACAAAATCAATCTTCTTGCAACAAAAAAAACTGCTGAAGTTTCACAAAAATCCGCTCCGCCACAAGCTACTGACGCACCGCAGGCGGCACCCGTAAAAACCGAAACTGCAAAACAGGAAGAAAGAGCGGAAGAAAAGCTTCCCGAGCCTCCTGCTGAAACAGCATCGCCCATTGACGACGGACCTTTTTATAACTGGTCAGACGTGCTTGAAGCACTCAAAAAATATGATATTCCGCTTTTCGGAATTATGGCTGACTCAACAGCTGTTATCAAAAACGGCAGGGTAATAATCAATTCAAGTAACCCGACACTTTTCGATTTTATCTGCACAGATACCCATTCAAGAGAGCTTTCAAGAGCTATTTATGACGTTCTGGGTCAGAAAATGAAGATCGCTGTTTCAAATTCAGAAAAACCGAAAGCTGAAACCAATCCGCTTGAAAATTTAAAAAATAAAATAAAAAGTTTCAATAATAATTGATTACGGAGGAATATACGATGAAAGCAAGAATCCCCAATGCTCCCCAGGGCGGCAATATGATGAAAAAAATTCAGGAAATGCAGGAAAATATGCAGAGAATCCAGCAGGAAGTTGAAGCAACAGAATTTTCTTCTTCCGTTGGCGGCGGCGCGGTTGAAGTTATTGTAAACGGTGCTCACGAAGTTACCGCAGTTAATCTTAAGCCCGAAATTGTTGACCCCGAAGATATCGAAATGCTTCAGGACCTCATTATTTCCGCTTTCAATGAAAGCATACGCAAGGCAAACGAAGCTATGGAAAAAGGCATGGAAAAGGCTAAAGGCGGTCTTTCCATTCCCGGTCTGCTTTAATGAGCGGCTTTACTCCTTCGCTTGATAAGCTGATTGAGCAGTTTGCAAAGCTTCCTTCGGTTGGCAAAAAGAGTGCGCAGAGACTTGCATTTCACATTCTTTCAATGAGTGATGCAGATGCAAAAGCTTTTACGGAAACCATCGAAAAAGCAAGAAGCTCCATCAAGCGCTGTGAAATTTGCTGCAACTTAACAGACGGTACCGTTTGTTCCGTCTGCAACTCAAAATCAAGAGACAAATCGGTCATATGCGTTGTTGAAGACCCCAGAGACGTTATCGCAATTGAACGTACTCACGAATTCAACGGTCTTTATCATGTGCTTCACGGTGTTATTTCTCCGATGAACGATATAAATCCCGAAGATATCTGCATAAAAGAGCTTATAATGCGCCTTGGTGACGATTCTGTCAAAGAAGTCATTATGGCAACAAATCCCACTGTTGAGGGCGAAGCAACTTCAATGTATATTTCAAGGCTTATTAAACCGCTCGGTATAAGCGTAAGCCGACTTGCTTACGGTGTACCTGTCGGCGCCGACCTTGAATATGCTGATGAATTTACTCTCATCAGAGCTATGGAAGGCAGAAAAGAGCTTTAATCAGTGAATAGCTGATAGTTAATATTGAATAGTTTCAGGTGAACTTTACCTACACACGATTTTCAATTAATTTATAAGAATCAGTCAAAGGCGCAGCCTTTTCTTAACTTTTCACTATAATTTTTTTATTATTCACTTAAAAAGTTTTCCACATAATTATACTTTTCCACATTTCGGTTTTCCACATATTAACTTTGTAAAAATTTGTCAGGTTAATAACCGAAGGTTTTCCACCTTCAAGTGTAAAACAAAATAATTGCAAATCCGTTGTATCTCAACGCTTTGCAGAGTTATTCCATATTTTAACGCACACTACTGTTACTACTATTAATTATGATATGAAATAACTTAATAAAGATAAATCAAACCTTTATTTCAAATTATTATCCGCTCACTCTCTGTGAACGGTGTAAAACTTCAGGAGGCATAAAAATGAAAGTAATTTGTAATTCGATTGAGCTTTCCGAAGCTTGTCAGAATGTTTCCAGAGCTGCTTCAACAAAAACGGCTATCCCTGCAATCGAAGGCATTCTTATGGTTGCAAAGGACGGTATGCTCACTCTCACAGGCTATGACCTTGAAATGGGCATTAAAACCGTTATTGCGGCTAGAGTAGAAGAAGAAGGCGAGCTTGTGCTTAACGCCCATATGTTTAGCGAAACTCTTCGCAAGCTGCCCGAAAGCACTGTAAGCATTGACAGTGATTCAAGACATATTGCCTCCATCGCAAGCGGTGAATTTGAATCTACACTTATCGGCATTTCATCAGAAGAATATCCTGAACTTCCTTCAGTTACAGGCGGATATCAGATTGACGTTGATGAAAACACACTTAAGGATATGGTCAGAAAAACCATTTTTTCTGCCGCAATAAAAGACAGCAAGATTGTACACACAGGCATTAAGTTTGAAATTGAGGAAAATCATCTTCGTCTTATTGCTGTTGACGGTGTGCGCCTTGCAATCAGAAATGAAAAGATTAATTATTCGGGCGAAAATCTTTCATTTGTTGTTCCTGCAAAAACTCTTTCCGAAGTTGTTAAGCTTATGAATGCAAATGAAGATCCCGTAACAGTTGAGGTAGGCAAGAGACATATTATTTTTGACGTTAACGGCTACAGCGTTATTTCACGTCTTCTTGACGGTGAATTTCTTAATTACAAAGCCGCTATTCCTTCATCTACAAAAACAGTAATCAACGTTGACACAAAGAGCCTGATTGACAGTATTGACAGAACTTCTCTTATTATCACAGATAAGATAAAGAGCCCTGTTAAATGTATTTTCAGCGATAATATGATTAAGATTTCAAGCATCACCTCTCTCGGTACTGCCAATGATAAGATTCCTGCAAAAATTGAGGGTGACAGCTGCACAATCGGTTTTAATAATAAGTATATGCTTGACGCACTCAAGGTTTGTGACACCGATGAGGTCAGAATTATGCTTAACGGTGCAATTGCTCCCATTCTTATCGTACCTCCCGAAGGCGATGAGTTTATATTCCTTATTCTTCCCGTGAGGCTGAAAAATGAGAATTAAAGTAAAAGTTGCAGAAAAACAGAAAATAACAAAAAAGATCGACACGGATTTTATCAGACTTGATGCTTTTCTTAAAATGAATGATGCCGTTCAGTCGGGCGGTCACGCAAAAATCGTTATTCAGGAAGGCGAGGTCAAGGTAAACGGCGAGGTTTGCACAATGCGCGGCAAAAAGCTCCGCAAGGGCGACACCGCAGAGTTTGAAAGAGTTATTTATATTGTAGATTAAGATATCGGGCGGTTATTTTTAATCGCCCGTGTTCAGTTTTTGGAAAGGAATGGTGAAAAAATTTGATAATAAGCTTCCATTCCGCAAAAAAGTTCCGGAATATTGATGAAATTGAGTTTACTCCTCATCCTGAAATGAACGTTATTTACGGTGAAAACGGTCAGGGCAAAACGAATCTTATTGAAAGCATCTGGATGATGACGGGTTTTTACAGCTTCAGAGCAAGAAAAAACGCCCAGCTTATAAAGCAGGGCGAAGATGAGGCTGAAATTGAAACTGTTTTTTATTCACAGCAACGAGAACAGAATTCTGTTATGAAAATAGGCAAGCGAAAAGAAATTGAGCTTAACGGTGTTAAAGAGGAATCACCGCGAGTTATGATGGGTAAATTTTTTGCCGTTGTATTTTCGCCGAATACTCTCGGAATTGTTCAGGACGGACCTTCTGAAAGACGTAAGATGCTTGATATTGCATTAAGCCTCATAAAGCCGAATTATGCGGTTATAATGTCACGTTATCTGCGTGTGCTTGACCAGAGAAATGCTTTGATTAAAAAATATGCCGAAAAAAAGTTTGACCTGATGTATTTTGAACCGTGGGACGAAGAACTGGCTTCACTTGGCGCAAAAATTATTAAATACAGGCTCGATTATATTGAGCAGCTTAATGAGCTTTCGGGTGAAATTTATAAAGGTATAAGTTCGGGCAAAGAAGATTTTTCGTTTTACTATGATTTTTCAAAAGAAAATATTTCTGAATCAGAAATAAAGGAAAAGCTTAAGGAAAATATAGCAAAATCAAGAGAAGCCGATTTTAAAAGGCTTTATACAAACGCAGGTCCTCATACCGACGATATTGTGTTGATCCTTAACGGAAAAGATGCCAGAATTTACGGCTCACAGGGTCAGCAGAGGTCTTGTGCACTTGCACTCAAGCTTGGTGAAGCATCAATCATTGAAAAAATTACAGGCGAATGTCCCGTTGTTTTGCTTGATGACGTTATGAGTGAGCTTGATGAGGGCAGACAGACGTTTATTCTGAATTATCTTGATAACTGGCAGGTATTTATAACCTGTTGCGACCCTTCACAGCTTCTTCGCTCCAAAAAAGGTAAGGCGTTTGAAATTAAAGAGGGTAAAATTAGCGAAATGGGGTAAAAAAAATGTATCTTCATTTAGGTATGGACAAGGTAATAAATTTTGACGATATTATCGGTATTTTTGACCTTGATACAACAACCGTTTCAAAAAATACCAGAAATTATCTTGCTATGGCAGAAAAAGCAGGCATAGTTGAAAACGTTTGCTATGATTTGCCAAAAAGCTTTATTGTTTGCCGAGATAAAAACGGCAAAGATAAGGTTTATATTGCCCAGATTTCGTCAACAACACTTCAAAAGAGAACTGGCTACGTTGACAGCATAAGCAATCTGTAATAATGAATAAAAAAAACGGGTGGATTAATTCCACCCGTTAATTTTTTGTGATCAGTCTTCGCAGCAATCGTCGCAATCGTCACAGTCGCAGTCGAAATCAAACTCAAGGAGTTCGCCGCAGCTGGGGCATTCAATGCTGCCTTCATCAAGTGTTTCATCATCAAAACCGATAACTTCGCCGCAATTGGGGCATTCTACATCGTAGAAACCTTCTTCGTCGTCATAGCAATCGTCGCAGCAGCAATCATCGTCATCAAGTTCTTCATAAACGAAGCTCTCAAGTTCGTCAAGGTCTTCGTCAACAGCGTCAAGCTGCTCTGTGATGAGATCCATACCGTCTTCAAGGTCAGCAACGGTGAGTGCAAGATCGTCAAGGATATCAATCATAGCATTGATAACTTTGATTTCGGGCTTGCTTTCGTCAAGTGCAAGACCTTCTGCAAGACCTTTGAGATAAGCAACTTTTTCAGTCAGAGTCATTTCTTTGTCCTCCAAAAAAATATTTAATTAGACTTATGCGCGGCTGAGATATTCGCCTGTGCGTGTGTCAATCATAATCATTTCGCCCTCATCGATGAAGAGAGGAACCTTAACCTCGGCGCCTGTTTCAACAGTTGCGGGCTTTGTTGCGTTTGTAGCTGTGTTGCCTGCAAAGCCGGGGTCAGTCTTTGTTACCTGAAGAGTAACGGTTGTGGGGGGTTCAACGCCGAAAACGCTGCCCTTATAGGAAAGAACGCGGCAAGTTTCGTTTTCTTTAACGAACTTGAAGTTGTCGGGAAGAGTGTCCTGACCGATGGGTACCATATCATAGGTTTCGGGGTCCATGAAGTAGTAGAGACCGCCGTCTTCGTATGAATATTCCATTTCTTTTCTTTCAATGTAAGCTGTGGGGAACTTATCAGTGGGGTTGAATGTACGTTCAACAACTGCACCGCCGATAACGTTTCTGATTTTGGTTCTTACGAAAGCAGCGCCTTTACCGGGCTTAACGTGCTGGAATTCGATAATCTGATAAACCTGGCCTTCCATTTCGAAGGTTACGCCGTTTCTGAAATCGCCTGCTGATACCATAAAATATTTCTCCTTATTATAGTTTATATGTTTTCACAGTTATTTTATACTATATGCAATAATTTTTCAAGTCTTTTTTATTAATAAAAATATATAATACTATATTATTATAAGATTTTTAGGTGATTTGGTAAGATTTTCATATCCGTTTGAGGTGATGTATGCCATATCTTCAATGCGCACACCGAATTCACCCGGCAGATAGATACCGGGCTCAACCGTAACAACATCACCTTCTGTAAGCACGGAATCGGTTTTGAATGAAAGGCGGGGAGCCTCATGAATCTCAATTCCCACACCGTGACCTGTGCCGTGACCGAAAAATTCGCCGTAGCCAGCATCTGATATGATATCTCTTGCTGCTTTGTCTGCTTCAAATCCGCTTATGCCGTCTTTAAGTGTTGAAAGCGAAGCAAGCTGTGCCTTGAGCACGGTTTCATATATTTCTGCCTGTTTTGTGCTCACTGAGCCTACTGCAACGGTGCGTGTCATATCACTGTGATAACCGTTAATGACAGCGCCGTAATCCATTGTTATGAAATCGCCGTTTTCAATCTTTTTATCGGACGGCACACCGTGCGGCATTGAAGAGTTTGCACCGCTCACGGCAATTGTTTCAAACGAAATTGCTTCAGCACCGTTTTTGAGCATAAAGAAATCAAGCTCAAGAGCGATTTCCTTTTCTGTTTTATCAGTTGAAATAAATGTGAGAATATGCTCAAATGCTTTTTCTGCAATTGCCTGTGCTTTTAATATGCAGTTTTTTTCTTCTTCGTTTTTCTTGCGGCGCAGAGAATTTATTGCGCCGTCAGTTTTTTCAGCCGAAACGGGACAGTCAGCAATTTTCGATATGCGGTTAAATTCCTCAACCGTCAACCTTGCACTTTCGGTAAAAAGCTTTGTGATTCCGAGTTTTTCAATGTGCATGGGAAGCTGTGACGAAAGAGAATTAAGCCGCACAATTTCACTGCAACCTTTAACGGTTTTTTCAGCCGCCTCAATGTATCTGCTGTCTGTCAGAAAAACAGCTTCGCAAGCAGTGACTATAAGATAACCGTCAGACGAGCTGAAGCCTGTCAGATAACGGCGGTTTTCGGGTGAAGAAACGATATAAGCTTCGCCCCTTGTAAGTGTCTGCTGAAGATTGCGGATATTCATAAATATACCCCCTTGATTTCTGTATAAAAAGAGCACTGCCGAATGTGTGCAGCATTCGGCAGTGCGTTGGGGAAAGAGAAAATAAAAATGAAAAAAGAAGATGTCAAAACAAAACACATATAGTGTATATGTGTATAATATTGGATAGTTATGCTCTTATTGTTGTTAAATTATGAACAAACTGTAAACATTTACCTAAAAACAATCAAAAAGCGTTTTGA
The DNA here is from genome assembly GCA_045587045.1 of Acutalibacteraceae bacterium. Lineage (GTDB taxonomy): Bacteria > Bacillota > Clostridia > Oscillospirales > Acutalibacteraceae > CAG-177. The sequence continues at coordinate 8,316 of JAZNBM010000057.1, read as the reverse complement.
CATCTGTTTTTCAGCCGAATTTATTTCTGTTCAAGGAAAGCTTTGAATCCTTTGAATGCCATATAAACGTCAAGCTTTGAAACAACCTCAAAAGGTGCGTGCATTGAAAGCACGGGAACACCAACGTCAACAACTTCAACGCCGAGGTTGGCAATATATTTGGCAACTGTTCCGCCGCCGCCTTCGTCAACCTTGCCGAGTTCACCTGTCTGCCACGCAACGTCTGCACCGTCAAAGATGCTGCGAATTTTTGCCATAAACTCTGCGTGAGCGTCGTTTGTGCTTCCCTTGCCTCTGGAGCCTGTATATTTTGTAACAACAATGCCCTTGTTGATGAATGCCGCATTGAGTTTATCATGAACAGAGGGGTAAATCGGGTCGAAACCTGCGTTTACATCGGCGGAAAGGCATTCGCTCGCACGCAAAACGTCTCTGCCGTCAAGTCCCTGAAGCTTTGCAATATCTTCAATGAAATGCTTAAGATAAGCGGAATTAAGACCTGTGTTGCCGTCTGAACCTGTTTCTTCCTTATCTGTGATAACCGAAACGGTTGTGTAAACAGGATTTTTAACAGCAAGTGCCGCCATGATTGAGGGATAAGCGCAAACTCTGTCATCGTGACCGTAAGCACCTATCATACTGCGGTCAAGACCGATATCGCAGGATCTGAATGCAGGTACAACCTCAAGCTCTGCTGAAAGAAAATCAGCTTCAACAATACCGTATTTTTCATTGAGAAGCTTCATAATGTTGAGCTTGACCATTTCGCTGCCCTTATCGTTGCCAAAGGGTCGGCTGCCGATAAGCACGTTAAGATTTTCGCCGAGAATCGCTTCCTCAAGCGGTTTGGCAGCCTGTTTTTTATCAAGGTGGGGAAGAAGGTCTGTCACAACAAATCTGGGGTCACCGTCGTCTTCACCGAGGCAAACATTAACGGTTTCGCCGTTTTTCTTGCAGATAACACCGTGAAGAGCAAGGGGAATTGCCGTCCACTGATATTTTTTGATTCCGCCGTAATAGTGAGTTTTGAGCAGAGCAAGCTCACTGTCTTCATAAAGCGGATTGGGTTTGAGGTCAAGACGGGGAGAATCCACGTGGGATGCAACGATTTTTGCACCCTTTGCAAGACTTTCTGTGCCGAAAACGCAGAGGATAAGTGCTTTTTTGCGGTTTTCATAATATACCTTGTCGCCTGCCTTATAATCTGCGGCAGGGTCAAAGGGTTTAAATCCTTCTGACTCGGCAAGAGCTTTTGTAAATTCAACTGCTTCGCGCTCGGTTTTGCATCTGTCAAGGAATTCAGCATAGCCTATGCAGAAATTGTCGGCAACCTTTATTTCGTCGTCACCGCAGTTATAAGCGGCGTGCTCGGGTGAATAAAAAAGTTCTTCTTTAAGAGCTTCTGCAGGAGTTTTATCACACATTTAAATCATCCTTTCATTCATATTATGTACGGATTAAAGTTTATCAATAATTTTTTTGATTTCTTTATTCAGGTCTTCGCCGTTATTGCGAATAATTATATCTGCATTTTCGGTGTAGTATTCTTCGCTTTTCTGTGCATTCATACGGATAAGCGCATCCTCACGGCTGATGGAATCACGCATTATGATTCTTTCAAGCCGTGTTTCTTTGTCAGCAACAACACTTACCGTGAAAGAGCAGATTGCCGTCAGGTCGCTTTCAAACAGTAAAGCGGCATCAACAAGAGCGGCTTTTGCGCCCTGTTTTTCTGCCTTATGGATTTCTTCAAGTGCAAGGCGTGTAACCTCGGGATGCACAATGGCATTGAGCTTTTTTTGTTTTTCAGGGTCTGAAAAAGCTCTGCGTGCAAGCTCACGGCGGTCAAGTTTGCCGTTGACTATGATGTCTGCGCCAAAATTCTCTGCAAGTGCGGCAATAACTTCGGGATTTTCAACAGCTTCGCGTGAAAGCAAATCTGCATCGATATTACAGATACCGTGTTTTTCAAGAAGCTTTGAAACGGTTGATTTGCCTGCACCCGTCTGACCTGTAAGACCGATAACGGGTATGCTGATTTCAAGGTTAATCACTCTGAAAGCGGCGGAGCGGATAAGTCTGTTATAAACCGCCAGACCTACACCGTCTGCAGAGGGACACCGTACAAAGGCGTTTTCGCATCCGCTTTCGTCGACCTCACGCAAAGCCTCAAAAAGACCGTGTGCCTGTGAAGCACCGTCGTTTTCGGCGCCGTATTCAACGGCATTTTCAAAATATTTACCTTCGCCGCTGAAGCAAACGGCACAGGCAGGTATTTTTTGCGCAAGCATAAAGCTTTTATATTTTTCAAAATCACCCCTGACAATGGTAACGCGTGCTTTTGGGGCATAGTGCTTATATTTCATACCGGGGGATTCTGCTTTTTCACCGTCTTTAAGTTTTTCTGTAACGGCAGAAGATACTGCAATTTTGCCAAGCACCGATTCAAGCTGCTCAACCGTAATTCCGCCGGGACGAAGGAGTGTAGGCGGCTGTGTTACAAGAGTGATGACCGTTGACTCTACACCTACGGAGCATTCGCCGCCGTCAATTGCGGCATCAATCCTGCTGTCAAGGTCTTCAATAACGTGACCGACACTTGTGGGGCTTGGTTTACCCGAAGCATTTGCGCTGGGTGCGGCAAGCGGTACGCCCGAAAGACGTATAATTTCTCTTGCATCGGGGTGAAGCGGCATACGGATTGCAACGGTATCAAGTCCTGGACTTACCTCATCGGGCACGGCATCGGATTTTTTAAGAATAACCGTCAGCGGACCGGGCCAGAATTTATCTGCGAGATCATATAATCTGGGGTCAATTTCTTTGACAAGCGGCGGGATTTCTTCAAGAGAAGAAATATGGACAATCAGCGGATTATCGTTTGGTCTGCCCTTGGCAATAAAGATTTTTTTGACCGCTTCGGCATCAAGTGCATTTGCCGCAAGGCCGTAAACTGTTTCTGTGGGTATGGCAACCAGACCGCCGTTTCGGAGTATGTCGGCAGCCGTTGAAAGGTCGTTTTTATTTTTTGAATTGAGTTTTAATGTGTTCATTTTATTCTTCGCTTTTTAATTTTTCTGCCGTATCGGCGGTGATAAGGGCATCAATTACCTCATCAAGGTCGCCGTTAAGAATGGCTTCGATTTTATATAGGGTAAGGTTAATTCTGTGGTCGCTCACTCTGCCTTGAGGATAGTTATAGGTGCGGATTCTTTCGCTTCTGTCACCTGTGCCGACCTGCGCTTTGCGCTCGCCTGCAATGGCATCGTGCTGTTTTTCTCTTTCTGCCTCAAGGATTTTGGAGCGCAGAATTTTCATTGCCCTGTCTTTGTTTTTATGCTGACTGCGTTCATCCTGACATTCAACAACCGTGCCCGTAGGCAGGTGAGTTATGCGGATGGCGCTTTCTGTTTTGTTTACGTGCTGACCGCCTGCACCGCCCGAGCGGTAGGTGTCAATCTGCAAATCGGCGGGGTTGATTTCGATATCAACCTCTTCTGCCTCTGGCAAAACCGCAACCGTAACGGTTGAGGTATGAATTCTGCCCTGACTTTCGGTTTCAGGCACACGCTGAACACGGTGAACACCGCTTTCAAACTTGAAGCGTGAATATGCACCCTCGCCCTCAATCATAAAGCTGATTTCTTTGTAGCCGCCAAGCTCCGTGGGATTGGCATTGAGAATTTCCGATTTCCAGCCTTTTGTTTCGCCATACATTGAATACATTCTGTAAAGTACGCCTGCAAAAAGCGAAGCCTCTTCTCCGCCTGCGCCGCCTCTGATTTCAACAATAACGTTTTTATCGTCATTGGGGTCACGGGGCAGAAGCAGAATTTTAAGCTCTTCTTTGTATATGGCAACCTTTTCTTTTGATTCTTCAAATTCATCGCGGCAAAGCTCACGGAATTCGGGGTCAAGACCGCCTGCGTCAAGCATTTCCTTTGCCTCTGTCATTGCCGATTCCGCCGCCTTGAGCTGACGGTATTTTTCAACAATCGGGGTTAAAACCTTGAGCTCCTGCATAAGCTTTTTATATTGGGCAATATCCGCCACAACGTCGCTCTGACAAAGTCTTTTGTTTATATCTTCAAAGCGTTCTTCAACTTTTATAAGTTTATCGAGCATATATTATTCCTCATCTTCGCGGATAATTTTTTTGATGTTTTTTTCTACTTTAGCTCTTTCGAGCATAACTTCTCTGCCGCATTGGCTGCATCTTATGCGAAAATCAGCACCGATACGCAGCACTTCAAAAATATTGCAGCCGCAAGGATGGATTTTTTTCATCTGAAGCCTGTCACCGACTCTGACATCCATAAGAAGCACCTCTTTTTCAGTAAATAATTAAGAAAAATTCAATAAAAATATTAATCGCGGTAGTCTGATACCGAATAATAAATTATACCACATTTATTATAAAAAGTACAGAGAAGTAAAAAATTTGAAATATGGGGTAAACAGTCTGCATATTTCTGCATATAGTTTATTAAAAAAATGCCATCGGCGGCGTTGATATGCCGTCACAGGCGGAACGGTGGTCAATAAAATGAAAAATTATAAACCCGAAGGTCAGATTATTCAGACCGAGGAAAACAAAAAGTATCTTTCGGGAGAATGCTGTTTAAGAGAAGCTTTTCACAGCGGAGCAATCCTTGAAGGCAGAGTTATGCGTTGCGATGCGGAGCATAATCTGCACGTTGATTTGGGCTGTATGAAAGGGGTTATACCGCGCAACGAGGGTGCTCTCGGTATTGAAGACGGCTCCGTGAGGGATATTGCACTTATTTCGAGGGTCAACAAACCGGTGGTTTTTGTTATAACAGGCTTTGAAAGCGGTGAAAACGGCGAAACGGTTGCTGTTTTAAGCCGCCGAAAAGTGCAGGAGGACTGTGTCAGAGATTATATCTCGCATTTTGTGACAGGCGATATAATTCCCGCAACAGTCACACATATGGAAGGCTTTGGTGTTTTTTGTGATATCGGCTGCGGTATAAGTGCGCTGATGCCGATTGACAGCATTTCTGTTTCGCGCATTCCGCATCCGAGCGCAAGATTTATGCCGGGTGACAGAATTTTTACTGCCGTAAAAAGCATTGATGAAAACGGAAGAATAACTCTGACACATAAGGAGCTTCTTGGCACTTGGGAGCAAAACGCAGCCTGCCTGCAGGTTGGCGAAACCGTGCCGGGAATTGTACGCTCAGTTGAAAAATACGGAATTTTTGTTGAGCTTGCACCAAATCTGGCAGGTCTTGCCGAATTTTCACACGGGGTTGAGGCAGGAAGCCACGCAAGTGTCTATGTCAAAAGTATAATTCCCTCAAAAATGAAGGTAAAGCTGATAATCGTTGATGCTTTTCAGGCGGATTATCCCAATGAAAAGCTGAAATATTATATCGACGGCGGACATATTGACCGCTGGGTTTATTCACCCGAAGAAAGCGAAAAGCTTATAGAAACGGTTTTTGATTAATCGATTTGTTCAATTATTCTGCCGCCGCCTATAACCGTATTGCCGTTGTAAATAACTGCACTCTGACCGGGGGTTACGGAACGCTGGGGCTCATCAAAAACAATCTGTATTCTGCCGCCGTCAAGCGGAGAGATAAGTGCAGGCTGTTCCTTTGCCCTGAAACGGATTTTAACGTCGGCACGCAAAGGCTCAACAAGATTTTCAAAAGCAATAAAGTTGAGTCTGTCGGCAACCAGACCGCGGCAATACTGCGTTCCGTTTTCGCCGATAATAACGGTGTTGTCGGCGGCATTTATGCTGTTTACAAACATCGGTTTACCGAAAGCGCCAAGACCCTTTCGCTGACCGACGGTGTAGTTGATAATGCCGTTGTGGGTGCCCAGAATATTGCCGCTTTTATCAATGAAATTACCTTTCGGGCTTGTGATATTTTTTGATGCGAGAAAAGAAATATAGTCATCGTTCGGCACAAAGCATATTTCCTGACTGTCACCCTTTTTGGCAACGGGAAGCCCCGCTTTGAGAGCGATTTCTCTGATTTCGTCTTTTGTGAGACCCTCAAGCGGAAAAACTGTTTTTGCAAGCTGTTCCTGTGTAAGCCTGAAAAGAAAATAGCTCTGATCTTTCGGACTTTCTGAACGGTGCAAAAGATATCTGCCACCGCTGTTTTGAATTTTTGCATAGTGACCCGTTGCAATACAGTCACATCCGATTTCGAGCGCATAGTCAAGCATAACGCCGAACTTTATTTCTTTGTTACACTCAATACAGGGGTTGGGGGTTCTGCCGCCAAGGTATTCGCTGATAAACGGTGCGATAACTTTTTGTTCAAATGCCTCTCTGCGGTCAAGAATTTTAAGCTCAATGCCGAGCTTTTCTGCGATTGCCGCGGCATCTGCGATGTCGGAATCTGCCGCATCACCCGGCTTTAGGCGCAGAATGACACCCGTAACGTCGTAACCCTGCTCCTTGAGCAGATATGCCGCCACGGCGCTGTCAACGCCGCCGCTCAGTCCGATTGCCGCTTTCACCTTAAAATCACCCCTGTTGATTGTATACTATCTTATAATTATACCATATTATATCAGTATTTCCAATAGTCGCCGCGATTATATTTTTGAACACAAAAAATTTTTTCATATAAGAAAAATCAACAAAAAACGGGGTTAAAATTATACAAAACAGGCAAAAAATATGCCTATAAACTCAAAAAACACTTGAAGATTTCTGCAAGATGATATATAATTAGTGTATATTGAGATATTTTGCACTCAAAAGGCACCCTATGCCGTGAATGCGTTATCCTTGCTTAAATTTTTGAAAGAGGTTAATTGAGTATGGGCGGAGATTTGCATTGTCATACAAAACTTTCTGACAGTTCAATGGGCATTGATGACCTCATCGTGCTTGCTCAGAAAAGAGGAATAAACACAATTGCCATCACAGACCGCGATTGCCAGGCAGGCACGGTCAGGGGCAAAATTATCGGTGAGCGCAGGGGAATAACAGTTATCCCCGGCGTTGAAATCTCATGCTATGATTCTGCAAGAGAAAAGAACGTGGAGATGCTTTGCTATCTCAGCGACAGCCCTGACAGACTTGAGGGCCTCTGCCACCGTAACATAGTTGCGCGCAAAAAGGCAAGTCAGCTTATGACTCTTAAAATTGCACGCAAATATCCCATCACTCCCGAGCTTGTGCTTAAATGCGCAACAGGCTCAACGGCAGTTTTTGAGCAGCATATTATTCACGCCCTTATGGAGTGCGGTCTGACAGACAAACTTTACGGCGAGCTTTATTACGAGCTCTTTTCACCCGAAAGCCCCGACAACGTTCTTGTTAAGGCAGGTTATCCCGAGCCTGCAGAGGTTATTGAGGCTATTCACGAGGCAGGCGGTATAGCAGTGCTTGCCCATCCGTCAACAGAAAAGGACGTTGAAATACTTAAAGACCTTGTTTCAAAAGGACTTGACGGTGTTGAGGTGTGGCACCCTGCAATCAGTGCAGAGCAGTCTGGTTTGCTGGCAGGTATCGCACGTGAGCACGGTCTGCTTTCAATCGGCGGCACAGAGTTTATGGGTATGTATTCAAAACAGCCCGTTTCTCTCGGTGCTTGCGAAACACCCGATGCTGCAGTTAAGGCGCTTATGAGCTATAAAACAAAAATGAAAAAGCGCAAGGCTGCGGCTGCAGAATAATTAAGCAACAAAATTAAGGCAGGGGGGAATTGCCTTGAGAAATAATGATGAAGATATTAAGATTTTTCACCCTAAAAAAACGGGTGGCGCAGGCAGTGACCTGATGCATCTTGCAGCTCTTACGGATACATACAGACGAAACGGCAATATGGAAAAGGCTGTTAAGCTTGGCGAAAAATTTGCCGAAATCGTGCCCGAAGAAGAATTTCCGAAGGATGCCGCAAAGCTTAAGAATAACGAGCTTGTGCAGCTGCGTTCACTTATGAGCTTTTCGGCACAGGTTGCGCTGCAGAAATACATGCCGCACTCAATGCTTGCAACACAGGCGGTCAACGCAATGTTTGAAAAGCTGAAAGAAGAATCTCCCGGAATGTTCCAGAACATATCAGACGGCTCATCTTTCACTTTCTATTACCTTGCACTTCGCAAACAGGAAAATATCGAAGAAGAAATCGGCAAGAATTTTGCAATGCTTTGCGAAAGAACGGATGATGATTATTTCATCAATCTCGGCAGCAAGGTTTATGCTGAAACCGATATGTACGTTTGCAAAGCGGTTGATAAAGCGGAATTTGCTGAATAAAAATAAGCTTGCATCGGTTTTACCGTTGCAGGCTTTTTTACTTTTATATTTAAGAAAAATAT
>JAZNBM010000056.1:0-1667 GCA_045587045.1 Acutalibacteraceae bacterium | reverse complement strand
AAGACAAAGGTATAGGCGAGGTCGTTGAGTTCACGAGATATGGTATAATCACCCGCATCGCTTTGTTCTTTGATTTCATAAGACAGATGGCTGGGGAATTCCATCTGATAAAGCGTTGATTTGTAGAGAAAAGGGGCTATTTCAATCTGAACACTTTTTTCGGTTTCAAAGCTTTCGGCATGAGCAATTATACCCGTCAAAGCAATTACAATCGTGAGAATAAAACAAAATAATTTCTTCACAGCAATCCTCCGTTGAATTAAGATGGATTTTGTTATATGATAACACATTCTGCGCCGAAAATGTTAGCAGTTTGTGAACAAAGGTTTTTGCGGGTTTGGATATATCATCTTTACTCCGACCAAAAAGCACCTCCGAGGAGGTGCTTATGACATTTAATCTGTTATTTTATTTTTGCATTGAATTTTTTGCTTGCAGCTTTGACCGAGAGATAAACCGTAATCCAGACCGCAAAATATATTGCAACGAAAATGCCGAAAAAGATGAGAATCACCTTCGGCTCAAAGGGAATCCAGGTGTTGCCGATATAGCAGAGAGAGTATGCGGCGAAAAGCGTTGAAAAATGGCAGAGAAGGGATTTCGGAAGCGGCCAATGCTCAATCTGATTGAACACCGATGCTCCTGCCTGAATGAAGGCGAGAAGATAGGTTGAAATGATGCCGAGAAAAATTTCAAAGCCGCTGATGCTGAAATTCTCAACCGTTTCGGACAGAATCCAATAAATAATGCCGATAATAACGGGTCCGAAGCCGCCGAAAAGAAGACCTCTGCGGAAAAATTCCTTAACGTACTTATTCATATTATAAACCAAACCTTTCTTTAACTTTTTTCATCTGGCGCCTTGAAACGTAGTCCGAGGAGCCGTTTTTGAATTTCACAAGCAACGAACCTGAAACCGAGAAATCAAAGCGGTCAATCATCCTGATGTTTGCTATGCAGGACTGATTTATTTTCACGAAGGAATCGGGCAGCCTTTCTTCTAACTGAAAAAGACGGAGTTTAATCCTGAAATCCCCCGAGAGAGTGCAGGCAAAAACCTTTTCTCCGATAACCGAAAAGCAGCAGATTTCGTTGAGGCTGAGTTTTACCGATTCCGTCCCGTTATGCCCGATGATATCAACGCCGTTTTCCGAAACAAGCTGCTCTATTGCGTCGGTCAGCGGCGATTTTTTATGGGCAAAAATCAGAATTTCTTCATCTTTTTCGGGGTCTATGAAAATTTTCAGTTTCATTTGATCATCTCCGTTGAGATTATTGTTACTGCGCAGTAACCCTTGCAATCTTATATTACAAAACGGCGAAGGGGTTTTCAAGCAAATTTCGCTGTTCGGCATTTTTTCGCCGTCAAGCGGTGTTTTGGTTTTCGTTTATTGAAATTATGCACGAAGTGTGCTACAATGTTTCCGTAATCTAACGGAAAGAGGGGAAAGCGATGTCTGAATACGGAGAAAAGGTCAGGATTTTAAAAGAAAAGGTGCTCCGCAAGGCTCATCTTGAAAAGCTGCTTGAGGAGCTGGATATTCAGCGTGCCGACCTTGAGGATAAGGTTTACCGCTACGGATTAACCAAGGCCCGTGAGCAGAAAGAGGCTGACCGTCTTGAAGGCCGAAGCCTCACCGCATTTGTTTATACCGTAATCGGTAAAA
>JAZNBM010000055.1:0-2863 GCA_045587045.1 Acutalibacteraceae bacterium | reverse complement strand
ACCAGAAACGCTGAAAACAAAGCAGACGAAAACAATGTACCTGCAAACAATGTCGTTGAATCCGTAACAGAAAACGAATATGCAGACGGTTATTACACAGACGGATATTACACCTATACCCTTGACGGCAACAAAAATGCAACAATTGTGGATTGCGACCCGTCACTGAGCGGCGACGTGGTCATTCCTTCCGAGCTTGACGGTCACAAAGTTGCCGCAATCGGTTGTATAAAAAAGGAAAATTTCCAAGAACTCCCCGAAAATGTTTATGTTTATAACAACAAAGAAACCGTAGAAATATTTGTACATTTAAATGCTAATAACGGAGCCTTCTCAAAATGCATCGGAATAACAAGCATTACCGTGCCCGAAAGCATTGAAAAAATCGAGCTCGGGGCATTCACAGGCTGTCTTAACCTGAAAATGTTTGACGTTGACAGCAACAACCCCAACTATTCAAGTGACGAAAACGGTGTGCTTTTCAGCAAAGATAAAAAAACGCTTATCAGCTACCCTACTGCAAGTGCTTTATCGGCTTACACCGTCCCCGACAGCGTAACCGAAATTGATCCGCTCGCTTTCTCAAACTGTAAAAACATACAGAATATAAAGCTTTCTTCCGCTATGAAAGAAATAAACCCTTTGAGCTTTATGTATTGCACATTCGGCACGGTAATCCTGCCGGAAGGAATTGAAAAAATAAACAGTTACGGGTTCTTAATTTGTAATTACGATAAGATATATCTTCCGAAAAGCCTGACTGTTGTCTACCCTGTAAGTATCTTAAGCTATACACCTGTGCCCGATGCAGGCACGAGAGTCCCTGTTCAACCTGAAATAGACATGAACGCTCAGATATTTTATGCAGGAAACGATGACGAGTTCCGAAGTATATCTTTTATTGAAACAAATGAGCAGGGCGAAGAGGTTATTGAGAACGTAAGCAGCGACGGAATAATTCTCAACACCTCCGCACCGTTTTAAACAAATTTAAAATAATTTCAGATTTTTTCAAAAAACAGTGAACCGAAATCAGAAACGGTTCGTCTAATGAATGAAAGCGGTTAAAAACCGCAAAAATAAAGGGAGGTTCATATAATGAACGCAACAAATATTCTTAAAAAGGTAAAAGATTTTCTCAAACCCCAGTTCGCACTCATAATCGCAGCAATTCTTCTTTTCATCTCAATTTTTATGCCGCTGATGACACCCTCAAGAGAAGTAAAAAGTCAGATCAAAGACTCCATTGAATATGCAGAAGATCTTGGCAGCGATAAACTTGAAGACGCATACAGAGTGCTTCTCAAACCCAGCTCAGCAAAGCTTTTTTCAACCTTTGCTCTTAAAGCTCTGACCGAAAAGCTGATTTTATCAGAAACCTATGTATACCTTGGCATTGCAGCAGGCGTTCCGATTATTTTCATAGTTCTTATCGCAGTTCTCGCATTCTTCAAAAAGAACATACCCGTTATCATTTTCTCTGTTATCAATTTCATCGTTATGCTTGTGCGCAATTCTCTTTTCAGTCAAACGGTTATCGACTCTGATAAGTTTGAATGGGCAATCGGCAACGGCTTTATGTTCTTTGCAACCGTTCTTGTTGTTGCCGCCGCTGTCTGGTGCATCATTGAAAAGAAAAAGTCCGCCAAAACAGAATAAGCTTTAACCCCTGTTTATTTCTCTCCCCTGCCCTCTCTTCTCTTGTGCTGAATCAAATTACGTACATCTCCTTTTGATTGAAGAGAGGGCAGAAACCAAAAGCAGAAAGAGGTATGATTATGAAAGGCATTTCAAAAAAATCAATCCGCAACGCATTGGCAATTCTTCTTTGCGTTGTAACCGTTATGCTCAGCTTTTGCTCCTGCTCGTCAGACAAAAACGCTGAAAAAGAAGCCGAGGGCAACAACGCCGCCGCAGAAACAATCGGCAGCGGCAAACAACTTTCGCTTGCTGATTATGTAAAAGTTACATATTCGGCAATGGATGCAACCCTTGAAAACCTTTACAGCGGTTACGCAAAACCTGTTATCGAGGTTGACTACGATAAGCTCGGCAAAGACATCGGCATAAAAGGCTATAAGAATTATCACATCGAAGTTGAAGGTTATGACAAAGAGCGTGCCGATTCCCGTTTTAAAGGCATCGAACACGTCAGCGCAATAAACTACTTTGAAATCGATTTTAAAGATTACTATAAGTATCTTTCAAACGGAGACGTCATCACGGTTGAACTCTCCGTCAAATCAAATTCATATACCCTTGAAGAAACCGTTTCCGCTATGAACATTTCAATCGAAAAAGAACTGAACATCACCGTTGAAGGTCTTAAACAGGCAAAAGAGCTTGACTTTATGGGCGAAATTGAAAAATATGTCGTTTATACAGGCGCAAACGGCAACGGCAAAGCAAAAATGGATTTCAGTTCCGTCACAGAGCCTTTTGTGGTTGACGGCGTATTCTATCTCAAACCCGGAGACCAATACAGCGGCAAAAATATGCTCAAAGTTATTTATGAAAATGAAGAAATAGCAACGTTCGGCTATTATCTTGAAAAAGAACGCATAAATAACAGCGGTATACGCAGCTACAGCGCCGAAGAACTCACAGAGGGTGACGTTTATTATGCCAAAATTGATAATGATGAATTGATCAATGCGCTTATCAAGCTCGGTTACGTTCCTAAAGAAACCATTCGTGAAATTACCGTTCCCGACATCGGCGATTATGTGAAAACAAAGGATGAAATGACCTCGGAAGATATCGAAAAAATAAAGCAGGATTTTTCAAACGAGCTCTCAGTTAAGTATCCCGATTCAGAAATACTCTCGATGCATTTTGCAACAATCAAGCCCGGTGAAGCCTG
>JAZNBM010000054.1:0-22596 GCA_045587045.1 Acutalibacteraceae bacterium | reverse complement strand
GCTCCGGCTCTGTTTCTCTTGCTACCACCAGTGCACCCACGCCGATTTTCGGCTCCATACTACCGCTTAAAACCGCCATATTCTTACATCCCAGAAGTGGCGGAAGCACCAGCACTCCGGCAAGCAGTAGCATAATGATCAATAAAACCGTGGACAAAAAACCACAAACCTTTTTAAGCACTACTCTACCTCCGCCGCATACTGCTGCCAGATAGTTGCCGGAAATCGGCGACGCCGAAACTGAAATTCTTTTGCGTAATATTTTCGCTCCTATATTCCAGATTTATGATTTTGACCTTGTTATTACGGGTCACACACATTCGCAGGGTCGCTCACATTTTATGCACAGCGGTAAAATTAAAACCGAAGCACCGAGCGGCGGCAAATTTGTGAATCCCGAAGGTATAGTTTACCTTAATTCAAATTGCGTTTGTTACGTTTATGACGATGACTTTGATGCCGACCATCTGGCTTACAAGCTCACTGAAGATGAAGTTACAACGTACACAACACTTGAATTCAAAGGTGACCAACTTATTCTTGAAACCAGAAGGGGGGATAACAGCGAGTTACTTGACAGCATAACCATTGAAAAAACCGAAGATTTCAATGACAGCGGTATAAACAGGTTTTTCAGAAAACTGCCGTATAAACTGATTGAGGTTGTAGGCTTTATATACACAATGGTTGATAATATTGTGAGAAAATTTATGTAAACATATGATTTTTAATTTTTTTCTTGCATTTTTTAGCTTTTAATGTTATCTTATACAAAATTTTGAATCAAGGAGGTATTGCCAGATGAAAAAACAGCGCTCATTGGAAAATGCTGAATTTCTTCACCCTAACCGCATCGGCTTCAAAGACGGTTTTGCCTATGCAATGGGTGACGCCGGTAACCTTTTTATCTTGACCTACGTTTCCTCATACCTTAAGGTATTCTACACCGATATTCTTAAACTCGGTGAATTAAGAATTACCATTCTTTTCCTTATCGCAAGATTATGGGATGCGATTAACGACCCCCTCTGGGGCGGTCTTATTGCAAAGAAAAAACCCAATAAAGACGGCAAATTCAGACCTTTTATCAAATGGTTTGCAATTCCTCTGGGCATTTCGGCAATGTTCTGTTATGTGAATTTCACAAAATTCACTGCTAATGAAACAATCATACTTGTGCTTGCATACGTTACATATATTTGTTTTGGTATGATGTATACCACAATAAATATTCCTTACGGCTCACTTGCATCTGTTATAACTGATGACCCTGCCGGCAGAACTTTGCTTTCAACTTTCAGAACGGTTGGCGCTGGTATCGGTGGTGCGGCTCCTCTGCTTCTTGCTCCGATGATCATTTATAAAGACGGCGTTGCAAACGACAACGGTATGATGATTTTCGGCATTATCATGGGTGCGCTTTCTATTATTGCTTTCTACGTTTGCTACGGTATGAGCAAAGAAAGAGTACCTTCAGAAGAAGAACCCGACGTTGATATCAAGGGTATGTATAAAGGTATGTTCAAGAGCAGACCCTTCATTATGGCAGCGCTTTCGGGCATTCTTATCAGTGGTCAGCTTCAGTTCGGTTCGCTTAACCAGTACCTTTATAAGAACTACTTTGCAAACACAGGTCTGAGCGCTATCGGTACAATTGCAAACTATTTGCCAATGGCAATTATGATTTTCTTTATGCCCAAGCTTGTTAAAAGATTCGGCAAAAAGGAGCTTTGCGGTTTCGGTACTTTCTTCTCAGCACTTGCAGCAATTCTTATGTATTTTGTTGTTCCTCATTGTGATAAGAACACAACAGGTCCCGTTGTGTTTATGCTCTTTACATTTATAATCGGTTTCGGTTATTCATTTGTAAGCATCACAAACTGGGCTATTATTACTGACGTTATCGATTATCAGGAATATAAAACAGGCATCCGCAGCGAAAGTGCAGTTTATGCGGTTTACACATTCTGCCGTAACCTCGGACAAACCCTTGCTGACACAGGCGGAATCACGCTTTTGAGCAAGGTTGCAGGCTATGACGGTAAAATCCACGGCGAAATCAGCGGATATATCCCTGAAGTTGGTGAAGGTATTCTTACAGTCTGCACAATCATTCCTGCTATTGTTTACACTCTTGTTTTCCTTATTTTCCAGTTTGGTTATAATCTTGACAAGAGTAAGCTCGATGTTATGTACAGAGCTCTTGGCAGAACTGTTGATGCAGGTGAAAAAGACCTTTGCAGAGAAACAGATTAATCAACAAAACCTCTCCTTATGGGGAGGTTTTTCTTGTATATTCAGAATGTTTATGTTATTATTAATCTGAAATGAGGTGCAGATATGTCTTTTAATTTGTTTGAAAAATCAAGAGAAAATATAATTATCGTTGCTCACAGGGGTGCTGCAGGCGGCAATATACCTTGCAACACAATGACGGCTTACGAAATAGCTCTCAAGCAGGGTGCCGATATGATAGAAGCGGATGTCAGTTGCAGTTCCGATGGAAAGCTTTTTCTTTTTCATCCCGGTATGGAAAAAGCTCATCTTAATAAATGGACTTCATTGAAGCACAAGAAATTCAGTTCTATTCAGAATTTAAGATATGTTAATTATGATAACACGCCTACACAGTTTGGCATAGACAGCTTCGATGATTTTCTTGAGCAGTTTAAGGGCAGATGCTTTATTAACATTGATAAGTTTTGGGATAACCCCGAAAAGATTTATAAAGCTGTCAAACGTCACGGTATGCTTGACCAGATTCTTGTTAAAAGCAAGATGAACAGAAAAGTTACCGACGTTCTTGAGGACCTTTGCCCTGAAATTCCGTTTATACCGATAGTTAAAGAAACCCATCCGATGCACGATGAACTGAAGAAAATGAATATCAACTATGTCGGTGCGGAAGTATTATTTAAAAAAGACGATTCTGAACTTGCGAGCAAAGAGTTTATTGATATGATGCACCGAGACGGCAAGCTTGTGTGGGTCAATTCGATAATCTATGATTATGAAGCACAACTTTCAGGCGGTCACAGTGACGATACTGCTTTTACAGTTTCTGAAGAATACGGCTGGGGCTGGCTAGCTGACAGGGGATTTGACTTCATTCAGACCGATTGGACTATGATGCTGATTGATTATCTTAAACGTACAAACAGATATTATAAATAAAACAGCTCCGAGGCATAAAGCTTCGGAGCTTGATTTTTTTAAGGCATATAAGGATTTTCACTGTAAGGATAATCGTCGGGCATAACGTAGGGTCTGAAATAGTTGGCGGTGAAATCAATTGCCCATTGACCTTTTTTGCCTTCCCAATAGCTTGAGTGGGGCTCAATTGAGAGCATACCGTTATAATTTTTGGTATAAAGTAAATCCATAATGGTTTTCCAGTCAGTCTGGTCCATTCCTGCAGGTGCATCATCATAATGCTCACCGCCGATTTCAACAGTACCTTTAAGGTGGAAGTGATAAATTCTGTCACCGAATTCAAGGATTTCTTTGAGGTAATCGCCGCCATCGCCGATGCAGTGTGAGGGGTCGTATTTGATGCCCATTTCAGGTACTGCTGAAAGGATGACTCTCCATGCTTGAGGCTCAACAACAAAATTTTCCCAACGGCAGTTATATGCTGCAATTTTAACGTTTTTATCCTTTGCGAAATCAACGAGTGTTCTGAAATAGTTAATTGCGATTTCGCAGTTTTCAAAGAATGATTTGCTTTCGGTATAGTTTACACCGCAGTTATAAACAGGGCAACCGATGATTGAAGCAGCTTCGATAAGGTTTTTGTCATTCTGCAGAGCTTCGGCAATGATTTCGCCTTTATCATCAATTCTCTGCATACCCCATCTGCCGATGGAGCCGACTGCAACGTTATAATTTTCTGCATAGCCTTTGATGTCATTGGCAAGCGAAAGGAATTCAGCCGAATCGTAGTTGTAATTTACGCAGAATTCAACGGCATCAAGACCTTTATCGTGAACATATTTGATACATCCTTCGCTCCAGCCGTTTATAATTCCAAGTTTCATTTTAATCACCTCTGATTAAAAATTATATCATTCAATTCCGTATATGTAAATAATTGAATTAAAATTTATAATAATAGTTTTGAGGTGTTACTATGAAATCGTTATGGATAAACAGTGCTGAAAAACCAAAGTTTGGTAAGATGACCCGAGATATTAAAACTGACGTACTTATAATCGGCGGCGGTATAACGGGTATTTTGTGCGCTTATATGCTTCATAAAGCAAACGTTGACTGTGTTTTGGTTGAGGCTGATGAAATAGGCAAAGGTGTAACTCATAATACGACAGCTAAAATTACTTTTCAGCATGGTGTTATTTATGATAAGCTTATTAAGAATTACGGTGTTGAAAATGCAAGGCTTTACTATGAAGCTAATAAAAAAGCTCTTGATAAATACCGTGAATTATCAAAAATGACTGATTGTGATTTTGAAGTAAAAGATGCGTTTCTTTATTCAACTGAAGATAATAATAAAATAATAAAAGAATATGAAGCTTATAAAAAAATCGGAATTGAATCGGATTATTCAGATTGTCTGCCGTTACCTCTTACGGTTACAGGTGCGGTTAAAATCAGCAATCAGGCACAGTTTAACCCGTTAAAATTTATTTATTCTATTTCTAAAGAATTAAATATATTTGAAAAGACTAAAGTTATTAACATTGAACCGCATAAAGTTAAGACAAACAACGGGTTGATTACTGCAAATAAAATAATTGTTGCAACACATTTTCCGATGATAAATAAACACGGTTTATTTTTTATGAAGCTATATCAGCACCGTTCTTATGTTCTGGCGCTTGAAAACGCAGCTGAAACCGACGGAATGTATGTTGATGAAAATGATAAAGGTATGTCATTCAGAAATTACGGTGACTTGCTTCTTCTTGGCGGAGGTGGACACAGAACAGGCAAAAAGGGCGGAAACTGGCAGGAGCTCCGCGAGTTTGCAAAGCTTCATTATCCTTATGCTAAAGAAAAATTTTGGTGGGCAACGCAGGATTGCGTGTCGCTTGACGGTATTCCGTATATCGGTTTATATTCAAAGAATACACCGGATTTGTATGTTGCAACAGGATTCAATAAATGGGGTATGACGTCAGCTATGGTTGCGGCTGAGATATTAAGAGATATGGTTTTAGGGATTAATAATCCTTATGTCGACGTCTTTAATCCGTCCAGAAGTATTATTCGATCTGAACTGTGTGTTAATCTCTTTGAAACGGCATACAATTTGCTTACACCAACGGCTCCTAGATGTCCGCATCTGGGGTGCGCATTGAAATATAACAAAGTCGAACACTCGTGGGACTGTCCCTGCCACGGCTCAAGATTTAATAAAAACGGTAAGCTTATTGATAACCCCGCGACAGATGACATTAATTTGAAATAATGCTGCAAAAATTTAGCACTATTACTATACAAAAACTTTTTATTATGTTATAATATTAAATTGAGGTGAATTATCGATGAATTTATTTTTTAAAATACTTTCCGCAATAATTACTTTTATTATTGCTGTTTCACCGTTTGGTAATAAACCGACAGAGCAAAAATGCAACCCTGAATTCAACGGCACTTTCATTCAGTCGTGGCTCAGCTCTTCCTGGAGCGATGAGGATTGGCAGAGTGAGATTAAAAATATGAAAGATGCAGGCATAGAGTATCTGATAATTCAGGACGTTGCCAACAAAGCATTTAAATCGTCAGGCGGCGGATGGACTGTTTATTATGATACTGAGCTTGAAGCTTTTGACGGTGCAACAAAGTACGGCGACGTTATAGAATCGGCTCTGCGAAACTGTAAAGGTACCGGAATTAAAGTATTTATCGGTCTTGCAATGTTTGACGATTTTTGGACCGAGGGCGCAATTACAGGACAGTATTCCGAAATGTGCGACGTTGCGGCACAGATGGTCAGCGAGATTTACGAAAAATATTATTCGCAATACAGCGAATGCTTTTACGGCTGGTATTTTACGCCCGAATTCAATAATGTTCTGACTTGTCAAGTCAATATCGGAGGCATGAGCAGGGGACTTAACAGAATTATTGATGCCATCAATGATACAAATGCTGAATTACCCTTGCTTCTGAGTCCCTTTTTTGCCGAATATCTTGCAAACAATCATACAGGCACGCTTATCAACCTTGTCAGACTTCTTAATTCCGTAAACTTCCGTGACGGCGACATTTTTGCTCCGCAGGATGCAATCGGCGCATTATGGACATCACCGAAGAATCTGGAAAAGACCTGGAAGATGTATTCGCAGGCGGTTAATGCCTGTGATGCTGACCTTAAGCTCTGGGCAAACTGCGAAAACTTTTGTATAGCTATTGCAAAATCTCCGCTTAACGGATTTTTAACAAGACCGACTACTGAAAATACGGCTTACGTTACCTCAACCCTTGATCGCTTTGTGTGGCAGATGGAGGTCGCTTCAAAGTATTGCGAAAATATCATTACTTTTTCATATAATCATTATTTCAGCCCTGACAGAGTGAATCCTGCATTCATTGAAACTTATCTTGATTACGTCAACAACGGTTACATACTTGAAAATGAAAAGCCATCGGCGGTAAAAGACATTACCCTATCTATCTCTGACGGCGGAATTTTGATTGAATGGAATGAGTCAACCGATAACTTTGGTATCGCATATTACCGCATTGAAAAAAACGGTAAATTCCTTGCAAGAGTTGAAATGATGACAGGTTATGAAGGATTGTCTTTTACGGATTCATCAGGAAGCATTGATGATGTTTATACAATAACCGCTTTTGATGCAGCAGGTAATGCTTCCGCATAAGGAGGAAAATATGGCAGTTAAGCTCAATGAGAATAAAGAGATAGTTGAAGCTATCCGTGAAGGTCTGAAACGAAAGGGCGGATATTGCCCTTGCAGACTGGAAATCAAAGAAGAATATAAGTGCGTATGCGAGGAATTCAAAGCGCAGATAGCTGACCCTGATTTTGAGGGTTATTGTCACTGTATGCTTTACTACAAATCAAAGGATTAAATTGCGGAGAGGAAGATAAATATGGCTGTATGCAAAGTAATATCCCACAGAGGTGCAAATAACGAAGCACCGCAAAACACCATTCCTGCTTTCAAAAGGTCACTCGAAATAGGTTGTGACGGTTTTGAAACAGATATCCACCTGACGTCAGACGGATATCCCGTTATCTGCCATAACTATACTGTTGATGAAACCTCAACAGGTAATGGCGAAATACGCACAAAAACACTTGAAGAGCTTCGTTCATATGACTTCGGTTCATATTATGACGAAAAATTTAAGGGCACACAGCTTCCTTTGCTTGATGAATTTCTTGAAGTGAGCAAGGATGAACAGGTTGAGATAATGAACATAGAAATCAAGCCTCCGCTTGACGGCAATCTGGATATTGTTAAAAAGACTATTGATGCAGTTAAGGAAGCAGGTCTTTTTGACAAACTTCTCATATCAAGCTTCAGCCCCGAAGTTCTTGTGGAGTGCAAAAAAGTTGAGCCGAACTGCAAAACAGGTTTTCTTTACGCTCCCAATAAGCTGTTTTTCTTTAAGACCATGATTTTCGGCTACGTTAAGTTTGCCAAATCAATAAAAGCTGACTATTTGCATCCACACTTTTTCGGTGTAACAAAGCACTATGTCAAAAAGCTTCATGAAAACGGAATCAAGGTAAATGTGTGGACTGTAAACAAGCCTGAGACTGCTGAAAAGCTTATCAAGTATGGCGTTGACGGTCTTATCACTGACCTGCCCGGAATGGCAAACGAGCTTGTTAAAAAATATAGCAACTGATTATTGAAAACAAGTTGCCGTTATGATATAATTCTGTAAGTCAGGCGGTGAATTATGGCTACATTCAGAACATACAATCCCAAAGAAACTGAAGAACTGGCGTTTAGTTTTGCAAGCATTATTCCTTACGGTAAAGTTATTGCAATGTTTGGAGATCTCGGCGCAGGCAAAACTGCGTTTACCAGAGGTTTTACAAAGGGCTTGGGTATAAATTGCGACGTGAGTAGTCCCACCTTTGCGCTTGTTAATGAATACAGAGGCGAAAGAAAAACAGTTTATCATTTTGATATGTACCGTATCAGCGGCTGGGATGACCTTTATTCAACGGGATATTTTGATTATCTTGACGAGGGTGCTACGCTTATTATCGAATGGAGTGAAAATATAGAAGCTGTTTTGCCTGATGACTGTGTCAGAATTACAATAAACAAAACAGATGACGAAAACGAAAGAATAATTGAAGTCAGCGGAGTTGAAAACATTGAAAATTCTCTCAATTGATACATCAGCCAAAAGTGCATCCGTCGCAGTTACCGACGGCGAAATACTTGTGAGTGAGTGCTTTGTGAATGCAGGTCTTACTCACAGCAGAACGCTCATGCCTATGGTTGACAATGCGCTTAAGCAGGCTGATATGGTGATTGATGATATAGAAGCTTTTTGCGTTAATGCAGGTCCCGGTTCGTTTACGGGAATAAGGATCGGTGTTGCGGCAGTAAAAGGTCTTGCTCTGTCTTCGGGCAAACCCTGTGCCGGCGTTTCAACACTTGAAGCAATTGCTTATAACTTCATCGATGATAATGCTGTTATATGCGCTGCTATGGATGCTAGATGCAATCAGGTTTATGCGGCAATTTTCAGTGTCAAAAACGGCAAAGTAACTCGTGTTTGTGACGATTATGCCGTGCCGATTACCGAACTTGCCGAAGAATTAAAAGAATATTCGGACAGGCCTGTTATTCTTGCGGGTGACGGTGCTGAAATATGCTATAAGACAATGAAAGATACCGTTCAGGGCATTTCGATTGCATCGCAGTTCAGGCGTTATCAGAGGGCATACGGTGCCGCTCTTGCGGCAATGAATAAACCTGATGCTTTCTGCGATTCTGCTCTGCTTGCACCCGTTTATCTTCGCTTACCTCAGGCTGAACGTGAACTGAAATTAAAAAAGGAGAATAAATAATATGATAGCTCTCGGAAGTGACCACGCAGGTCTTGAACTTAAAAACGCAATCAAGCTTCACCTTGATGCAAGAAACATCGAATATAAGGATTACGGTACTTATACGCCCGATTCTGCTGATTATGCAGTATATGCAGAAAAAACAGCAAAGGCTGTTACAAGCGGCGAATGCACTCGCGGTCTGCTTTTCTGCGGCACCGGTGTTGGTATTTCAATTGCGGCAAACAAAGTAAAGGGTATCAGAGCTTGCTGTTGTTCCGATAAATTCTCGGCTGAAATGACCAGACTCCATAATGATGCTAATATTCTTTGCCTTGGCGGCAGAGTTGTTGACGTTGAAAAAGCTATTGAACTTGTTGACGTATTTCTTGACACTGAATTCAGCGGTGAAGAACGTCATATAAGGAGAATTGCACAGGTTACTGAACTTGAAGAAAGATTCTGATTAAGGGAGGTTTAATTATGGCTAAAGTTGTTATTACGGATCATCCTCTGATTCAGCATAAGCTCAGCATTCTCAGAAATGAAGAAACTCCTTCAAAGGAATTTCGCACACTTATCAGCGAAATAGCTACACTTATGTGCTATGAAGCCACAAGAGATTTACCTCTTGTTGAGGTTGAAACAAAAACTCCCATCTGCGTTGCAAAAACAAAGGTTATAGCGGGTAAAAAACTTGCTTTTGTTCCTATTCTGCGTGCAGGTCTCGGAATGGTTGACGGCGTTATTTCTCTTGTGCCGTCTGCAAGAATCGGTCATATAGGTCTCTACAGAGACCCTGAAACTCTTAAACCCGTTGAATATTACTGCAAATTGCCTGCAGATATCGAACACAGAGAAGTTATTGTTCTGGATCCGATGCTTGCAACTGGCGGCTCTGCCATTGATGCAATCACACAGATTAAGCTTCGTAACCCTATGAACGTTAAGTTTATGTGCATTATTGCCGCTCCCGAAGGACTTGAAGCTCTTAAGGCTGCTCATCCTGATGTTGATATTTACATTGGCTCGCTTGACAGCCATCTTAATGACCACGGTTACATTGTTCCCGGTCTCGGCGATGCAGGTGACAGAATCTTCGGTACAAAATGAATATTAAAAAGCAAACCCGTTGAGTTTGATTCTCAACGGGTTGTTTTTATATCTTATTTTTTTGCCGGCATAATGTAGAATGAGAATTCAAGACCTTTACTGCCGTCAACCTCAAATTGAGGAAGAATATCCGGGCCGCAGCTTGCTGTGCCTGTGCCTCTTGTGAAGCCGTCGATATTGATAACGGTTGTGTTTTCATCGTGCAGGTCTTCCTGATGAGCTGCATTTTGAAGAAGCTTCTGCGAGAATTCTCTTACATTGAAGTTGAAGTAATTCTCGTTAAACGCAAACTTGATGCCGTCACCGTCAGCATCAGTAACTTTAAGATATCTTACAGCACATCTGTTGCCTGAGTCCTGCGGTCTGATGTAAGGCTCGTGCATTTCTTCAACAGTTGTGTTATAAACACCGACAATTGCCTGTGCATAGAGGTCGCAAAGGTTTTCGCAGTCACCCATACCGTAGTATTCAACGTTTCTGAATGTTTCGGGCATTTCGAGAGTAAGACCGAATCTGGGCATATGAGCAGCAAGCTTTTTGCCTGTTACGGGCTTGAATTCAGCTTCAACCTTAACAACGCCGTCGGCATAAACGTTATATTCAATGGCAACTTCAGCAAGAATCTTCTTTGTTTTGTTGCTCTTGAGTTTATAAGTGATTTCGATTTCAGCATTACCTTTTTCAAGCTCTGCTTCAAAATCCGTGCAGATGCAGGTATAATCGTCATATCCCGCTTCAATCCACTCTTCGCGGTAATGAGTGTCATTATCGAGATAAGCTCTGTAGATATTGGGGATAAAGCCTTTGGCGAAAGCAGGGGAGTTGTTTACGGTTTCTTTACCGTTTAAAATGTAGCTTTCAATCATGCCGTTTTCAGCATTGAAGGTGATATTGCCACCGCAGAAATTGACAACGGTTTTTTCATCATCGCTTGAAACTGAAAGCTTTTCTTTTGATTTCTCGGGTCTGAACGAAAAATCTTCTTTGAGTTTAATCTGCTCAAAAGCTATTTCGTCATCGCCGCTGTAATAATAAATATTGACGTGGCAGTCACATTTTTCTTTGGGAGGCTTGAAATCAAAGGGAATACTCATTGTTGCTTCGGGCTCGATATCCATAACAGCTTCGTCAACAGCAAGAAGATTATTGCCGTTTTTAACGATTTCCCACACTGCGGTGATATAAGAGGTGTTTCTGAATCTGTTTGTATTAAGGAAAATAAGTTGATTGTTTTCAAGTGAAGCACGAATGGGTCTGTAAACGTTTTTCATCTGCTTTGCGCCTGTGTGCAGGCGTCTGTCGGGGTACATAAGACCGTCTACGCAGAAGCAACCGTCGTGACGCCACTCACCGTGGTCGCCGCCGTAGGTGAATTTGAGCTTTCCGTTGGGATGATAATATGCGTGGTCGCTCCATTCCCAGATGCAACCGCCCATGAGGTTATCATATTTATAGAAGATATCCCAGTATTCTTCAAGTCCGCCGGGTCCAACGCCCATTGCGTGAGCATATTCGCAAAGGAAGAAGGGCTTCGGAGTGTATTTCTTTCCTCTTGTATGCTTACCGCATTTTTCACAATCAGCATGGTTGGTATACATCTCCGAAACAATATCATATGAGTGTCTTTCGTTTCTGACAACACCTTCATAATGAACAGGGATTTCGGGGCAAACGTCGTGAAGATATTCATAGCAAACGTCGTGGCAAGCATAGCCGCCTGCCTCATTGCCGAGTGACCACATAATGATGCCTGCACGGCTTCTGTCACGCTGATACATTCTCTTGACTCTGTCAAGGTATCTGGGTGCCCAGGCAAGGTCGTGGCTGATAAGGTTAATATTATCGTGAGGTGAGCAGCCGCAGCCGTGGGTTTCGATATCAGCTTCGTCAACAACGTAAAGACCGTAAATATCACAAAGAACAAGGAACTGCGCGTCGGGCGGATAGTGAGAAGTACGTACAGTGTTGATGTTAAGTGATTTCATCAGCTTGATGTCTTTTTCAAGGTCGGCAAAGCTCATTACATAGCCTGTTTTGTAGTGTGAGTCGTGGTGATTGACACCCTTGACTTTGATTTTTTTGCCGTTTACGGTGAAGATATCCTTTTTGATTTTAATGGTTTTGAAACCAACGTAATTACGTACGGTCATAACCTCGTTGCCGTCTTTATAAAGTGTTGCAAATGCGGTGTATATAGTCGGAATTTCGGCATTCCAGGCAATAACGTCAAGATTTTTGAAATCAATGCAGAGTTTGTTATCTGCTGCAACGCATTTCTTTGCAATAATCTTTTTCTTTGCATCATAAATTTCAACGCAGACGTTGTAGCCTGAAACGTTACCCGCAATGTCAAAGTTTACGTCCAGATTCCAGCCTTTTGAGGTTTCTTTTGTTCTGTAATAAATATCGTTAAGATATGTTTCAGGCATTTCATAAAGAAGAACGTCTCTGAAAATGCCGTTCTCGCGGAACATATCCTGACACTCAAGGAAGGTTGCGTTTGACCACTTGTGAATAACGGCAAAGAGCTCATTTTCACCATCGACAATGCAGTCTGTAATATCGAATTCGGCAGTGTTGTGTGCGCCTTCGCTGTAGCCGACGAACTTGCCGTTGATATAGAGGTCGATGCAAGGAATAACGCCGAGGAATGAAAGAATAAATTTCTTGCCGTTTGTTTCTGCATCAAAAAGCTTTCTGTAAATTGCAACAGGTTGTTCATTGGGCACGTAAGGAGGAGCGTTATCAAAAGGATAGGGGCAGTTGATATATGCAGGGCTGTCGTAGCCGGTTCTCTGCCAGGTTGAGGGTACTTTGATTTTATCAAATTCAACCGTATCCGTGTCGATTACGTCGGGAAGATTAGAGTTGCTTGCGAAATATTTAAAATCCCATTCGCCTGAAAGAACTCTTACGATATCTGAACTTGTGCGCTCTTTTTTGAATGCGGTCTTTTTGAGTACATCTTTTGAAGAATAGGGGATTGCGTATCCTCTGCCTTCGAGCTTGTTGATTTCGTAAACAGAGAAATCATTGAAATTGCTTTTATTAATGCTATATTTCATAATTTACTGCCTTTCTTTTAATAACTTAATCATAATCTTTGCCGCTTTATAGATATCGCCACAGCCGAGAGTGATAATCAGGTCACCGCTTTCGGCATTATTAACAACGTATTCCGCAACCTCATCAAATGTGTTGAACCAAACACTGCCCGGAATTTTTTCGGCAAGCTGTGAAGTGTAAATGCCGTAGGTATTAACTTCTCTTGAACCCATAATCTCGGTCAAAACGCATCTGTCGGGGATTTTGAGCACCTCAACAAAATCGTCAAAAAGCATCGATGTTCTCGAATAAGTGAAGGGCTGATGCACTGCCCATACACGGTTATAGCCCATATTCATAGCTGTTTTGAGAGTGACCTCAAGCTCTTTAGGGTGGTGAGCGTAATCGTCGGCAATTGTTATGCCGTTTATTTTGTCAAGGATTTCAAATCTTCTGCCTGCTCCCTTGAAATCATATATACCTTTAACGCACTGTTCAAAGCTGACACCCGATTCCATTGCGGCAGCAATAACCGCAAGGGCGTTTGAAACATTGTGTCTGCCGGGTACGCCGAGAGTAACCCTGCCGAGTTTTTCGCCGTATCTGACAAGGTCGAACGAAGCAAACTCATTAATCAGCTCAACGTTGATTGCACGGTAGATGTTTCCGTCATCAAGTCCGAAAGTTATGACTGGCTTTTGACATATTTCAGCAGCAGGCACAACGGTATCAACGGTATTGAGGTCATCACCGTTAAAAATAATCATTTTTGTAGCCATTGAAGCGAATTTTGTGAATGACTTTTTGAGATTGTCAAACGTCTTGAAATAATCAAGATGGTCTTCATCAACGTTAAGAATAACGGCAATATCAGGCGACAGGTCAAGGAATGTGTCAACAAATTCACAGGCTTCGCACACCATATGCTCACTGTGACCGACCATACCGTTTGTGCCTGTGAGCGGAAGTTTGCCGCCAATAACTGCCGTGGGGTCAAAATCAGCTTCAATAAGAATCTGCGTGAGCATTGAGCAGGCAGTTGTTTTGCCGTGCGTGCCGCTGATGCATATGCTGTTGGGATAAATTCTTGTTATCGCTCCGAGCAACTTGCTTCTTTCGAAGGTAGGAATACCGGATTCAAGAGCTGCAACAAGCTCGGGGTTATCTTTGAGCAGAGCCGCTGTATAAACAATCATCTCTGCGCCTTCTATGTTTTCTGCTTTCTGACCCATGACAACGGGAATACCCATAGAACGGATTCTTGAAAGGTTATCGGTTTCATTATTGTCAGAGCCGCTGAGCTGATAGCCTTCTTTGTGAAGTATCTCGGCAAGCGGACACATACCCGAGCCGCCGATGCCGATAAAATGAATTCTTTTGACCTGTTTGAGCAGTTTATCTATTTCAAACATTCATTTTCTTCCTTTCGGTTTCAATTGGTTTTATTATATTACATCTTTAATGAAAAATAAAGCATATTTTCAATTTTTCTCATGATTTTTAAGGTAACAAGCTAAATTCAAAATCATAAAATATAGTATCACACCATAAGGAGGTGCTGACTTGGATAGAAAAGATAAATTTGTTATCATCGGCGGCGATAACCGCCAGTTATATATGGCTGAATACCTTGAAAAAAACGAATTTGACGTTTCAGCTTATGCTTTGCCCGAAACAGAAAGAACGTGTTGCAAAAACATAAAGAAAGAGCTTGAAACGTCAAGATTTGTTCTTTTGCCCTTGCCTGTTACCAAAGACGGCAGGCATATTCATACGATCAGCGAAGCGAAAATAACAATAGATGAAATTGTTTCACTTTTGACGAATGAGCATATAGTTTTTGCAGGTCTTATCAGCAGACCAATGGAATCAAAATTCAGCAAAAAAGCAGGTAAGGTTTACGATTATTTCAAAAGAGAAGAGGTTACCGTCAGAAACACGGTTCCGACGGTGCAGGGAATTTTGAAAGTAATAATAGATAACATAAATTATACCGTAAATTCAAGCAAATGCGCACTTTTCGGTTACGGCAGAGTAGCTGATATAACTGCAGGTACACTTAAAGCTTTGGGTGCCGAAGTTACGGTTTGTGTCAGAAAGATTTCTGATATTTCAAGAGCGCAAATAAAGGGTCACAATGGCTGTCTAATAAAAGATTTTATTGATAAAGCAGGGGATTTTGATATTATTATAAATACTATTCCGGCTCCCGTTATCAGCAAGCCAATACTTGAAAAAGTCAGACAGGATTGTTTGATAATTGATGTTGCGTCAGCTCCCTATGGAGTTGATTTTGCTGCCGCCGATAAATTAGAAATTAAGGCTGTTCTTTGTCCGTCATTACCCGGAAAAGTTGCGCCTTTAACGGCAGGCAGAATAATTGCTGACGGAATTCTCAATATTATTGAGGAGGATAAGTTATGGACAAAATAACAGTTGGTTTTGCAATGTGCGGTTCGTTCTGCACATTCAGAGAGGTTACTGCCGTAATGGAAACTTTGGCCGGCAGAGGATATAATATTCTGCCGATTATGTCTTATAATGCATTTTCAACTGATACCAGATTCGGAAAAGCACAGGAGCATATTAACAGGATCGAAAACATATGCGGAAATAAGATTATTGCAACCATAACCGAAGCAGAACCGATTGGTCCGAAAAAGCTTGTTGATATTCTTTTGATTGAGCCTTGCACAGGCAACACTCTTGCCAAGCTGGCAAACGGTATAACGGATACACCTGTTACTTTAGCTGCAAAGTCGCATCTTCGTAACGAAAAGCCGCTTGTTATTGCTTTGTCTACAAATGATGCTTTATCAGGTTCTGCAAAGAATTACGGTAAATTATTAAATACCAGAAATGTTTATTTTGTACCGTTCAGACAGGATAACCCTGACGGGAAGCCGCGTTCAATGATTGCGGATTTTAATAAAACGGAAGAAACATTGAAGGAGGCATTGGATAACAAGCAAATTCAGCCGATAATATGCTGAATCTGTTGTTTAAAACACTTGAATTTTAATTGATTTAGGATTAGAATTAAAGTTTAGGAAGGTGAATCTAATGTCGAAAATTATTCTTAAAGTTGACGGTATGCACTGTGCAGCTTGCTCTGCAACCGTTGAGAGAGCCGTAAATAAATTAGAGGGTGTTGACTTCTGCAGTGTTAATCTGACAGGAGCTAACGCCCTTATTTCATATGACGAAAATGCAGTTACCGTTGAGCAGATGACAACTGCAATACGTAATGCCGGATTTAAAGCATATATGCCTGAGGAAGAGTCAAAAACAGAGGCGGCAAATAAAGCAAAGTCACAGGAAAAACACGCAAAAAAAAGATTGATTGTTTCCATTATTTTTGCAATACCGCTGTTTTACGTTTCAATGGGGCACATGGTTGGATTACCTGTACCCGGATTTATTGACCCTGCGCTTAATCCTTCTGCTTTTGTGATAGCTCAACTTGTTTTGGCCGTTTGCGTTATGCTCAGCGGCTCAGATATTTATAAAAATGCTTTCGTTGCCGCAATACACAAAAACGTCAATATGGATACACTCATTTCAATGGGCTCGCTTGCATCATTTGCTTACAGCATTTATTCGATGATACAGGTTTTTCGCGGAAATTCGGAATACATTCATCAGCTTTATTTTGAGTCAGCAGGTCTGATTTTGACATTTATTTTAATTGGAAGATATCTTGAATCTGCAAGCAAAAGAAAGACAAATACTGCTGTTGAAAAGCTTATTGATTTATCACCTTCAACTGCAATTCTTGTTGTTGATAACAATGAAAAAAATGTTCAGACGGAGACACTTAAAAAAGATGATGTTGTTGCTGTAAAATCGGGTATGTCAATACCCGTTGACGGCGTTGTTATCAGCGGAAACTGCACTGTTGATGAGTCGATGCTTACAGGTGAAAGCAATCCCATTGAAAAAGCAGTCGGCGACCCTGTTTACGGCGGCACTGTAAATACAAACGGATTTATTCTTTTTGAGGTAAAATCAACATTAAAAGAATCTGCACCCGCCAGAATTGCTGACTATGTTTCACAGGCGCAGTCAACAAAAGCCCCCATAGCAAAGCTTGCTGATAAAATAGCCTCGGTGTTTGTGCCGATTGTTATCAGCATTGCTTTTCTGGCAGGCGTACTTTGGCTGATTGGAGGCGAAACCTTTGCATTTGCGGTAAAAGCTTTTGTTTGCGTGCTTGTTATTGCCTGCCCTTGTTCACTCGGTCTTGCTACGCCCACGGCACTGACAGTTGCAATGGGTAAAAGTGCATCTGACGGTATACTCATAAAGAGCGGTGAAGCACTTGAAAGACTTAATAAAGTTGATGTTATAGCATTTGATAAAACGGGCACAGTTACCAAAGGAAAACCGGAGGTTACCGATTTCGTGACATATAACGGATTTGAAAAAGATGAAGCAGTTAAATATTTTGCTTCTGCAGAAAATAAAAGCGAACATCCGTTGGCAAAAGCTATAACGGAATTTTGCTACAAGGCTACATCTGATTTATATGAAGCCGAAGATTCGCAATTCCTTACAGGTATGGGTCTGACCTGTAAAATCAACGGCAGAAATATTATCTGCGGTAATATCAAGCTTTTAAACTCCAACGGAATTGATACTGAAGAATGTTCGGGATTTTATAACGATTCGTCAAAAACAGGTAAAACAGTAATTTATATTGCTATTGACGGCAAGGTTGCGGCAGGTGCTGCTATTGCGGATTCAATCCGTGAAGACTCGGCATCGGTTATAGCCAAATTGAATGAATTAGGCATAGAAACCGCAATGCTTACGGGCGATAATAAAAACTGCGCACATGAAATAGCGGCGCAGACAGGAATAAAAACGGTTTATGCTGAACTTTTGCCGGAAGATAAGCTGATTACCGTGAACAGATTAAAGTCTGACGGCAAAACAGTTGCAATGGTTGGTGACGGCATCAACGATGCGCCGTCATTGACAGCGGCAGATGTTGGTATTGCTGTTGGCTCGGGTACGGATATAGCCATAGAGTCTGCCGATATTGTTTTGCTCAATGATGATTTCAACGCAGTATATTCTGCGGTTAAAACAAGTAAACGTACTTTTAAAATTATCAAGCAAAACCTTTTCTGGGCTTTTGCATATAACGTAATTTGCATTCCCGTTGCGGCAGGTGTGCTGCATATATTCGGCGGACCGCTTCTTAGCCCGATGATTGCAGCGGCGGCAATGTCGCTCAGCTCGGTAACAGTTGTATCAAATTCATTAAGACTTCGTAAAAGACGCTAAAACTATTGATTTATACACATATATTTGATATACTGTTATTAATTATTTAAAAATTATGTTGTATTATGGAGGCGGAATATGGGTAAACTCATTGTAATTGAAGGTCTTGACGGCAGCGGTAAGTCCACACAGGAGAATCTTCTGCGCCAGAAGCTTGCCGATAAAGGCATTGAAATCAATTGCATAAAGCTTCCGAATTATGATGATCCGGCTTGCGGTCTTGTCAAAATGTATCTTGCTGGCAGATTTGGTGACAAGCCTTCCGACGTTAATGCCTATGCCGCATCAACTTTTTTTGCGGTTGACAGATACGTCAGCTATAATTGCTACTGGAAGGAAAAATATCTTGACGGAGAGATTTTTCTTGCTGACAGATATACTACCTCCAATGCATACCATCAGCTTACCAAAACACCCGTGGATGAATGGGATGCTTATCTTGAGTGGCTTGAAGAGTTCGAATATAATAAAATGGGTATACCCAAACCTGATGCCGTTATTTATCTTGATATGCCGATTGAAGTATCGCAAAAGCTGATGACGGGCAGATATCAGGGAGATGAATCAAAAAAAGACATACATGAAAAAGATGTTGAATATCTAAATAACTGCAGAAAAGCTGCCGATTATTCATGTAATAAGCTTGGCTGGACAAGAATAGTATGTGCAGAAAACGGAGAGCCGCTTCCCATTGAAGTTATTTCGGACAAGGTGTTTGACGCTGTTATTAAAGAACTGGAACTTGATTTATGATAAGATTATCAAAAACTGATGACAGAGAAGGGTTGATAGCGCTCTGGCAGGAGGCTTTCGGAGATTCCCTTGAAGCTGTTGAAATGTTTCTTGATAAAAGGTATCAACCGCAAAACACGGTTGTATGCGAAGAAAACGGAAAAATAGCTTCTATGCTTTTTTTGCTGGAAGGCAATGTTTTAGCAAAAGGCAGATTGCTGAAAGCTTATTACCTTTATGCCGCCGCAACACTTAAGGAATTCAGAGGCAAGGGTATTATGTCGAAAATGCTTTGTGAATCAAAGTCACTTGCCGAAAGCAGGGGAGTTGACGTGATTTGTCTTAAACCTGCTGAAGAAAGTCTTTACGGATTTTATGCAAAACACGGTTATAAATCGGTTTTCTCCGTTAAAAGAGCATCATTTAAGTGTCGTCGTGAATCAGTAAATATAATCGAAAACCGTTGCGAAGACAATGCTTCCGCACGAGAAAAGGCACTCAACTGTTTTGACAGATTCATTTGGGATAACAATGCAATAGATTTTGCCTTTGAGCAGCATAAATATTACGGCGGTAAGGTTCTTGAAGATTGTAATGGTTATTGCCTTTACAGTGTTGGCGACGGTATTTGCACCGTAAAGGAATATTGCTTTACACATCAAAAAATAAATGAAATTTTGTCATCAATATGCTCTCTGGAGCAAATCAGTGAAATCACAGTTGATTTACCTGTTGGTTTCAGAATTGATGCAGATTTCTCTGTTATGCCTAACGGAATGGTCTTATTAATAAGTGAAGAATCGCAATTTATAGCTGAATTAAATGATTTATATCTGAATCTTACTCTCGATTGAGGTGTTGAAAATGCTCTATATGTTTTTTGCAGAAGGATTTGAAGAAGTTGAAGCTATTGCTGCTCTTGACGTTATCAGACGCGGCAGTCTGGATATCAAAAGTGTCGGTGTAGGCTCAAAATCAGTAACAGGTTCACACGGCATTTCTGTTGTTTGTGACTTAACAACCGATGATATTGCTGATTTTTCAGGTGTAAACGGTGTTGTTCTGCCCGGCGGTATGCCTGGCACACTTAACCTTTTTGCTGATGAAACTGTTAATAATGCTGTTGATTATTGTGCTGAAAATGGTTTTCTTCTTTCCGCCATCTGTGCCGCACCCTTAATTCTTGGCAGAAAGAATCTGCTTGTCGGCAAAGAAGCTGTTTGTTTCCCGGGATTTGAAGATGAGCTCAAGGGAGCTGAAATCAGCAAGGAATTCGTCTGCACCAGCGATAACTTTATAACTGCTAAAGGTATGGGCAGTGCCGTTAATTTCGGTGTTGCAATAGTTGCATATTTTAAGGGTGCCGAATTTGCTGCTGAATTAAAATCAGGATTACAGTGTTCATAATGGACAAGTTACAATTAAGGAAAGAACTGCGTTTACTGCGTGACGCTTTCAGTGTGGATTATAAATCACTGTCAGATAAACAGATTGCTGAATTTTTATTTTCAACTGAAGAATATTCACGTGCAGATGTTATATTGACATATGTTTCGGTCGGAAGTGAGGTTGACACGTCCGAAATTATCGGCAGAGCAATTGCTGACGGTAAAAAAGTGGCTGTTCCGCATTGCTGTGACGGTTTTATGAATTTTTATTTAATTAATTCGGTCGATAACCTTGTTTGTTCACAGTTCGGCGTACCGACTGTTGATGTTTCTGAATCGAAACTTGCCGAAATCACATATAACACTCTTTGCATTGTTCCCGGCTTGTCTTTTGATTCTGAATTCAACAGAATCGGTTACGGCGGCGGTTATTATGACCGTTTTCTCACTTCCCATAAAGTTAAAACTGCAGGTTTGTGCAGAGAAGAGTCTCTGTTGCAAGCTTTGCCTGTTGACGAAAATGATGTTAAAATTGATTTGATTATTACTGAAGAATCTGTCAGTAGAAGGAGGTTTAACAATGGAAAATAAGAATAATTTCCCTGAATTTCCTCAAAAACCGAAAAAACCGTTTGAAGTTCACATTGATGATAAGGATTATATGTCACCGTCTGAAATTTCAAAATCAACTCCTCCGACGGCGAAAAAGAAAAAGTTTGAAGTTCATATCGATGATTATGACGTTGCTCAGCCTTCGTCAAATGAATATCAGCCCAAATATAACGGTGAAATTTATTTTTCAAACCGCAAACCCGTGAAACCTGTCAACCAGGACATGGTTAAACCTGTTTCTCCTGCTTCGTCTCAGATTCAGAATAAGAAACCTGCTGCTGTAAAAAAGACGAAAGCAAAAAGGAATAAAAGTGACAGAGGTACAGGTCTGATTATTTTCTGTTCATTTGTGTTTATTTGTACCTTTGCTTTGTCTGCGATAGGTATTAGCTGTGTCAATGACGTTCTTGCAATCAGCAGAACTCCTGAAAAGGTTAAGGTTGAAGTTCCGCTTAACGCTGATACAGACGATGTTCTTGATGTTCTTAAGGACAGCGGTCTTATTAAGCAGAAGCTTTTCTGCAAGTTTTATTTGAATTTTATTCAGATTTTCACAGGCTCAAAGGATCCTGAATATAACAGCGGCGTATACTATCTTAAAAAGGATATGGGCGTTGAAGCTATGCTCAATGAAATGAAGCATTCCAGCAGCGCGAACGATACCGTTTGGCTTGTTTTTCCTGAAGGCTGGACTTTCAGGCAGATTTTTGAAAGACTTGATAAAAACGGTGTTTGTGAATATGATGAACTCGTTGCCGCACTCGAAAGCACACAGTTTGAGAATGATTTTATTGCTTCAATCGATAATATTCACGAACGTCCCATTAGACTTGAAGGTTATCTCTGCCCTGACACTTATGAGTTTTTTCTTGACAGCGATGCGAATAGTGTTATCAGAAAGTTACTCGGCAATTCCGATACGATATGGAATGAAGAACGTGCAAAACGCGCCGATGAGCTTGGCTACACGAGAGATGAAATAATTATTCTTGCTTCAATTATTCAGTCTGAAGCTGCTAATAAGGACCAGATGGGTATGATTTCACAGATACTTCATAACCGTCTTAATAATCCGTCTATCTATCCTAAGCTCGAATGTGATTCTACAGAGGATTATATTGTCAAAAGATTGTATGATACCGAAGTAATTAATTTTGGTGAAAAGAACACCTATGCACCTCGATATGACACTTACAGCATTACAGGTTTTCCGCCCGGACCTATTTGCAACCCCGGTGTTGATGCCATTGATGCCGCTTTGTATCCTGATGATCATTACAGCGCATATTATTATTTCCGTCACGACGTCAGAGGCACTGTATATATTGCCAAAACGTTTGACGAGCACGAAGAAAACGGCAATATCGTTTTGTCGGTTAATGAACAGTACACTCCGGAGTAATGATT
>JAZNBM010000053.1:0-9664 GCA_045587045.1 Acutalibacteraceae bacterium | reverse complement strand
TTTGTATGAAGTGCGGATGCTACGTTGAATTTCGTGCGGCATTCAAAAAACAAAAATGTCCCGATGTAAAGGGTAGAAAGTGGTAAAATGTCAATAAAGAATAATTATAATCATACTGTTTTCGCCTGTTATTTCGGATACATTGTTCAGGCTATTGTTAATAATTTTGCACCGCTTTTATTTTTGACTTTCAGAAATGAATTTGGTATACCTCTTGTAAAATTAACCTCACTAATAACCATCACTTTTCTATTTCAGTTAGTTGTTGATGTTATTGCGGCAAAGGTGGTCGATAAAATCGGCTACCGTAAATGCATAGTCGCGACGAGCTCCTCCTGCGTTATTCCTCTTTGTTTACGAAGAAGCTGTAATTTCTCATTAAATACCATAACAAACTCACTTGAATTTTAGCCGTAAAGCTGTTCAACAGTTTTTCTGAACTGAGACGGGTTACGGGTAGTAATATTATCCGCGCCGAGATTATATGCCGTTATCATATGGTTTTGCTTGTTTACGGTCCATATTGAAACAAGAAGTCCCTCACGGTGAAAAACCTCAACAAGCTCCTTTGTACAGGTTTCGTAGTTTATGTTAAGTCCCGCTGCGCCGAGGTTACGGGTTTTCTCCGCAAGAAAAAGAAGATATTTTTCATCCGTGTTTTTCTCCGTATCCACTCCGTAATTGAGCCAATAGATTACCCCCGGAGTCTGCTTCTTAACTTCCTCAACATCCGCTTCACTTATGCCTGTATAAAAAATCCGGTTAATTACGCCGTGCTTTTCGGCAAGCTCCGTAACAGCCTTAAGGTTAACCACGCTTTTGCAGTCAACATTAACCTTGATATCAGGGAGAGCTGCTATTAAAGCAAACGCTTCGTCAAGGGTGACACAACCGCCCTTAACCTCGTCATGAGAAAGCATCGGTTCGCCGCAAGCTGTGAAATTAAGGTCAAATTCAACTATGTCCGCACCGCTTTCGTACCCTTTTCTTATTGAGTCGAGAGAGTTTTCTGCAGTTTCCTCGCAACCCGTGTGAGCCGTAAGAGTAAAATCCATAAGTAAAACCGCCTTTTCAAAATTTATATTTTATATGCCGCTTACGCATTTTTCACTGATTATTCAGCCGATACTGCAGCATTCTCATAAACAGTCCGCCCTGGACTGTTCTGTGACGGAAGGAAACCCATCTGCTGCTTACGGTATCGTACCAGTCAGTCATAGGAACTCTTGAGGGGCTTTCGTCGTAAGCCTTCCAGAGCGGAGCAACGTAATCCTCAAAAATTTTATCGGATGAGGACATTGAAGCTGTCCATACGAGCCAGTCGGATTTTGTGTAATCCGCTCGGCTGTCAAGCGGCATACCGTACTCGTTAAAGTGCTTCATATTATCAAGGATTTCTGCATCCATAAAATCCTGACCGAAAAGGCCGCTGTTCCATACCTTATCCCAGACCATGTTATATTTCATCGAATACGAATCGGGTTTATCGAAAGCAAGTCTTGTTGAATCGTCGGGATTAACCGCAGTTTTCTTCCAGGTTTCCGCCATCTTGACCGCCTCTTCACGGTAATATGCGGATTTTTCTCTCTCGCCGAGCATTTGTGTTATCATCGACATTCCCTGGAGACCCATGATTGCCTTCAGAGAAAGATTGCAATTGTGAGCAAGGTGACCTGCAAAGTCATCCGTGCAAAGCTGATGTCCGGGATCTGCGCCGTGTTTTATAAGATATTCACACCATTTTTCGAGAATTTCAATATGCTCACCTGCAAAATCCGCATTACCCGTTACAAGGGCAACGTTCGCCTCCATAATCAGCATATTTCCGCATTCCTCAACGGGCATCTGCCATTTTTCAATATCCTCATGGTTATTGGCGTAAACCTGACCGTTGAGAAGCGGATACTGTCCCAAATCGTGCGGAGCGAAGTCAAACCTCCAGTCATCGCTTCGGGCAAATCGGTAAACGGGTCGCATCATACCCTTGATAAGCTCGGGATTGTAAATCAGGAACATCGGTGTTGACGGGTAAGAAACATCAACGGTTGCGGCACAGCCGTTCGAATTACATTCCTTTGAAATGAAGAGAATTTCTCCGTTTTCGTCGAGCACAAGCTTGTGTGCCGCAATAACCTGGCGGTAAGCCAGCGAGACTATCTCCGCATACTTCTCTCCGCCCGCTTTAAGAGCATCATTATAAAGGCTGTCGGAAAATTCCTTACAACGGACTTTAAGCTCATCATATTCTTTTGCCGCCTGCGAAATAGCTTGCGTTACAGACTGTCCGTCCTTGCTCCAATAAGAGCGAAGATGACTTCCGAAATATTCGATGCTTTCAATATCATCGTACGCAAAGTAAAAAACAACGGATTCGTTTTCCTTGAGAGAAGCTGTTATATTGATACGTTCTTTGCCGTATTTCTCATCAGCATATCCTTTTGCTTCGGCAGAACCGGAGCCGAGATACAAATAGCCCCAATCAATTTTAACGCAGTCACCGCTTTTATTCAGCGGATTCTGAATACTGTTGCCCATTTTCATAACGGTAAGGCCATCATAAAACAGGCTTTCCGTGTCAACGGTACCGTCAGATTCATCAAGGCAAAGCTCTTCCGTTGCGGCAATGTTTACGCTGACTTTATGCTCCCTGCCGTCTTTGGCTTCGTAGCTGATTTCAAGATATGAAACAGGACGTGTGAGAAGCCTGTAATCATCAGGAATAAGAGGCGTAAGAAATCTGATTTTTAAAATGATTTCATCATTTTCAAAAACCGCAGAGGTGGAAAGAGCATCAATATCCAAAGAAACCTGCTTCATTTTACATATATTCGCATGGTAGCCTAAGAAAAGGTATTCCTTTCCGTCGATATCGGCAGTGCCGATTATTGAATTACCTTTACCCGACCAATGCTCAGTGCGTGAATAGTTAAGGTTTTCATCGGGTGACCACACAGAAAAAAACGGGTCAACGGTAATGAGTGGAACGCTTGGAGCTCTTAATTTCATAACTGTCATCCTTTCAGAATAATACAAATTCAGTATAATTAAAACGCCACGAAGCACCGAAAGATTCGGATTTCCGGCGTTACGGAGTCAATTCCTTTCTGCCGTTCTTCACACTTGATTTTTGAATATTGATAAAGTATAATTAATAATAAATAAAAAAGAATAAACTTGAGGGAATAAAATGAAGCACATGATTAACGGTGATGTTTTTGTTCACGAAAATATTTTCCCTGTAAAGCTCGTAAAGTCACAGGGAAAAATAACAAATTCAGAAAATTTGTTATCCGAAAAAGAGCTGCAGATAACAACATCCGAAAACGGCGTCACAAGCCTTTGCAACGGACAAAGAGGAAAAAACGCCTTTGTCGTGTTGGATTTCGGAAAAGAAATTCACGGAAAAATCAGATTGCTTACTCATAAAGTATCAGGGATCAGCCCTGCCGAAATCCGCATCACTTACGGTGAATCGGTTTCTGAAGCTTTGAGCAAAATCGGTAATAAGGGCGCATCAAACGATCACTCGACCAGAGATTTTGTTTTTCCTGTTCCCCCATACAGTGATATGTCCTTCAATGAATCGGGCTTTCGCTTTGCCAAAATTGAGCTGTTAAGCAAAGACACCGTGATCAATATCAAAGCAATTACCGCAACGGCAATTTACCGTGATATACCGTATCTCGGCTCTTTCGTCAGCAGCAATGAAACACTCAACAGGATTTATGAGGTATCGGCATACACCTGCCATCTCAATATGCAACAGTATATCTGGGACGGAATCAAACGGGACCGATTGGTGTGGATAGGAGATATGCATCCCGAAATGCTTACGGTAAAAACTGTTTTCGGCGCAAACGATATAATAGATAAAAGTCTGCGCTTTATGAGAGAAAGCACGCCTCTGCCTTCGTGGATGAACGGAATGCCGACATATTCACTGTGGTGGATAGTTATTCTTTACGACTGGTATTTTTATACGGGCAACACTGATTTTCTCAGCGAAAACAAAGCCTATGCCTCGGAGCTTATCAAGATAATATGCTCTCTTGTAAACGATGACGGAAGTGACAATCTGCCTTCTTATTTTATAGACTGGCCGTGCTGCGGCAAAAAGGCGGGAGTCAGCGGTTCGCGTGCGCTGCTTGCAATGACGCTTACGTCCTGCGGAAAGCTTGCGGATTTATACGGCGATAAAGCACTTTCCGTTTTATGCAACGAAAGAAAAAAACGCCTCATATCAACAAAGCCGAAAACCTACGGGGCGAAACAAGTTGCGGCAATGTACTCACTCTGCGGCTGGCTCAACGAAGAAAAAGCAGCAGATGAAATACTGAAAAACGGTGCGGAAGGCTTTTCCACCTTTATGAGCTACTATCTTCTTAAAGCTGCCTCAAAAAAAGATATGGCTGCCGCCCTTTCTGCACTTGAGGAATATTATGGCGGTATGCTCAGCATGGGTGCTACCACATTCTGGGAGGATTTTGATATAAAATGGCTCCGCAACGCTACCGGCGTTGACTGCTTACCCGAAAAAGGCAAAAAGGATATTCATGCCGATAACGGTGCATTCTGTTACAAAGGACTAAGGCACAGCCTTTGCCACGGCTGGTCTTCAGCACCTGCCGCTTTCCTTGCAGAAGAAGTGTTGGGAATTAAGATTCTGGAGGCAGGCTGCAGAAAGATTGCAATCAAACCGAACCCGGGAAACCTCAACTTCGTAAAGGGAACTTACCCCACGCCGCACGGAATAATCACCGTGGAAGTCACTAAAACCGAGAGCGGTATGAATATAGAATATACCGCCCCGAAAGAAACAGAGATTATTCTGTAAAAAGCAACGGATGCGGCTATGCTTTACGAATATTTATAAAACGGACCCTTGTGATTTTTTGCTTTACGCTTCTTTTTTACGGTGAGCACGGGTAAGGCAACCGCAACAGCAATCGGAGCAAGCGGTGATAATACAAGCGCAAGAACAAATATTACAGCCATCAGCACGTTGCCTGCATAAGATACGTAAACAGGAGTATCCGTACGTGACACAGGGGCTTCAGTCAGGTCAAGCGCACCTGCCCTGTCCGCAGCGGAATTGTTAAAAAGCAACGGTTCAACAATTTCCGAAACAGAATAACCGCCCAGATAGCCGTCTTTTATATCTATAAACGGCTGGGTATCTGTAACGCTGTCGATAATCGCACACAACGGCATAATAACTCTGTATTCCGGCGTATCGGGAGTGTATGCGCCGTCACCGATGAGCATATTGAAAGCAGACTCAATGATAAGGTCGAAAATTTTCAGATTTTTGACTCTGCCGTATTCCTCACGGGTCAGTCGGGCTTTACCTCTGACAAGAAAATAAATATTCTTCACCGTAAGTCGGTCCATCAGTTTTTTTACCGTTGCATTTGAGCCTGTAACAGAACGGTAATATCTGTTACGGAAAACACTGTGATAATGCTCAAAAAGAGAATCCTCATCAATGCTCATATTTTCGTCGGCTTCTATATATCTGCAGTTATATGTGACTTTTTTATTTTCTCCATCCAGATCAATCTCTCTGTAGGCAGGCGGATAAAATCTGACACTCGGAGTGGTTATATCCCACAAAAGATTTTTGCTGTCACTTCTGAGACAACCGACGTCGCAAAAGTGGGAATGTCCCGTAAAAGCAAGCGTAAATCCCATATCAGCCAGCATATGACCGACAACGGGAGAGCGCATATTGCGGTTTTCTTTTCCGGCACCGATGCGATATGCCGGAGACGCAGGAAGCAACGGATGGTGTGAGCAGATGAATATATATTTTCCGTCTCTTTGCGCTTCGTTATACATTCTCTTTATCCAGCGCAGGCAGGACGGAGTATAAGTCGGGCTTTTATCCTGCAACGCTTCCTCGTTACGGAAAATATCATTAAGCATCAGGCAACGTGTCTTCTCATCAAGGTCCAAACAGTAAGAAAAGCTTGATTCATGAACGGAATAAGCTTCATCCGGACCGAATTCGCGATAGATTTCCCATATCTCCTCGGGCGAAAGTGCAGGCACAAGTCCGGGAACCGTTTCTTCGTCCGACAGAGAAGAAAATTCGTCCTTTACCAAACTTCTCCAATCCGCATTATCAATATCAAACCACGGCTCATTCCACGGGTGACATTTATACTCTGTTTTCTCACCGTATTTTCTGACATATGCTCTGTGGTGATGAAAATCGTGGGTTGCAAAAATGACGTATATTTTAGTTCCGCACTGTTTAATCTCGCGAAGAAACGCCGAAAAATCCTCATGTGAAAAGCGGTCACCGCTGTCGGTGAGGTCACCGACAATGAACAGCACATCATTGTCCTTTGATGCCTGCAAAACAGCTGCTTCCGTTACTGCAGGCTGGAGCATCAGCTCTTTATCCGTTTTATCCGCTATCATTCTGCGTGAAATATAGTGAGTGTCAGACATCATTGCAAATTTCATACAAGCACCTTCTTCAAACGGAATAATTACCGCCGCCTTATTAGTTTAAAGTATATCAAAATAAAAAAGCTGTTGTCAATATACTGTTTCGGGAGGAAATACCATGTTATATCCGCAAAAATACGAGCCGTTGACACCTGAAAGATTTTTATCGCCTTCACGCGAATATCGCGCCGCGCCTTTTTGGGCATGGAACACCGAGCTTGATTCGGAAGAGCTGTGCCTGCAGATTGAAGAGCTTAAAAAGATGGGCTTCGGCGGTGTCAACATTCATTCCCGTACCGGAATGGCTACGGAATATCTTTCGGATGAATTCTTCGCGTGTGTTAAAGACTGTATCCGCAAGGCGGAATCGGAAGATATGCTCACCTGGCTTTATGACGAAGACCGATGGCCGTCAGGCTCGGCAGGCGGATTGGTAACACGTAACCACCGTTTCCGTGAACGCTTTTTATTGATTTCACGAACGAAAACCGACGGAGAGCCTTTTGCGGTTTACGATGTAGTGCTGAATTCCGACGGAACGCTTGCAAAAAGCAGGATAATCAAAGAAGATGATACGGCAGAGGGTTTTAAGCTGTACGCAAACGTAATAATTGCAGAGGAAAGCCCCTGGTACAACGGACAGACTTATCTTAATACGCTTGACCCTGCTGCGGTACATGAATTTATAAAAATTACATATGATGCCTATTTTCGTGCAGTCGGTGAACACTTCGGAACATCCGTTCCTGCAATTTTCACCGACGAGCCTCATTCTCCTCCCAAAGATATGCTTTCCTCTGCGTTCGATACCGAACCCGTGAGAATTCCGTGGACTGATGACCTCGCTCAGAGTTATAAAGAGTATTGCGGAATTGAGCTGGCTGATAAGTTACCCGAGCTGCTATGGGATTTGCCCGACGGACAATTCTCCGCCGCACGCTATCATTTCCACAATCATATCACAGACCGCTTCACACACGCATTCTCAGAACAAATAGGCAAATGGTGTGAGGAACACGGGCTGATGTTTACCGGTCACATACTCGGAGAAGATTCGCTCGGACAGACACATTCCGTCGGTGAGGCCATGCGCTCCTACCGTGCTTTCCATTTGCCCGGAATTGATATCCTGGCTGACAGCAGAGAATTCAACGCCGCCAAGCAGGCACAGTCGGTTGTCAGACAATACGGCCGTGAGGGTATGCTCTCTGAGCTGTACGGAGTTACCAACTGGGATTTTGATTTCCGACATCATAAGCTGCAGGGAGATTGGCAGGCCGCCTTGGGTGTGACCGTGCGTGTGCCTCACCTCTCATGGGTCTCTATGAATGGTCAGGCAAAGCGCGATTATCCTGCATCATTTAATTACCAGGTTCCGTGGTACAAAGAATATTCTTACATAGAAGACCATTTCGCTCGGCTTAACACCGCGCTCACAAGAGGCAGAGCGCTGTGCCGTGTGGGCGTTATTCATCCGATTGAAAGCTATTGGCTGCATTGGGGAACGAAGGAAGGGACTGAAAGCATACGAAAGCAAGCGGATTTACGTTTCAGGTCGTTGACAGAATGGCT
This sequence comes from Acutalibacteraceae bacterium, assembly GCA_045587045.1. Taxonomy (GTDB): domain Bacteria; phylum Bacillota; class Clostridia; order Oscillospirales; family Acutalibacteraceae; genus CAG-177. Next base: position 1,636 of record JAZNBM010000053.1, on the reverse strand, counting down.
TCTGAAAGGGCTTATTGACTTTGATTTCATTGCAGAATCCATGCTTGCTGAGCAATGCCCCGAAGATTTCAATTCCGATAGCGGCTTTCCCGTCGGCGAGGCAAGGTACGAGGCGATTATTATTCCGCCTGTAGAAACTCTGCGCACCTCAACGATTCAAAGACTGCAGCGATTTGCTTCACGCGGCGGACGGGTGATTTTTTCAGGAGAAAAGCCCATGCTGGCGGACGCTGCTTCCAGTGACCTTCCGGGCAGGCTTTTTGAAAGCTGTGAGCACTGTGAATTTGACCGTGATGAAATTTTGAATCGGCTCAACGGTTTACGGGATATAGAAATTTTTGACGAAACAGGTGCGAGAACGGATTATCTGCTTTATCAGATGCGCGAAGAGGAGGACAGCCGCTGGCTGTTTATCTGCCATTCGGACAATCCTTTGCAGCCCGACACGCACCATCCGCATCATCTTAAAATAAAGCTTCGCGGAATATGGGAGCTTGTGCTGTACGATACGCTGAACGGTGAAATTAAACCCGTTTCCGCCGTTCATACGGATAACACAACGGTATATTCAACCGCACTGTACGAACACGATTCGCTTCTTCTGCGCCTGACTCCTGCAAAATCCTTACGTGATACACCCTCTCAAACTGAAAAAAATCCGCAATTTCAGTTCGTCAGCGAATTTCCGTTTGGCGCGGAATACCGTTTGGAGGAGCCCAATGTTTTGCTACTTGATATGGCTGAATACGCACTTGATGATGAGCCTTTTTCGCAGGCGGAAGAAATCCTCCGCCTTGACGATAAGCTTCACGATCGTCTCGGATGGCCGCACAGAGGCAATCAGGCGGTACAGCCGTGGGTTATGACGGACCGTTCAATGCCGCACACCCTGCGTTTACGCTATACTTTTGAGAGTAATTTGCGCTTTTCGGGCGCTGAGCTTGCGCTTGAAAACGCCGACACAAGCACCGTGACACTGAACGGTGTCCCTGCCGAACGCATCGGCGGTTGGTACGTTGACAAATGCATAGGCAAGCAGGCATTACCCGACATTCTTCCGGGTAAAAACGTATTGGAGCTCAAGATGCCTTACGGAAAATCGGCAAATCCCGAAGCTGTTTATCTGCTGGGCAGCTTCGGTGTCAACGTGCAGGGCAACCGTTGCACGCTGACAAGCCTTCCCGAATCGCTGTCTTTCAGCGACATCACCAAGCAGGGGCTTGCGTTTTACGGCGGTAATACCGTTTATCTTCTCAAAGCAAAGCTTGAACGCGGCAGCTATGCTCTGGATATCAGCGCCTACCGTGCAGCGCTGCTCAGAGTCAGCGTAGACGGTGAGGATAAGGGTGTGATTGTGTATTCTCCGTACCGGCTCCCTTTTGAAATTACGGAAAGCGGTGAGCATACTATTGAAATCAAGGCATTCGGTTGTCGTATCAACACATTCGGTCAGGTGCATCACACACGCAGAGAGAAGGTCTGGTGGGGCCCCGGTTCATGGCGTTCAGATGGAAATGAATGGACTTATGAATATAACCTATGGCCTCAGGGCGTACTGAAATCTCCTGAGCTTTACATACGGAATGATTAAAAAAGCAGAAACATCATAGATGCTGTAAGAAAAAAGAACAAAGAA
>JAZNBM010000052.1:0-10324 GCA_045587045.1 Acutalibacteraceae bacterium | reverse complement strand
TCAACGCGTCTTTCGTAGCTTTCAAATAATGCCATTGTAATATCCTCCTCTTACTAATTATTCTTTTCTGGGGTCGATATACTTAGCGGCATCTGCAAATCTGCCGTAAGTGCCCATAGCCTTGTTGTATGCATCGTTGGGTGTGTCACCCTTCTTGATGAAGTCAGTCATCTTGCCAAGTGAAACGAATTCATAGCCGATAACCTGATCTTCGTCATCAAGAGCAAGTCTTGTTACATAGCCTTCAGCCATTTCAAGGTAACGAACGCCCTTAACCTTTGTGCCGTACATTGTGCCAACCTGTGAGCGGAGACCCTTGCCGAGGTCTTCAAGACCTGCGCCGACTGAAAGACCGTCGTCTGAAAAAGCAGACTGTGAGCGGCCGTAAACAATCTGAAGGAAGAGTTCTCTCATAGCTGTGTTGATAGCATCACAAACAAGGTCTGTGTTGAGAGCTTCGAGGATTGTTTTGCCGGGAAGAATTTCAGCAGCCATAGCTGCGGAGTGAGTCATACCTGAGCAACCGATTGTTTCAACAAGAGCTTCTTCGATGATGCCTTCTTTAACGTTAAGTGAAAGCTTGCAAGCGCCCTGCTGAGGTGCACACCAGCCAACGCCGTGTGTGAAAGCGGAAATATCCTTGATTTCATAAGCCTTGACCCATTTGCCCTCTTCGGGGATGGGAGCGGGACCGTGGTTGGGACCCTTGGCTACGCAGCACATTTCCTGAACTTCGCGGGAATAGTTAATCATAGTGTTTTTCTCCTTTCAAAAAGGTGATATTATATCCAACTTTTGTATTTTATACCAAAACGGGTCGAATATCAAGTGTAATTTTGCACAACATAAATTGCCGTTACAGACAATATTATAACCATTTCAACTTATATAAAACACCAACGCCGAGAACTGCTGCAACGATGGTTACAAACATAAGTGTGCCAACGCCCATTGTGGGTGAGAAGATAAGAACAATAACGCCAACGATAACGGGCAGAGGAACAAGCTTCCAGTGCTTTGCAAAGTAGCTTGCACCAAGAGCACCGAAAAGGGCGGGAAGAACCCACTCAAAAGCAGGCTTGAATGCTGAACCTTCAGAAGTGAGGTAGGGAAGAACGGGGGCAAAAACAAGGACGCCGACAGCAATAATGATTGTTGTTGTTATTGAGGAAACGCCGATAGCGATTGTTGATACAACTTCGCCCTCTTCCGTGTTTGCTCTTACCTTTGCGTTTTCCATTGCAGCAAGACCAACGGGAAGCTTGAGGTTTGTAATATTACCTGTAACAAAGCTGAGGTATGTGCCGCCTGCGCCAAGCATGGGAACGTAAGTTATAACTTCAATAACTGCGGTTACCCAATAAAGAAGCATAAGCTTGCTGAGAACTTTCCAGAGCACGTCCAGTGTGGGCCATGCGCTGAAATATGTTGAAATAAGAACGGGAACTGCAAGGAGCATAAGCAGTGCGCCGATGTTCCAGAGGATGCCCCATCTGTGAACTCTGTCGAAATAATCAACCTGCTTTGCACTGCCCTGTTTGGCTTTGTTTGCAACTTTCGCATTTGCAGCTTTATTTTTTGCCATAGATACTCATCCTCCTTCCTTATCTCCAGACAAACTGGGTAACTGATTCGGGTATAACCGCCTCAAAGAGCATTGCCGCACCCATACCGATAAACATTGCGATGGGCATTGTGAACGGACGAAGCTTTTCGAGATTGAACTTTTTGCAGATTAATTCAAGAATTACCATTGCGATCATGGCAACCAGAAGAACGGCGATTGACATAAAGCCTGCGTTGCCTACGCCGTCAGACGTTGTGCCTGCAAGGGCTCTTGCAATGAATGCGGAAATAATACCGATAAAAGCGGCGGCTGAAATTGCATCACCGAGCTTTGCCGAGCTTTCGCTCTTGTTGACGGCACTGCCGATTTTTTTCTGGAGCTTTTTACAAACAAAAGGAAGCATAATAAGAGGTGCAATGCTGCCGATTGTCATTGCCCAGGCTACGGTTGAAAACTGCTTGGGATCCTGGATTGAGTTCGAAAGGTTGCCGCCCATAGCTTCAACAGCCGTCTGTGCAGCGGTTGTTTCGTAAGCAAGGTTACCGATAACGGTAAGTCTTATCCACGGAAGAACGATACCCAGTGCGTTTGCAAGAACAATTACCGTTGCAAGAATCGAAATTGCGGGAGCAACCGTAAAGAGTATGCTTGATACAACTGTGTTTTTAAGTGTTTCTTTTTTGATTCCGAGTTCTTTTGCGTGTTTCCACGATTTGACGATAAAGAAAACGGACTGAACTGTTACGAATGCAACAATGCCAAGCGCTATTGCATACATAAAGAAGCTTTCTTTAAACAAGGTTTTTCACTCCTAAATACATAATACATTAATAATATCACAATAAATCGATATAAGTCAATAGAAAAGGATAATTATAGAAACACTCAAAATAATATTTTTCCGTTTTAATCCTTGAAAAAATCACTGCATTATGTTACCTTTAAAGTATCAGTTTTGATACTTTAAGAAAGAGGTGTAAAAATGAAAAGAATTTTTGCTCTTATCCTCGCTCTCATCTGCGTTTTTTCATTCATCACAGGTGCAACAGCACTTTCAATTGAAGGCGGTGTTGAACCCTTAAAAGCTGAATTCGTTGCAGGTGAAGGTCCCGTTGAGGGCGATTACTCAGTCGATTACAGCTACTATTCACCCGTTAAGGAAAACGACACAACAAAATACCCTCTCGTTGTGTGGCTTCACGGCATGGGCGACGGTGCTGAAGTCGGCAGACCCGTTCAGAAAAGTAACATTGCTTATTGGGCAAGCGACGAATTTCAGGCAAGATTTAAACCTGCAGGCGGTGCATTTATCCTTGCCGCACGCTCAAGAGAAGAGGACGGCCACTTCTGGAGCGACGATATGACCGCTCCCCTGCGTGCCGCTATCGACGATTTTATCGCAAAGAATAAAGATAATATCGACCTTACACGCATTTACGTTGGCGGCTACTCAATGGGCGGCAAAATGACTCTTCGCATGGCAATTGCTTACCCCGAAATGTTTGCGGCGGCTTTCCCCATCTGCCCTGCGTGGTCACCGTCGGAGGAGCTGTGTAAAAACCTTGCAGATGTTCCCGTGTGGATAACCTCCAGCAAGCGCGACCCCCTTGTAAACTACTATATGGGTGTTACTCCCACCTGGGAGAAAATCATCGCAGCTTCAAACAACCCGGAGGATTGCAGGTTTTCTTCGCTCACAAAAGTCTGCTATGAGAACGGCAAAAAAACCTCCAGCAGCCACCACACCTGGTTTGCGGTCAACCACGATATGTTCTCTGCCGAAAACGGCGATTATCCTTATATGTCAACGGTTGACGGCAACGGCGAAGAAGTTAAGCTTACCTATCCCAACGGTATGATTTCGTGGCTCACAAGTCACACTTCCGAATATGACGGCACACCCATTGAGGGCACGGGCAACCTCAAAGACGGCGACAGCACAGAGAATCTGCTCGACGTTAAGGGTGTTTTCGATTTCTTCAAACTTCTTTTCAAAGCCCTCTTTATGGCTCTGGGCATAATCAAATAATTCAGCATATAAGCAACACGGCGGTCTCCTTTCGGATTCCGCCGTGTTTTTATTTACCTTTACATAAATCAGAAATTATAATCCGGTTTTATAATTTTGCCTGTTGTTGAAGCTTCAACTATTGCAAGGCAGGCGGCAACTGTTTTGGCGCCCTCGCGTGCATCCGTCACAACGGGTTTGTCATTGAGAATCGCATCGGCAAAAACATCAAATTCTTTTGCAGCATTGTGGTTGTTGACTTCTACATCAATAGTCTGTGCCGGCTGAACAACGCCTTCTTCATCTGTAACAAAAAGGGTCATTGTGGGCGACGTGTTATCACAAATAAGAGTGCCCTTTGTTCCGTAAATGCAAGTGCGCATTGTGTAATCACGTTTGCAGCCTGTTGAAACAAACACTTTACCCACAAGGTTTTCATCAAATTTCATAATAGCTATGGTTGCGTCGTCATATTCCACCATAGGCAAAAGCTTTTTTGTGCCGTAAGCAAAAACTTCCTTCGGGTCGCCCGCAAGCCAGCGGAGCAAATCAACAGCGTGGCAACCGCCGCCTATAACACCGTGACGTCTGGGGTCAGCACGCCAGTCATCACAGAGTTTCATATAGTCGTGTGCATATTCAGACTCAACGTAATAAAGCTCGCCGAGTGTGCCTGCATCAATAATTTCCTTTGCCTTTACAAAAGAAGGCGTGAAACGGCAAATCTGACCAACCATAAATTTGGCACCCGATTCATCGGCAACCCTAACCATTTCTTCAATATCCTCACGGGTGAGAGCAAGCGGCTTTTCGCAAAGCACGTGCTTGCCTGCACGGAGCAAATCGCAGGAAACCTTGACGTGCTGCTGGTCAGGGATTGCAACGGTAACAACGTCGATATCGGGATTGTTGACTATATCCGTATAGTCGGTTACCCATCTTTCCTCGGGAATATTATATCTTTCACCTGCAAAGCGCAGATTCTCTACATTTGAATCACAGATAGCGGCAATCTCTGCACCGTAGCTCATTGCGCCCTCAACGTGACACATGCCGAACTTCATACCGATATTAGCAACTTTTAATTTTTTATCCATAAAGACCTCCGAAAATATTATATATGTCATATTACTGCAAACAAACTCAAGTGTCAATCTGCGCAAAGAAAAATCCTGCGCAGAATAACCTTTGCAGGATTTGAAACAGAATATCTGCACGTTACCGTAAATCACATCCCGTATTTTCGGATGAAATATGACGGTGTGCAGCTCCACGCATGGCAGAGACTGTTTATCATTCTGTCCTCGTACGGCGAAAAATCAAGGTCATCTGGAATGTATGCCTCCCAGAATGTGTCTGCACCGTGGTCAAGCATTCCGCCCCAAAACTTCTTAAGATATTGAACAGCTTCATCTTTCATATCCAGTTTTAACATTGCCTCTGTTACATAATGGCGCATATACGGAGTGACGGGTTGTTTGGCTTTTTCATTATCAAGGCAGAAAAGTAAAAGTTCTTTCGCTTCCGTTCCGCTTATTGCGCCGCCCAATATCATCCACACCTGTGAATGAACGCTGAATTGATTGTTGTCAAAACCGTTAATAAATGCGTTTTCATTTTCATTGTAAAGATATGTTTTACAAGCGCAACGGACTTCGTAAAGATGAGATGAATACTTTTCGTATTCTTCATCACCGATTGCTTTAAGTAATTCTGAAAAGCGGTCAAGCGTGTAGAGATAAACGCCCTGCAACGATGTCAGAATTTCCAGACCCGGACACCAGTCGATAAAAGCAAACCAACCGTCCTGTCTTGTGGCAATCAGATTTTCATCGAGCGTTTCTCTGAAGCTTTCAAGCTGCGATTTGCAGATTTGAAGAAGGTCATTTGTAACACTTATATCCCCTGTATGTTCATAATAATCGCATACACTTACAACATACAAAAGTGCATAATCCTCAATATGCGTTGCTCCCGAATGATAGTAAGGTGTTTCGTAAACAAATGACGGCAGAAAACCGAGATTGTTGCATTTGCCTGCAGCAAAAAGATATAAGCATCTTTTTACGATTTCAAGGTTGTTGAATGTGTAATAATTTGCGAGGGCTTCAAGTCTTAAATCGCCAATCCACAGACGGCGGTCTCGCTTGGGTCCGTCCTCGAAGAATGTCTGCATACATTCTTTGAGAGTATTGGTTGCAACAAGGTCAATTTTATTCAGCAAGGCATCCTTGGTGTTTACAGGTTTCAGAACAGAAGTATCGGCACTTGTTGAAGCACGGAAAGAAAAATCAAACAGCTTTACAGGTCTGTTGGCTTTTTCAACCGTTATTTTTATGTATCTGCAAGCGTACCTTCGGGGTAAGGTCGTTTTTTGAGGAAAATCGAGATTGATTATTTCTTCCTGTAACCACGTTTTTGAAAGTGTACCCTTGTATTGAGAAAAATCATCATTGATTTCCCTCATATCTTCACCGAACTTGATGATTAACCGAACGGGAGCGTCAACAAAGACATCAACCCTGTCAAAAGCAAAAGAAAAATGTCCCACAGCGTGCTCGCCAAGGTCAAGAAGTATGCTGTCACCGCTTGCGGCAGTAAATTCGGTTATACGAGGAGTTAGAACAGTGTAAATAAGTTCCGGGTAATTATTCTCCGCTTTGCTCAAAAAGTATTTTGGCTCTTTCATATTAAAATCTCTCTCTAAAACAATACTTTTGACTGATGAATCCTTATTTGTCGGGATGATTATAATCTTCAACAAAATATGCGTTGGTGTTGGCTTTTTTTCCTGAGGGTCCTATCACTTCAATGCGGAAATATACATCCTCATCCTCCAGTTGAAAATCCGCTTGAGTTACGTATTCTCCCTTAGGGGCGTGCAATGCTTTTGAACGTCTGCCTGCAGTTGAAAGTGCTATACGTTGCGCCTGTGAGCATTCAACGTGAACCTTGCCGTTTTCCAAAGTAAGCTCGAAAATTTCAGGTTCACGGGTGCAATAGAATGAGCCGCTCTGCATAGCAGATATAACAGATTCGTAGCTGAGCGAATCACAAAGAAAAACTGTTTTACCCCCAAAGCTGTCGCAACGCACATCGCCAAAAGGAAATTCATTATGATTATCGTCTGCCATAGTACAAAACAGACGTTTTCCGCTGCGAAGCATTTCGTCATAAACCTGCTCCTGACCGTCATCACCGCCCTCGATAAAAACAGAATTGTTATATATTTCAACAATACTGCAGCCTTCAAGGTCACGGTAATCGTCGAGGCATTGCATTGACCAGTAGGGATGGTTATAGGCAACGATGAAACCCAGATCCCTGAGTTTATGTATGTATTCGTTCACCGCCTTCATATCTCTGTAATCGGGTGTTGCAGGCAGTTTAACCTCTTTGTCTCCATTGATGTTGAATGCGTTAAGATGATAGCATCTGCGAAACTGACTGCTGCTTACAATATTGTCGCTGATATCCGCCTCAAAGGAGTTTATGGCAACAAAATCATCCGTACAGAAATCGCTGTGATCAAAATAATTATCGTGGTCTGAAAACGCAACAATACTGTATCCCTGCGCCCTATATGCGTCACGGATTTCTTCGGGAGATTTTCTTCCGTCAGAGAGTGTGGTGTGGCAATGCAGGTTTGCAACGTATTGGTTTTTATCTTTAGAAATTAACGTGTGCTTCATACGCTTCTCCTTTGATATATATATGTCATAATACTTATTCAAAAAAGACTGCAACCCAACCTTTCGGTAAGATTGCAGTTCTTTGGCTGTTTTTTACCGTGCGTTTCGGTTTACATCACAAATTGTTATTTCTGTTCTTTGTTTTTTATCCAATCCAAAGAAAATTTAGTAAACCGGATATTCTGACATTCTAAATCAGGTTCAAACAATACTCCTATATTGCCGTCAGGAAGCAGTGTCATTGAACTGTAAACGAAAGAGTCTTCTTTCAGCACACGGCTGTAAGGGAAGGTTTCGCCGTCATCCTCTGAAAGCCTTACCGTTCCGCACTGTCTTGCTTTTTTATCTGCGGCATTCAAGAAAACAACGTAAGGCTTTTCGGCATTTTCGATCTTAATAACCGAGCTCTGGCATATAGGCTGAGGAAGGCTTTCGTCGTGGGTGAAATTCTCCCAGCTTTCGCCGCCGTTTTTGCTGTATGCAACCGCAACACAACGTTTGCGGTCATGGTTTCGCATAAAATATTTCAGCGTTCCGTCTTCCTGCTCAATAACCTGCGATTCCGTGAGCATATTTTGTTCAATGATAAGGTGGTGGTTTGCCTTGATACCGTGAATTTTTCTTGTGTTGTTCGGCGTTTCGCCCAATGACCACGTTTTGCCGTTATCGTCGCTGTAGATTACACAGCAGGATAAGCCTAAAGGGAATTTTCTTACACCGTAATAAATGGGAACAATAATTCTGCCGCTGTATTCTCCGTGCTTGGCAACTATGCCGCATCCGGGACCGGGACCGATAAAGCTCATATATTTCTTTTTTATTTGAGAATTGAGAGAAACGGGCTTTGACCAGGTTAAACCGTCATCGTCGCTGTAGCACATCATAAGCGTTGATGTGTGAGCTTCTTTGAATTTGCCGCCTGTGTATATGCTTCCGAAATCTGTTTTTCCGTCGCTGACGTTTCCGTTCTCGGAAACGGTGTAAGCGGTCTTTTTGCCGTTTTTTGTATACAGTGCACCGTTTTTCAGAATGTACTTTCTGATGCCGCGGCTTATTATTTTGTTGCCTTCTGCATCTTCGCCGATGCAGGAATTGCAGTTAAGTATACCCACCCCTGCAGGAGTGTGACAGTAGTGCATAAATATTCGTCCGGTGTCGCTTGAATAAGTGAGAATCGGGTCAATGGCGGCAGAAGAAAGATTTTTTTCTTCACCGTATTCTTCAACAACAGTCTGATAATTCTCCCAGGTTTCACCGGAATCAAAGCTTCTCCTGACAACCTTGTCAATTCTGTTGGGGTTGTCTGCACCGGTAAAAAATCTGGCATCCGCGCAGGCTACAACCACACCGTTTTTTGTTGTAATCATCGAGGGTATTCTGTAATAGTCTGAAGGTCCGCCTGTACCCGGACCGAAAACAGTTTTAAACTCCACTGCTTTTTATCCCCTTTCGCCAAAAGATTTATTATTTACACTTTTTTATCGCACTGTCAACCGCTCTGAGAAGGGAATCCTCGTGAGTTGAGGGCAGGTCGCAATTATAATGCCATATCATAACGCCGCCGAAGCCGTTATTGATTGCATATTCGGTTTTCTTTTCAATGACCTCGGGAGTGTTAAACCAAAAATCTTTATTTGTATTGTTGCAATGATACCAGCCGTTTTCATCAATACCGTCATAACATCCGTTATATCCGTACCAAAAGGCTGACATATCCGTTGGGCGTGAATAGAAGGGAAGTCCGATGTTGACCTTCTCAAAAATCATACCCTGAAATCCGAGTTTTTCAACAGCGGCTACGGTATCTTTGTAGGTGGCGTGTCTGCCTTCGCCGTCCACCATATCGTAAATCATAAGCTCAAAGGTATCTATCGCTTCGAGTGCTTGACGGGTAAAATGTATGTTCCAATAATTGCCCGCCACTCCGAGAGTGTAATCGCCGAGCTTTTTATCAAGAGAAACAAGAAAGTCGTTATAATACTTCCACGCATTGTCAGAAAGCGGATATTCATAGTCAAAATGAACTCCGTCAAAGTCATATTTATCAAGCACGGCTATGATATTGTCTTCAAGAACACCGCTTGTGAAAGCCTTGTTGTGTTCGTTGCTCTGCGCTTCCATCTGTTCTTCCCAGACGTCCGAATCGGTATTGCCCCACGGTCCGAGGAAGTTGAGCGTGATGCTTATATCCCTGTCGCCGATTGCCTTGCGGATATTTGCAAGCGCAGTTTCAAGAACGGGCTCATTGCAGATAACCTCACCCTTATTGTTGAATGATGCACATTCAAAAAGAATGACGTCGGTTATTATGTCAAAGTCTTCGGGATAAAGGCTGTTTTCGGATTGAACATATTCTCCCCTGATATACGTTGTAACTTTAAAATCCTCAACCTTTTCAATAAAAGGAAGCGAGCCTATGCCCAGAAAGTTTGCAACAACAAGAGCAACGGACGTGAAAAACGAAACAATTTGTTTTATAAAAATCGCCATATTATATGTTCCTTTCTCTGCTTAGTTTGCCGAAATTGCGGCATATTTTGCCTCAAGCTCTTCATAATGAGTGTAGTTTTCGGATTGCTCGATAAGATTTTTCGCATCGGTATAAGGCTTTGTGATTCTCGCATATACAGAAGCTTTTTTCAGATAAGCGTTCAATTCACGCTTGATTTTTATGCTTTCGATGAAGCTGTGGGATTCTCTGTTGATAATCTCTTCCTTAACTGCTTCGTCGGGAGCCGCTATATTATCAATTCCGTATTTTCTGATGAGCGAAGCGGATTCTTTTTTCACCCGTGCATTTTTGATTGCATCGGAACGGATTTCCCGTTCAACCTGCGTTGCTTTAGGCAGTTTTTTTGCACGTTCCATCTCTTCATCCGCATTTTCATAGAAATAAAGGATTCCGTTAGCATAGTCGGACTTTGCCTGCATCAATCTTGCGACGCCCGCTTCACCCGAAAATTTGTTGAGATCCTGCATAATAATGGCGGCTCTTTCTATGGCAAGGTTGGTTTCCTTTATTGCCTTCTTTTCTGCTTTCGATACGGTTTTGTCTGC
>JAZNBM010000051.1:0-1567 GCA_045587045.1 Acutalibacteraceae bacterium | reverse complement strand
GCCCGTAATTATCCACACGGTTGAAAAGTTTTTCATCAATGACCGCATTGACGAAATTCTTGTTCTTTGCCCCAAAGCCTGGGTTGCACACACCAAGGACCTTGTTGAAAAATATCTGCCTGCCGGCAAAAAAGTAACAGTTATTGCAGGCGGCGCAACGCGCAACGGCACGCTTGAGGCAGCCATTGATTATATCGAAAAGAATTACGAAACCGACGAGCAGACCGTGCTTGTGACGCACGATGCCGTCAGACCTTTCCTTACTCACAGAATCATCTGCGAAAACGTTGACGCCGCAATCGAATACGGCGCCTGCGACACGGTTATCCCTGCAACCGATACAATCGTTGCCAGCGATGACGGCAAGATGATTTCTTCAATTCCCGAGCGCAACAAGATGTTCCAGGGTCAGACTCCGCAGTCTTTCCGCCTCAAGGAGCTTGAAAGAGTTCTTGCTTCGCTCACAGAGGACGAAAAAGCAATTCTCACCGATGCCTGCAAGATTTTCTCAATCAAAGACAAACCTGTTTATATGGTTGCAGGCGAGGTTTATAACATCAAAATCACTTATCCCTATGACTTAAAGGTTGCAAAAACCCTTTTGAAAGGCAAGGATTCAGATGATTAATTCGGTATACAGGCTCGTTGCACCCGGTCTTATTGACATCGCCTGCACGGAGCCGGATTTAAAAAACAGCGTTATAATGCGTCCCGTTTACCTTTCGGTCTGCAAGGCTGACCAGAGATATTATCTTGGCAGACGCAGCCGCGAGGCACTCAAGGCAAAGCTGCCTATGGCGCTTATCCACGAATGCGTTGCAAAGGTTATCTTTGACCCCACGGGCAATTTCAAGGTTGGCGAATACGTTGTTCCCGTGCCCAATATGCCCACGGAAGAAGACGACGTTATTGCAGAAAACTACCGTCTGAGCAGCCACTTCTGCTCCAGCGGTTACGACGGATTTTTGCGTGATTACATTGATATGCCTGCAGACAGGCTCGTAAGAGTGCCCGAGGGCGTTGACCTCAAGGTTGCCTCCTTCAGCGAGCTAATCAGCGTTGCGGTTCACGCCGTAAACAGGTTTGAAAAGTTCTCACATTCAAGAAAGAACGCAATCGGCATCTGGGGCGACGGCAACGTCGGCTATATCACCGCTCTTGTTATCAAGGCTCTTTATCCCGATGCAAAGCTCTATATCTTCGGCACAGTGTGGGAAAAGCTTAATTATTTTGCTTTTGCAGACGGCGTTTATCACGTTGACCACGTGCCTGCCGACCTTCGTGTTGACCACGCTTTTGAATGTGTGGGCGGCGAAGCGTCACGCCATGCAATCGCTCAGATTATTGATATGATTAACCCCGAAGGCTGCATAGGTCTTATGGGCGTGAGCGAAAGTCCCGTGGGCATCAACACCCGAATGGTGCTTGAAAGAGGTCTTTGCCTCTTTGGCTCAAGCCGAAGCGGCGTTGCGGATTTTCAGAGCACAATGGATCTGCTCAAGGCAAATCCCAGAATTGCGCAGTATCTTGAAAACCTTATCGCAGGCGTTGTTGAAATCAGAACAAT
>JAZNBM010000050.1:0-15741 GCA_045587045.1 Acutalibacteraceae bacterium | reverse complement strand
CTTCTCAGAAGGGAAGATCATCCTCGGGAATTTCTTTGAAATCGCCTTCGTCTGCTGTTGAGTAGGAAGGAGCGGGCTGGCTGTTCATAACAGAATCGTTTCTGCCATAGTTGCCTGTGCCGCTTTCTGCCTTTGAACCGCAGAAGCTTGCATTATCTGCAACGATTTCAACCGCCTTGCGTTTGTTACCGTTTTTGTCTTCGTAAGTTCTGGTCTGAATGTAGCCCTGAACAGCAATCATCGAACCTCTGCGGAAATACTTGCTGACGAATTCGGCAGTCTGTCTCCACGCAATAACGTCGATGAAATCTGTCTGGCGTTCTTCACCCTGACGAACAAAACGTCTGTCAACGGCAACTGTGAACGAGGTTACGGAAATTCCGCTTCCTGTAGTGCGAAGCTCGGGGTCTGCAACAAGTCTGCCCATGATTACGGCATTATTTAACATTTTGCGACCTCCTTAGTTCTTTTTGACAATGAGTGAACGAAGCACGCCGTCTGTGATTTTTACAATACGGTCAAGCTCTGCGGGAAATTCGGGAGCAGCCTGGTAATTGAAGAGAACATAGTAACCCTCTGCTTCGTCGTTGATAAGGTAAGCGAGCTTGCGCTTGCCCCATTCATCAACGCTCTCAAGAGTGCCGTTAGCTTCAATCATAGCCTTGAATTTCTCGAGAAGAGGCTGAACAGCTTCTTCACCGTTGGCAACTGAAAAAACCATCATTGTCTCGTAGCTGATGTTTGCTGACATTCTTAAAGCACCTCCTTCTGGTCTTTGGCCACGGTGCATCCGTGGCAAGGAATAAAAATTTTATTTAATCCTGCTGCGCTTACCGCAGCGGTCTATAATTTTAACAGATGATTGCGTTTTTGTCAAGCGATTTATGCTAAAACCGCAATTTCGGCACATTTGTCCGTAAAAAGCGGTCTTTTTTGTGAGATTATTGAGCTTTTTTATAAAAAATTGTAGATTTTTTTCTCATCAGCATATATAATATGGAATATGCCACTCTATCACGGAGGAAGAAAAAATGAAGTTTGAAAACAGAGCAACAGAATGTCCGATGCTCGGCGAAGTTCTTAAAAAGCTCAGAAAAGATAACGGTTATTCGCAAAATGCCATTGCCGAATACCTTGACGTCAACCGCTCAACTTACACCAAATACGAACTCGGCAGAATACCCGATGCAATGGTTATCGCAAAGCTTTCAAAGCTTTACGGCGTTACCGCAGACAGCATTGTTGCGGTTTGCAACGAAGAGCCACCCGAGCTTCAGTCACTTGCAAGGCTCAGCTCGTCAGACAAAGAAAACGCTGTTTGCATCCTTTCAAAAGAAGAACTTCTTCTTGTGCGCTATTACAGAGACTCTTTGCGCAAAGAAGCAATATTTGATTATGCTCAGGGTGTTTATCTTGATGACTGCGAATATATGAGCGACGAGCCAATGCAGGAAGAAGATTAATCTTTTGTCTAACTGAATATCGACATCAAAAAAGCTTGCAACGGTTAATTCCGATGCAAGCTTTTGCTGTTTTTACTCTTCTGAAGAGGGAGCATCGATTTTTCCCGTAACGGTTCTGATGCTTGCTCTTGCGGTCTGGATTTCGTTAAGGCTGTTGGAGATTGCGCTGTCGGCGGTTCTCATAATATCTTCAATGAAATCGCCTGCGGCAAGTCGGATTTCGGCAGACCACTTGTTTGCCTTATCAATGGCATCGTCTGAACGGCGGCGAGCATCCTCAATTGTTCTTTCAGCCTGCTCGTTGGCAGCATTGAGAATGTTTTCTGCCTGTGCCTTTGCACCTGCGATTGTTGAAGCGGCATCTTCCTGTGCAGCTTTTGCGATTGATTCGGCGGTTGCTTTGCTCTGGATTACAATTTCGCTGCTGTCAACCATAGCGGCAGCTTCAAGCTGGGCATTGGCTCTGATTATTTTTGCATCCTCGTTTGCAGCTGCAATAATCTTTCTTGCCTGTGCTTCCGCTTCTTCAACTTTATTCTTTGAATAATCTTCAGTTTTAAGAACAAGCTCTCTTACTTTATCCTCTGCAGTTGAAATGAGGGCTCTTGATTTTTCCTGCGCACTTGTCACAGCGGCAACAGCTTCGTTCTTTGCCTTAACAAGAATATTGTTTCTGTCCGCAACAATTGCTCTCGCCTGTGTAACTTCGTTGGGCAGGCTGAGTCTGATATCTTCGATTGCGGTTCTGATTGCCTTTGCATCAACGCCAACCTTACTGCTGAACGCAACTTTTGAACCGGCTTCAAGTATGTCTTCTATCTGGTCAAGTAAACTTTCAATGCTCATATTCATATCTTCCTTTCATTAGTCATCGTTTATGGATACATCGGAAACTGTTTATGCCTTCCGATAAATTGTTACTGCTGTTTTGCTGTATTTATATTCTTTCTGTTTTTCAAGACCGCCTTGAACCTCAGGCATATCTTCACCGAACGGATGCTCGCAAATAACAATACCACCCTCGGCAATATGAGGCTCAACCTTTGGGAGTGCTTTCTGAAGCAGACCCGTTCCGAAAGGAGGGTCAAGGAAAGCGATGTCAAACACCCTGTCCGTCATGCCGATAAATGCAAGTGAATCTGTTTGCATAACATTCGCTTTGAACGCGAGTTTTGTTTTTTCGAGATTTTCTTTTACTATTCTGATTGCGTTTTTATCTGAATCAACAAAAACACAGCTTTCTGCATCTCTGCTCAATGCTTCTATGCCGAGCTGACCTGAACCTGCAAAAAGGTCAAGCACTCTGCGGCCTTCAATTTCGAACTGAATTGCACTGAAAACCGCTTCTTTGACTTTGTCGGTGGTCGGTCTGACACTCTCACCCTCAAGTGTTCTGAGCACCGTGCCTCTCGCCGAGCCTGTAATTACTCTCATATTACCCTCCCGTTAGTCGCAGTCGGAGTAAAATACTATTTTCCATTTTCGGTTTATTATCGCATTAAAACGGCTGAATTGTCAAGATAAAAAGAAGAGAAACGCAAAAGATTTTACAAAATCATTATTCTTCAGGACTATTTTTACCGTGAAAAGCCTCATAAACCGCCTTTGCCGCGTTTTTATTCATTCCCTTCACCGAGGCAAGTTCTGTTTCACTTGCCTCACCGATAGCCTTCATCGTTTTGAAATGTTTAAGCAAAGCCTTGCCTCTTGATTCGCCTATGCCGTCAATTGACGTAAGTGTGGTTGAAACCGAAGCTTTTTTGCGGCGGTTGCGGTGAAATTCAATCGAGAAACGGTGCACCTCTTCCTGAATGGTTGAAACAAGCGTAAAAGCCGCTCTCTTTGAGGTAAGCGAAAGCTCATCGCCCGAATGTGCAATGGCTCTTGTTTTGTGGTGCGAATCCTTAACCATACCGAAAACCGGAATATCAAGTCCGTATTTTTCAAGCACGGGCAAAACGACATTGACCTGACCCTTGCCGCCGTCAAGCAGAATAAGGTCTGGTAATCTGCCAAAGCCTTCTCCGCTGTCTTTTTCCTCAAAATAACGCAGAAACCTGCGTTCGAGCACCTCTGCCATTGAACCGTAGTCGTCCTGACCCGAAAAGCCTTTTATTGCGAAATGCCTGTATGCTTTTTTATAAGGACGTCCGCCCTTGAAAACCACCATGCCGGCAACGTTTTCGCTGCCTGCGGTGTGTGAAATATCGTATGACTCAATATATTCGGGCGGAGCTTTGAGTCCGAGAAGCGTGCCCAGCTCATCAAGTGCCGCCGTAGATTTGCCTGTTTTGCCGAGATAAAGTGCCAGCTTCTGCGCCGCATTGGAGCGACACATTTCAACAAGCGAATGCTGCTCGCCTCTTTGCGGCAGAGCGATTGTTACTTTTCTGCCCGCAAGAGAAGACAGCCACTGTGAAAGCACATCTTCACCGTCAACCTCTCCGTCAACAGCAATTCTTCTGGGCACAAAATCGCGCATTGAATAATAACTCCTGATAAGCTCGTGCCTTGCTTCGGGCAGATTTTCGGGCATATCTATTATGAAATGCTCGCTGTCATAGAGTCTTGCATCCTTGAAACGCAAAACCGAAAGGCACGCCTTGGGGTTGCTCTCACCGCCCGAGCAAACAAGAGCAAAAACATCCTGCTCCTCAACCGATGCGGCAACAACCTTTTGCTTTTCGGTTACTTTTTTGATAGCGTTGATTTTATCCCGGAGCTTTGCCGCTTTTTCAAATTCCAGATTTTCCGCCGCTTCTTCCATTTTTGCAGTCAGTTCATCAACAACACTGCCCGAGCCGTTGACAATAAAATCAAGCGCCTGTCTGACCGCCTCGTTATGCGCTTCACGGTCAATTTTGCCTGCACACGGTGCGGCGCACTGACCGATAAAGAAATTAAGGCACGGTCTGCTTTTTTTATAATCCCTTGGAAAAACCTTTGAGCATTGCGGCAAACGAAAAATCTTTTTTGCCGAATCAACAGCATTGGTTATACCGTAAGAACCTGTATAGGGACCGATATATTCTGCGCCGTCGTCAAGACGTTGCTTAACGGCAAGAATATTTTTCCAGCCGTTATCGGTCACTTTAATATAATGATATCCCTTATCGTCCTTCAAAAGAATATTGTATTTGGGACTGTGTTGCTTTATAAGTGAGCACTCGAGCACAAGCGCTTCAAACTCGCTGTCACAGAGAATATAGTCAAAATCCTCAACGTTTTCAACCATTTTGCGCACCTTGGCGGTATGGTTATTCTGTGAGCCGAAATAAGTGCTTACTCTGTTTTTAAGAGCCTTCGCCTTGCCAACGTAGATGATTTCGTTCTTTTTGTTTTTCATCAAATAAACACCGGGGGTCAGTGGCAGACTCATCGTCTTTTTGCGCAGTATCGGTAATGTTTCGTTCATTCGGCTCACCTCTTTCTTTGAAGCATTCATTATAGTTAATTATAACCGCAAACGCAATTTTAAGCAAGTACCAAACTGGTTGTTGCATAAAATGCAACATTGTGTTAAAATATTTTTTCGGACAAACATCGAAAGGATAACGGATATGGATAACAGCATTTTCAAGAACACAAAATATTTCATTATCGATATGGACGGCACGTTCTATCTTGACGGCAACATCATTGAAGGCTCCATAGATTTTATTGAAAAAGCAAAGGCAACAGGCAGAGATTTTTACTTCTTCACCAACAACTCTTCAAATAACGTTGAGGTTTGCAGAGCAAAGCTTGAAAAAATGGGCTTTCCCGTTGATGAAAACAGAGTTATCATTTCCTCACACGTTGCCGCAGATTATCTCAACAGAAATTACGCAGGCAAAAAGGTATTCCTTCTCGGCAACGAAAGACTGACGGGCGATTTCAAAAAAGCAGGCATCAACCTTGTTGATGCCGACCCCGACATCGTTGTGCTCGGATTCGACACAACTCTCACATATCAGAAAATGTGGGATGCCGTTAAGTATATCGACAAGGGTGCCGTTTACATTGCAACCCCCCCCGACCTCAACTGCCCCACGGCAGACGGATATATGCCCGACACAGGCTCAATGATTGAGCTTTTTGCCGCTTCCACAGGCAAAAGACCCCAGGTGCTCGGCAAACCGATGACCGCTACGGTTGATTACATCACCGAAATGCTCGGCTGTGAAAGAAGCGAGCTTGCTTTCATAGGCGACAGACTTGCAACGGATATTGCAATCGGCGCAAACCACGGTATTCCCTGTGCCCTCGTTTACAGCGGCGTTACAACACCCGAAGAATATGCCGCTTCGGACATCAAAGCAAGCGTTGCGGTTGAAAACCTCAAGGCTCTCGCGGACTATCTTTAATCACGGACACTCGCAGATTTTTAATCTGCCTGCATAAACGTCGGTTCGAAACCTTCCCGACAGATACCTGCTCGGTGTCAAACAAAACTAAAGGCGCTGCACGGCAGCAAAAGGAGCAAAAATGAAAAAAAGACAAAAACAAATCACCGCTCTTGTTCACGGGGCAATGATAGCGGCAATCTATGCCGCGGCAACCTATCTGAGCGCAGTTTTCGGCATCGCATACGGAAACGTTCAGTTCCGTTTATCGGAAGCGCTTACAATTCTTTCGGTTTTCACCCCTGCGGCTATACCGGGGCTGACAATCGGCTGCATCATCGGCAACATCACAAGTCCTATGGGAGTTGTGGATATTATCTTCGGCTCGACGGCAACATTGCTTGCGGCAATCTCTGCCAGAACATTACGAAAAATCACCATTAAAGGTCTTCCGCTGTTATCACTGCTGATGCCCGTTATCTTTAATGCGATTATCGTTGGTGCAGAGATAGCTTTCCTGCTTATTGAAGGCGAAACAAGTTTGATGGTTTTTGCAATATCTGCTCTTGAGGTAGGTACAGGCGAACTCGCTGTTTGCCTTGCAGGAGGTATCCCCCTTTTCTATGCGGTGAAAAAGTCGGGACTGTTTAAAAACACACTTTAAAAACACAAAGGCTTGCATCGGATTTTTCCTTTGCAAGCCTTGTTTTTATATTATAAATCGATTTTCCAATATGCCACGTTCAATCTTTCGTACGTGTAAGTTACATAAAGACTGCCGTTCATATATTCAATTGCGGGGTAAGCAAACTCACTGTCTTTTTTCTCTTCTTCAAGAGTGAGAACGGTTTCCCAGCTTGCGCCGTTATCCGTTGATTTCTGCAATGTGAGCGGTGAACGCTCACCCCAGTTTTCTTCAACGGGGTTTGATAGAAGCCAAAGATTTCCGTCCGGCGTTTTAACGAGGTCGATGCCGCTGTTATTGTTGGGCAGGTTCGTTGCGTAAGCCTCGCACCAGCTCTCGCCATAATCTTCGGAATCACTTCTGTAAATTCTGCCCACAGGTGTTCTGGTGAGCATATGCACCTTCCCGTTTTCAGATTCCCAGAGAGTAGGCTGAATCATGGGGATTTTGTTGCTTGTGTACGCATTAAGGGTATTGAAAATCGGGGTTTCTCTTTCTGTTTTTACCTTGGATGACTTGCGCCAGGTTATACCGTCATCGTCAGAAATATCAACAAAGCAATTCCAGCCCCTGATCTCCGTTGATAACGGAGCAAGCACTCTGCCGTTGTTCAGGCGGATACACTTATTCTTAACAGGGCCTCTGCCGCCGCTTCTGTCACCCGTGACAAGCTCCTGCGGTTTGCCGAAAGTTCTGCCGCCGTCAACCGAAACACTGACAAAAGTGCGCCACGTAGGAATATTTTTGGCAACCTTGAAGAAAAGGCAGATTTCTCCGTTCTCTCTCAAAAACAGAACAGGGTTCCAGTGGGGCAGATGCTTCGCATACGAAACTACCTTGGGCTCGCCCCAACCGTTTTCATCTCTGCGCGCATACCAGATATCAACGTCATCATCTTTTTCTTTTGTGCCGCCGAACCACGCCGCAACAACGCTGCCGTCGGGCAAGGGTAAAACGGTGGATGCGTGGCAATTTGCCGTGGGTAACGGATTGCAGATAAATTCTTTTAACGTTTTCATTTCAATTCTCCTGCCTGTTTTATTTTAATGGCAAAGCCGTTTCTGATAAACAAGTCTTGTCAAGTGCTTCGTTATATTCTTCAGCCATAACCGACATCGGGTTATCGGAATTTGCATTGCCCGACTCAAAACCTGCGTTAAGGTCAAATTCGCTCGGGTCTGCCGTCATAAGTACGGGTGCCTTTCGCGGCACTCTTTTTAACGGGTCATATGAATACCGTCTGCACTTTCCGTCAGGCTCAACCACACCTTTTTTGACACAAAGAACGGTGTCACCGTCAGGACTGAGCCTGCCGTTTTTGCAGTTTTTACAAACGGCTTCATAGGCGTCTTTGTTAAGAAGTTTTCTTTTCATAAAACATCATACCTTTCACACGAATTTTAACATACTTTTCTTTGCTTATCAAGTTCAAATATCAGCAAAGATGAGAAAAACAGCAACGACAGCGCAGCAGGCAGTGAAAACGAATAAGCCTGAACGTTTTGCGAGAATTGCAAACTGCTCTGCACCACCACAGGAAATAAGCAAAGAAGCGCCCTGCAAACGATTCCCGACAGCAATGCGTGCCCCAGACGGGAAAGATAAAACTTAAACAAATCGGGTTTGCTTTTGCCTGCCGATGCAAAAATCTGCAAATGAACGCACATTCCGCCAAAAGCACAGGCAGCACAAATGAGTGGTAAAGGTATTTTGCCTGCCGCCGATGCACATCCGCTTGTGATTTCAAGCAGACACGCCACTGCAATAAGCAGGTTTCTGCTCATTTTAATTTTGCTTATCACGGCAAGCAATCCCGAAAACAAAACAGAAAAAGCGCAAACCGTTATTATGCCCGATGCACCTGAAGCAACACTTTTTACAAACGCCTCCGAAGCAGATTTTTCGGCAACGAACACTGTTGGCATACGTTCGTTTTCTTTCTTTGTAAACAAACCGATAATCAGTGCCGATATAACCAACGATACAAAGACCAAAACGCCTGCCCTTTGTGACCCAAGAAGTGAAACGCCAAGAGCATTTATACAAAATCCGGGGCCTGCATTAACACAAAACAGCATAAGCCGTTTCGCCTGACCCTCACTGATTCTGCCGTTTTCGCACAACAACGCCGCGGCTCTTGCTCCCGACGGATATCCGCCCAGCAAGCCTGCAAAAACAGCAGTGATGCAGTCGGCAGGCTGACCGAAAAGTTTTTGTGTAAAAGGGTTGATTGGTTTTTTTAAAAACGAAGGCAGTTCCCCCTCTGCCAAAAGTGACGAAGCAACCATTGACGGAAAAAGCGACGGCACAATTATTGTTGCACTGTTTTTCAGACCGATTGCCGCTCCGCGCATAAATTCAGCAGGCCAAAAAAACAAAACCCAAAACAATGCAACACCTATACAAGGAACAATAATTTTTCTGTTTGCCATTAAATCACTCCGTTTAATTCCTCTTTCAAATAGATATGCTGCTGCGTTCTTTTTATTGCAAGAGGTACATAATATAAAACGATAGCTAAAGTAAACGGAGGCTTTGTTATGAGAAAAAACAGACGTTGCCGCGAAACGCGTAACGAGAGTTTTATGGAATCCGTCAGCAAAAACCTTGACCTGCCTGCCGACACTCTGCCCGGCTATGCTCACATTGAGCTTTGCGGCAACAGAGAAGCGAATGTTGAGGGCTGCAAGGGTGTGCTTGAATATTCGGACTGTCTTGTTTCGCTGAACACGGGCAAGCTGACCGTTAAATTCTGCGGCAGTGACCTGACCATAACCGCAATGCAGGACGGCAATGCCGTTATCAGGGGTATCATAACCTGCATTGATTTCGGCAGTTAGTCTGCGGAGGTCGCTATGCTGTTAAAAAGATTGCTCGGCTTCCTTTTTGGCTATGTCAGCTTCACTGCACATTCAGGCTTCGGCGAAAGGTTTATCAATCTGTGCCGTATCAATAATATTCCTTTGCAAAATCTGAAAGGCAGCAATTCTTCTCTGTATGCACAAACGGATATCGAAAGCTATAAAAGAATAAGACCCGTTGCCAGAAAATCGGGTATGAAGGTCAGGATAAGCCGCAAACACGGTATACCGTTTATTCTTAACCGCCACAAAAAACGTTACGGTCTGATTGCAGGCGCATTTTTATGCACTTTTTTTGTTTTGTTTCTTTCAACCAGAATCTGGCGCATTGAGGTCACGGGCAACAACAGGGTTTCCGCAGAAGAAATCACCGCTGTTTTCTGTGAACTCGGTGTTCACAAAGGTGCCGCATCGGGCAAAATCAACGCCTCTGACATTGAAGCCGCCGCTTTGCGGAAATTGCCGCAGATTTCGTGGCTGAACATCAACATTTCCGGCTGTACGGCAAGGATTGAAGTCAGGGAAACCGTTGAAAGACCCGAAACCGACAACGATAACACTCCCGTCAATCTGGTTGCCGCACGTGACGGTCTGCTTATTATTCTGCGCCCTTTCAACGGCACCGCAGAAGCCGTTACGGGTTCACCTGTTTTAAAAGGTGACTTGCTTATCAGCGGCATTGAGGAAAACAAAGACCTGAGCGCGGATTTATGCAGGGCAGACGGGTATGCTGTTGCCAAAACCGCACGGAAAGCGGAATTTATATTACCCGACGGTTTTACGGCAAAAAAATCTGTTTCCGAAAAAAAGAGTTATATTCTCCATTTTCTGTTTTTCGATATTCCGCTGGGCAAAGCTCCGCCCGAAAGCTTTAAAAACAGCAGTTTTCTTTGCATAAATAACGTAACCCTGCCTCTGGGCATAACCGAAACTTCGGTCAGCACTTACAATGAATACAAATGTATTCTCAGCAAAAAAGACATCGCGCTTCTCGCAACGCTCAGATTCAGCCAAGCAAGACTTGAGGAATTCAGGGGTATGGAAGTTGAAAATGACAGAATAAGCGTGCAGATAAGCAACCGGAGCGCCGTCATTAAAGGCGAATACGATTGCATAGAAAATATCGGCACACCGTCACCAATTGAGGTTGAGAATAGCAACAGTCAGTAGAAACAGAAAAGCTTGCAGAGGCTTTAAAACCTTTGCAAGCTTTTGTTTTTAATTATATGACAACCCTGAAGTTATCCTTATAAATCAATGTTATCCGAATCAGAATGTGCCTTCGTTGATAACAACATCAAGCATATCGGGAAGCATGATGAGGAACTTGGGAAGCCAGTTTGTGAACGCATAAACTGCAAGACGAAGGAAGCTGGGAACAACACTGAGAATGTATTCAAATTCGCTTGTTGTGTTGTCGCCGTCAAACGTTGCTTCGTTCTTACCTGTTTCCTTTGTGAGGGTATAGGTATCGATTGCTGTGATAACGGGGTTGCCGTCAGCATCGGGTTCATCTGCAAGGATATATGCGGTAACTGTGAGATTGCCTCCGTCAATGCTTACGCAGTTGAAGCAGCCGCCGATGTTTGTATCCTTTGACTGATCCCAATCTTCGCCGTCCCAATAGTTTGCATAGCCATGCTTCTGAACTGTCATTGCTTCAATGAAATCAGTATCAAGATAGTGATCTGCAAGGAAAGAACGTACTTCGTATCTTTTTGCACCTGCTGTGCCTGCAAGAACGTAAACTGTACCGTCATCAGCAACCTTGTTGTTCTTGAGAGCCTTTGTGCGCAGATACATATGGTCGAGACCGCTCATAACGATATCAACGTCGCACTTGTCAAGTGTTTTTGCAAGCGATTCCTGAAGATAAAGAGCATCAGGCCACTTTGCATCCTTACCGAGTGAATAGGGTGACTTGTGCATAAATACGATTTTCCAGTCCTTATCGGTACTGTTCATATCGTTCTTGAGCCACTTAAGCTGTGCGTTTGACATTGCAAGAATGTCGTTTGTGTTGAGAACCGCAATGTGAGCATTGCCGTAATCAAATGAATAGTTTACGCCGTCCTTAACCTGAACACTTTCGCTTGTATCGAGGCAGAACATATTGTTGAACCAATACTCAACACCGAGACCGTCGTGGTTACCTGCGATAGGAACAATGGTTGTTGATGCATTTGCTGCACCAAAGCTGCTGTCATACCAGTTCCATTCTTCGTTTGTGCTGTCGTCTGTGAAGTCGCCAAGGTTAACAACAAATTCTGCGCCGGGCATTGTTGCAAAAGCTGCGTCAAGAACCTTTGCTCCCTTGAGGAAGTTTTCTTCGTTGCCTGCCTGAACGTCAGCAATAGCAATAAATTCAAACTTACTGTCGCCGTTATCGGTAACAAACTCGCCGAGTTCGCTGAAGGTTGTGCCGTCGCCTACTCTGTAGAAATAAGTTTTGCCTGCTTCAAGACCTGAAACAACAGCCTTATGGCAGTAATTGCCTTCCCATTCAATAACGTCTTCGTATTCAACGGTTGCGTTTACAGCCTGACCGTCAGCAGCATAGATTTCAACCTTGCTGTCAACGTTTGTTTTTGTGTACCAGCAGATACCTCTCTGGCTGGCTGCATCGCCGTTCATTGCAACGGAAATGCGGAAGGGTGCGTTCTCTGCTGCGGCATCTGCAAATGCCATAAAGGCAAAGCTTGTTGAAAGCACTGCAAGGCAAAGAACAACGCTTATTACTTTAAGAAAATTCTTTTTCATTTTAGCTTTCTCCCGTCTTATTTAAGAATAATGGTTTCGTCGTATTCGGGAAGCCATTTGCCTGTTTCAAGGTTTCTTGCTCTGAAGAGGATTTCGTTATCATAAACCTCAACAATGTAGCCGAGACCTGAGCCGTTGTACTGACCGTCTTTATTGTCGATTGTAAGTGAAGGAACGTTTACCATGTGGAGGTCGCCAATCTGCTCATATGAAGCTTCACCGAAGCCTGTGTGGAGGTGACCTGTGATAAGAACAACGTTGGTATATTTTGTGAGAATTTCTTTGATAGCATCGCTCTGATCACCAACAGAACCTGCGTTGACGTTTGTGCCGTTGCCCCAGGTGTTGGGAAGGTCGTGAGTGAGCTTGAGGGGCTGGTGGAGAATAACGAAAGTGGGCTTGCCGTTTTCTGCCTTAAGCTCGCTGTCAAGCCATTCAAGCTGTGCATCGCTGATATAAGCTTCTTCGAAAGCTGATTTGTCTGAACCCATAACGATGAACTTGTAGCCGTTGACTACTTCTGTGAAATGGAATTCTGAAACGGGGTTTTCGTTGTTATTGAGAGCATTTGCAAACTCGTTGAAACGCTTCTTGGACTGGCTGTATGCACGGAGTCTGATATCGTGGTTGCCTGTTGCTGAAATATAGCGGCAGCCTTCGATGCCCTTAAGACCGTCATAAACAAGCTGATATTCTTCTGCAAGGCCGTTTTCTGCAACGTCGCCTGCAAGAACAACTGCGTCAAGGTCATATTCACTGGCGTGAAGGTCAGCCATTGCGTTGCCGAAAACCGCATATCTGTCAAACATATAGTTTGAAATCTGGGGGTCTGCAAGAGCTGCAAAAACAAGCTTTGCATCATCGGGATTCTTTGCGTTGATGGGTTCATCTGTTGCAGGCGGTGCAATTGCGCCCAAAACGGAAACTGACATTGCAAAGAAAACAGAGAAGAGCTTTAAGAAAAATTGTTGAACTATGTTGAGTACCAAACTCGACACCTCCGTAAAATATTTTTGCATTTTATCATAGCATTTTTATACAAAAAAGTCAAGTTTACGCAATCGTTTATCTTTTTGTTCCTCAAATGCAAAATTAACCGTTAATTGATAGCTTTATACAAATTATTTTCAAAAAAGTTCTTCAATTTGGAATAATTAAAGGTTTACAAATATAAAGAAAGGTGTTAATATAGTGAGTGGTGTTTTAATGCAAAATCACTTCGTACAAATTTTTAGGAGGAAAAGAATATGGCAAGAATCAAGAAGACCATGGACGGAAACAACGCAGCCGCTCACGTTTCCTATGCTTTCACAGAAGTAGCCGGCATTTATCCGATTACTCCTTCAAGCCCCATGGCAGACTATGTTGACCAGTGGTCCGCACAGGGCCGCAAAAACATTTTCGGCACAACAGTTAAGGTTGCTGAAATGCAGTCAGAAGCAGGCGCAGCAGGTACCGTTCACGGCTCACTTGCAGCAGGTGCTCTCACCACAACTTACACAGCTTCACAGGGTCTTCTCCTGATGATCCCCAATATGTATAAAATCGCAGGCGAACTCCTTCCCAGCGTTTTCCACGTTTCAGCTCGCTGCGTAGCTTCACACGCACTTAACATCTTCGGTGACCATTCAGACGTTTATGCCTGCCGCCAGACAGGTTTCGCAATGCTCGCTGAAACAAACACACAGGAAGTTATGGACCTTGGTGCAGTTGCTCACCTTGCTTCCATCAAGGGCAGAGTTCCCTTCATCAACTTCTTCGACGGTTTCCGTACATCCCACGAACTTCAGAAGATCGAAATCTGGGACTATGAAGACCTCAAAGAAATGTGCGATATGGATGCAGTTGAAGCTTTCCGCAAGAGAGCTCTCAACCCCGAAAGACCCGTTATGCGCGGTTCACACGAAAACGGCGACATCTTCTTCCAGCACAGAGAAGCTTGCAACAGCTACTATGATGCACTTCCCGCTATCGTAGAAGAATATATGGATAAGGTTAATGCCAAGCTCGGCACTGACTACAAACTCTTCAACTATTACGGCGCTCCCGATGCTGACAGAGTAATCATCGCTATGGGCTCCATCTGTGACGTTGCAGAAGAAGTTATCGATTATCTCACAGCTAAGGGCGAAAAGGTTGGTCTTGTTAAGGTTCGTCTTTACAGACCTTTCTCAGCTGAAAAGCTTGTTGAAGCTATCCCCGCAACAGCAAAGAAGATTGCTGTTCTTGACAGAACAAAGGAACCCGGCTCACTTGGTGAACCTCTCTTCCTTGACGTTGTTGCTGCTCTTGCCGCTACAGGCAGAACAGGTGCTCAGGTAATCGGCGGCCGTTACGGTCTCGGTTCAAAGGACACACCTCCCTCAAGCATCTTCGCAGTTTACAGCGAGCTTGCAAAAGATGCTCCCAAGGCTCAGTTCACTCTCGGCATCTGCGACGACGTTACCAACCTTTCACTTGCTGAAACAGAAGCTCCCAACACCGCAGCAGAAGGCACCATCGAGTGCAAGTTCTGGGGTCTTGGCGGCGACGGCACAGTTGGTGCAAACAAAGACTCAATCAAGATCATCGGTGACCACACCGACAAATACGTTCAGGCATACTTCCAGTATGACTCAAAGAAGACCGGCGGTATCACCATTTCTCACCTTCGCTTTGGTGACAGCCCCATCAAGAGCCCCTACTACATCAACAAGGCAGACTTCGTTGCTTGCCACAACCCCTCATATGTAGAAAAAGGCTACAAGATGGTTAATGACGTTAAGCCCGGCGGCGTATTCCTTATCAACTGCCAGTGGAACGAAGAAGAGCTTGCTGCTAAACTTCCCGCTGAAGCAAAGAGATACATTGCAAAGAACAACGTTCAGCTTTACACAGTTAATGCTATCGACCTTGCTGCACAGATCGGTCTCGGCAAGAGAACAAACACTGTTCTTCAGTCCGCTTTCTTCTCACTTTCAAAGGTTCTTCCTGCTGAAGAAGCAATCGGCTACATGAAGGAAAAAGCTCAGAAGTTCATGAAGAAGGGTAAAGAAATCGTTGAAATGAACGAAAAGGCTATTGATGCAGGTGCATCAGCTTACGTTAAAATCAACGTTCCCGCTGAATGGGCTGACGCAGCTGACGATGCAGCTCCCGCAGCATCAAAGGGTGCAGAAAAGCTTGTTAAGATGGTTGACGGCATCATGAAGCCCGTTGGCCTTATGAACGGCGACGCACTTCCCGTTTCCGCATTTGTTGACCACGCTGACGGTACATTTGAACAGGGCGCTTCCGCTTACGAAAAGAGAGGCGTTGCAGTTCTTGTTCCTGCTTGGGACGGCGCAACCTGCGCACAGTGCAACAAGTGCTCATACGTTTGCCCCCACGCAACAATCAGACCCTATGCTCTTACAGCTGAAGAAGCTGCTGCCGCTCCTGCCAACGCAATCATCGTTGACAAGAAGGGCAAGGGCAAGGATGCTTATAAGTACACTCTTGCTGTTTCACCCCTCGATTGTATGGGTTGCGGCGTTTGCGTAGGCGTATGCCCCACAAACTCACTCAAGATGGTTTCCAGAGAGAGCCAGGACGCTCTTCAGCCCGTATTCGATTACATGGTTGAAAACGTAACAGTTAAGGCTGACCTTGCTGACAACACTGTTATC
>JAZNBM010000049.1:0-12123 GCA_045587045.1 Acutalibacteraceae bacterium | reverse complement strand
CCTACTGCACCTGCAGCTGCAGCTGTTGTTTCAGAAGCCATGATTGAACCAACGAATACGCCGTGGTTCCAGTCTCTTGACTGATAAACAAGGGGAGCAAGCTTTGCACGTCTGCCGCCGAATACGATAGCGGAAACGGGAACGCCCTGGGGATTCTCAAATTCTGAGCTGATGCAGGGGCAGTTCTTTGCAGGAGCTGTGAAACGGCTGTTGGGATGAGCGCCCTTTTCTTCGCTTTCCTGACCGTTCCAGGGGTTGCCCTTCCATTCGATTGCGTTTGCGGGAGGATTCTTGTCAAGACCTTCCCACCAAACTGTATTGTTGTCAAGGTTATGAGCAACGTTTGTGAAGATTGTGCCCTGCTTTGTTGATGCAAGAGCGTTGGGGTTGGACTTTTCGTTTGTGCCGGGAGCAACGCCAAAGAAGCCGTTTTCGGGGTTGATGGCATAGAGTCTGCCGTCTTCGCCCTTGCGGATCCATGAAATGTCGTCGCCTACGCACCATACGCGGTAGCCGTTTTTATAATATCCCTCGGGGGGAATAAGCATAGCAAGGTTGGTTTTGCCGCAAGCTGAGGGGAATGCAGCGCAGATATATCTGATTTCGCCATCGGGCTTCTGGAGGCCGAGGATGAGCATATGCTCTGCCTGCCAGCCTTCGTTCTTGCCCTGGTAGGAAGCGATTCTGAGGGCGAAGCACTTTTTGCCGAGAAGAACGTTTCCGCCGTAACCTGAATTAACGGAGATGATTGTGTTATCCTGGGGGAACTGGCAGATATATCTCTTTTCTTCGTCGATGTCGCACTTGCAGTGAAGACCGCGAACCCAGTCGTTGCTGTCACCAAGAGCTTCAAGAACAGCCTTGCCTACTCTTGTCATAATAGCCATGTTGAGAACAACATAGATTGAGTCTGTGAGTTCAATGCCGACCTTTGAGAACTTTGAACCAACAGGACCCATTGAATAGGGGATAACATACATTGTTCTGCCTTTGTAGCTGTCTTTTGCGATAGCATAGAGCATTTCATAAGCTTCTGCAGGGTCCATCCAGTTGTTTGTGGGGCCTGCTTCTTCTTTTGTGGGTGCGCAGATAAAGGTTCTGCCTTCAACTCTGGCAACGTCGTTAACTGCTGTTCTGTGAAGATAGCAGCCGGGAAGGAGTTCTTCGTTGAGCTTGATCATTTCGCCTGTTGCACAAGCCTGTGCGCGGAGGTCTTCAAGCTGTTCTTCTGTGCCGTCAATCCAAACAATATTGTCAGGCTTAACGAGTTCAACTTTTTCCTGAATCCAGGAAAGTACGCTCTTATTTGATGTCATGTTTTCTTCTCCTTTCGTTGTGGAAAACCAACTAAAAATTAACAAATTTAAAAAGTGGGAACTGATTTTTGTGAAGAATCACAAAAGCACATTAATATCATTTCCAACTTAACCCATTATAATTATATCAAAATCAAAATAAAAGTCAAGATGTTGTGCCATATAAAATAAGATATAAACATATATGGCGTTATGCTTTTATGCGATTATTCGTCAATAGGCATTGTGGCATATGCGTTAAGGTCCAGCGGTGCAACGTTACCTTTAAGGAATTCATAGTAGCCCTGTGCGCCGACCATAGCCGCATTGTCACCGCAGAGCGAAAGTTCGGGCATATAAAGCTCCCAGCCTTTTTCTTCGCAGACAGCTTTCATTCTTGCTCTCAGGCGAGAGTTTGCAGAAACGCCGCCTGCAAGCGCAATTTTTTTGAAGCCATATTCTTCAGCCGCTTTGACTGTGTTTTTTACAAGGCAGTCCGCTACGGTTTCAATGCAGGATGCACCAAGGTCGGGTATGCTGATTTCAAGACCTTTCTGCTTTGCGTTGTGAATGGTGTTTACAACAGCGGTTTTAAGTCCCGAAAAACTGAAATCGTATTCACTGCCGTCAACGTGAGGTCGGGGAAGTTTGTATGCCGAAGGGTCGCCGTCAACGCTGATTCTGTCAAGGTTTACGCCGCCGGGGTAGGGCAGACCCATTGCTCTTGCGGCTTTGTCCATACATTCGCCCGCAGCATCGTCACGTGTTCTGCCGATGATGGAAAAATCCGTGTAGCTGTTGACCGCAACAATGTGGCTGTGACCGCCCGAAACAACAAGGCAAAGGAATGGCGGCTCAAGTGAGGGCTGTGTGATGTAGTTTGCGGCAATGTGTGAACGCAGATGATGAACGGGTACAAGCGGCAGACCTGTTGAATAGGCAAGACCTTTTGCAAAGTTTACGCCCACAAGCAAAGCACCGATAAGACCGGGTGCATAGGTAACGGCAATAGCATCAAGGTCTGCGTAGGTTACGCCTGCATCGTCAAGCGCCTTTGAAACAACGCCCGATATTGCCTGCGTGTGCATTCTTGATGCGATTTCAGGCACAACACCGCCGTAAACAATATGTTCTTTTACCTGCGAAGCGATAACGCTCGAAAGCACATTTCTGCCGTCCTCAACAACGGATGCCGCAGTTTCATCGCATGAGGATTCAATAGCAAGTATTTTCATTCCGATACCTCTTTGGAAAAATATTTGGTATAAATAGCTCCGTCCTCTGTGGGTGAAGCGTAAAAATTCTTTCTCAATCCGACTTTTTCATAGCCTTCGGATTCGTAAAGCGAGATTGCAGGGGTATTGCTCACCCTGACCTCAAGGGTAATAAAATCGCAGTTTCTTGCCCTTGCGCCTTCTTCTGCAGCTTTTAAAAGCATTCTGCCGATACCGTTTTTGCGGTGATTTTCAAAAACCGCAACGTTGGTTATATATGCTTCGCCGCAGATTTCCTGAACGCCGATGTAGCCTGCAACAGTGTTACAAACGGCAACAAGAAAATGCGAATCTGCGTTTGAAAGCTCTTCTGCAAGCGCGGCTTCGCTCCACGGCTCGGCAAAGCATTCTTTTTCCAGCCGTGCAATTTCGGCAATATGCTCCGCCGTCATTTTTGTTACGGTGTAATTCATTCTGCCGCCTCCGTAACAATTTCGTCAAACTGCGCAAGAAGTGCGTTTTTTATACTGTTTGCGCAGGTCATATATGTCTCAAGATTACCGCCGTAGGGATCGGGTATACCGTTGCCCAGAACGGTGATTTTTTCTTTGGGCACGTAGAGTGCAAGGCTTGCCGCGTGCTCACGTGTCATACAGACAAACTTATCGGTTTCATCAAGCACGTAAGACGTTATACGCCTTGCTCTGTGAGCAGAAATATCACAGCTGAAGCGCTCTGCCGCCTTAACGGCGTTTTCACAGGCTTCATCGCCCGTCATTGCAAAAAGACCTGCGCTTGAAATGTTTAAATTTTTTAATCCTTTGTCGGCAACGATTTTTTTAAACAAGCCTTCAGCCATCGGACTGCGGCAGGTGTTGCCCGTGCATACAAATAAGATATTCATAGTCCGTTATTTTGCGTCAAACCACGTTTTGCCTGTGCCGACGTCTGCCTGCATTGCAACACGCATCTTGACTGCATTTTCCATTTCATATTTAACAATCTGCGCTACCGCATTTGCTTCTTCTTCGGGTGCTTCAACAATCAGTTCGTCATGCACCTGCATAATGAGCTTTGCACGCAGATGCTGTTCGTTGAGCTTTTGCCAGACTCTTATCATTCCAATTTTGATGATATCCGCCGCAGTGCCCTGAATGGGCATATTCAGCGCAACTCTTTCACCGAATGCGCGCATCATAGCGTTTGACGAGCTGAGCTCGGGAAGATATCTTCTTCTTGCAAAAACGGTTTCAACGTAGCCGTTTTCTTTTGCTTTTTCAACAACCTCTTTCATGTAACGGCTTACACCGCTGAAATTTGCAAGGTAGCCTTTGATGTAGCTGTCGGCTTCGGCTCTTGAAACGCCGATGTCCTTTGCAAGTGAAAAAGCACCGATGCCGTAAACAATGCCGAAGTTGACCGCCTTTGCTCTGCTTCTCATCAGAGGAGTAACCATCATAAGAGGCATATTGAATACCTGTGAAGCGGTGATTGCGTGGATATCGTCGCCGTTGTTGAAAGCGTTGAGCATATTGCTGTCGTTTGCAACGTGAGCAAGCACTCGCAGTTCAATCTGTGAATAGTCGGCATCAATGAGTGTCCAGCCGTCACGTGCCTTAAAGAATTTTCTCATCTCTCTGCCAAGCTCGCTTCTGACGGGAATATTCTGCAGGTTAGGCTCGGTTGAAGAGATTCTGCCTGTGCGTGTTTCTGTCTGATTGAGTGTTGAGCGGATTCTGCCGTCATCGCAGATGACCTTGAGCAGACCGTCGCAATAAGTTGATTTAAGCTTTGCAAGGGTTCTGTATTCAAGAATTTTAGCTACTATCGGATAATCCTCGGCAAGACCTTCAAGCACGTCTGCGCTTGTGGAATATCCGCTTTTTGTCTTTTTCTTTGCAGGCAGGCCCATTTTTTCAAAAAGAGCTTCGCCAAGCTGCTTGGGTGAATTGAGGTTGAATTCATAGCCTGCTTCGGCATAAATATCGGCAACAAGACCTTCAATTCTGCCCTGAAGCATATTTCCGAAATCTTTTATACCTTTTGCATCAACAAGAAAACCTTCGCGCTCCATGGAAGCAAGCACCTTTGATAGCGGCAGTTCGATTTCGTTGAGCAGAGCCGTCTGATTGTGCTCGTCAATAAGAGCATTAAGTTTTTTAAATGCAGAGGGGAGGTGAGCGGTGTAAAACGCAGTTTCGTCACCCTCGGCAAATTCCGCATCTGCATATTCGGCGATGATTCGTTTTATGTCATATGCACCCGATGAGGGATTGATAAGGTAAGCGGAAAGCATTGCATCACCGCAGATGCTGTTCACCTCAATGTCGTTGCCGTAATCATAGAAAAAGGCATAAAGAGCCTTTGCGTTATAGGTGTATTTTTTAATCTCTTTGTTAAACAGGAACTCCGTGCAGAAATCAACATAGCCTGCATTCATCGGCACAACCTCGGCTATGCCGTTGTCAGCCTTGAAATAGAAAATTCCGCTGTCAAAAATGAAATATGCTTCACCGTCTTTTTTGAGCTTGTTATAAAGATATTTCAAATCCTCCTGCTCATAGCAGTCGGTGCAGATTTCGGGTGCGGAGTCTGTCTGAATAGGCTTTTCGGGCGCTTTGAGGTCAAGACGTTCAATCATTTTGAACATCTCAAGCTGTGCAAGCATACCTGTAACTTTGAAGCTGTCAACAGCTTCGGGAATATAAGAATTATAATCCTTTTCAACGGGAGCATCTCTGCGGATTGTGCCGAGTTCGCGGCTTAAGAATGCCATATCCTTATCGTTTGCAAGCTTATCGTGAACACCTTTTTTGATATCAAGTGTTTCAAGATTTTCATAGATTTCGTCAATCGTGCCGAAACGGCTGACAAGGTCCTGTGCGGTTTTTTGACCTATGCCCGCAACGCCGGGAATGCAGTCGGAGCTGTCGCCCATAAGAGCCTTGATATCAACCATCTTTTCGGCATCAACAAGGTATTCTTCCTTGATTTTTTCTCTGTCATAGCAAACACTCTGCGGTCTGCCCATCTTTGTTGAGGCAAGCAAAACGTTGACGTTATCCCTGACAAGCTGGAGTGAATCCCTGTCGCCCGTTGCGATGTAGCAAAAATCGTTTTCGCCGCAGGCTCCTGCAAGCGTGCCGAGAATATCGTCTGCTTCCCAGCCGGGAGCTTCAAGGATTTTGTAACCCATTGCAGAGAGCAAATCCTTGAGCGGTTGAAGCTGCTGTGCAAGTTCGGGCGGCATACCTTTGCGGTTAGCCTTGTATCCGTCATACATTTCGTGACGGAATGTGGGTGCTTTAACGTCAAATGCAATTGCAACCGAATTGGGTTTAACCTCATCGGTAAGTCTTAAAAGTATGGTAAGGAATCCGTAAATTCCGTTTGTGAACTGTTTGCCGTCTTTGGTGGTCAGAAGCTTTATACCGTAAAAAGCTCTGTTGAGTATGCTGTTGCCGTCAATGGCAAGAAGTTTCATCAAAAATCACCTCAAATTAAAAGTCCAATCTAAACCATCTTATATTATAACATATATTTTGTAAATTTCAGCAATTTTATGAAAATTCTTGAAATTAATTTTAAATAATGATAACATAGATAAAACTTATCTTTTGGAGTAACAAATGAAAATAGGTAATTTTGAAATAAAAGGATATGCGGCTCTTGCGCCGATGGCAGGTGTTGCGGACAGAGCCTTCCGTGAGCTTTGCATCGAATTCGGTGCGGCTTACGTTGTTAGCGAAATGGTCAGCTCAAAGGGTCTGACAATGCACGACAGAAAGTCCGACAGCCTTATGCAGCTTGGCGAAACCGAAAAAGCGGCGGCAGTGCAGATTTTCGGTTGCGAGCCTGAAACAATGGCAGAAGCCGCAAAAAAAGCAGCCGCAACGGGCTGCCCTGTAATAGATATCAATATGGGTTGCCCTGCACCCAAAATTGCAGGCAACGGCGGCGGCAGTGCACTTATGAAAGACCCTGACCTTGCCGCAAGAATAACCGAAAAAGTAGTTCAGGCAGTTGATATTCCCGTAACGGTCAAAATCCGTGCTGGCTGGGATGAGGATAATATAAATGCCGTTCATATGGCAACTCTGCTTGAAAAAGCAGGCGCGGCGGCAATAACCGTTCACGGCAGAACAAGAAAGCAGATGTATGCACCGCCTGTTAATCTTGATATCATCAGACAGGTTAAACAAGCCGTCGGTGTACCTGTCATCGGCAACGGCGATATTGTTGATGCTCTTTCGGCAGAGAATATGTTCAAAGCAACAGGCTGTGACTTTATTATGGTTGGCAGAGGCGCACTCGGTGCACCGTGGCTTTTTAAGCAGATAAACGAATTTTTTGATAACGGAATTATTTTGCCCGAGCCGCCGATTGAAAAGAGAATGGCGGTTATGCTCCGTCACATAAAGCAGCTTTGCGAAAACAAAGGCGATTACGTTGGTATGCGTGAAGCGCGAAAGCACGCCGCATGGTATATCAAGGGTATCAGAGGTGCTGCCGCATTAAGGCAGGAAATCGGCTCGCTCGAAAATCTTTCACAGCTTGAAGCGATTGCCGAAAAGGTGATTGCCGCATCAAACAATTCTGTATAAAAATCAAACCCTGCAACGCTGTGTTGCAGGGCGTTTTGCATTTGTTCAGGTAAAAAGTTTTGCAAGAATAAACTCGAACAAATAAATGGGTGACCATAAAATATCACCAAGCAATTCCTGTGTGAAATACTGTTCAATGTTTGTGCCCAATAATTTATCAACTACCTGCGGCACAACTGACCAAACGACCATAATCGGAACAAGAAACGGATTAGGCATAATATTATCCCCCTCAAAAATCAGTAGCAGGTGTTTCTGCAATTATATTCTAAAGGATAAAAATGCTAAAAACAAGCAGCATTGCTTTACATCGGGAAAATAAAGCGTAAACTGTGCTTTACATTAAAGCAATTAACAATAATTTTTGCAGATTTCCTCTGCCTGCTTTTTCATTTCCGTGCGCACTTCCTCGGGTGAGATGATTTCAACGTCTTTGCCAAAGCCGAAAACCCAGCCGAAAAACTGCGGACTTACAACAACGGTCACCGTAACCGTGAAATGTTCGTCACCGTCTTTGATGATGATTGAATCTCTGCCGAAACGGTCAAGCACAGCACCCACAAGATGGTTGGAAAAGCGGAGTTTTACCTTTTGCTCTTCGCCGCCAAACATTCCGAAAACAGTTTTTGTGTAAGCTGACATATCCGTTTTTTCAAACTCCGCAAGACCTTCTCTTTCACCCTCTGCGAGCGAAACTTTCTGCATCTTGTCAACCCTGTAATGCTTCATTATTTCTGCGGCAGAATCCCAGGCAAGCATATAGTAGTTTTCGTCATCCCAGATAAGCGCAAAGGGACTCACTTCGTAAAAAGCACCGTTGTGGCGGAGCTTTTTTTCTTTGTCAACCGTGTATTCAAAATACTGAAAACGGATTTTTCTGTTTTGTGTTACGGCATCGGATACGATATCAACTGCGTAATAAATGCTTTCGTTCATACTTTTGACACGGTTTGTAACGTAAACCTGACGCTGAAGAAGCTGACCGTCATATGTACTTGCAAGGTTTTCGATCTTTTTGATGAGCCTGTATGTTTTGTCCTGCGTTATGAATTTTGATGACTGCACGCTGTCAACAAGAAGTTTTAATTCGGGCAACTCAAAATCACGCTCGCCGATGTAATATCCGCCGTTTTTGCCCTTGACCTGAATTATATCAACACCGAAAAGGCGAAGAGCCTCAACGTCATCATAAATGCTTTTTCTTTCTGCGGAAATGCCGTTGTGCGCAAGCTCATCAATTATCTGCGCCATACTCACGGGGTGCGCTTCATCCGAATGCTGCATAAGATAACGAAGCAAATATAAAAGTTTAAGCTTTTGGTTTGAAGATTTAGCCACAACAAAACAACTCCTTTTGCTTTATGATTCAATTATATATCAAGTTGTGTACGATAACAAGGACTTTTAAAACAAAAAAACTGCCGAAGCGGTGAAGCCTCGGCAGTTAATTTTGTTTTTAACCGACAAATTTGATTGTAAGAATCTTTTTGCCTGTGATTTCAAACTCTGCAAAGCCGTCTGCATCAACGGTGAGGGGAGCTTCGTCAAGCTCTTCAAGTGTAACAAGCTTGATTTCTTTCCACTTTTTACCCGAGTATGCGGGAAGCTCGAATTCGGCAACCTGTCTTTCGATGGGGGACTGTGCCTTTTCGATGGGAGCTATGCCGCCGTTAAGACGGATAGCGTTCTGGATTGCCTTGTCGGAGGGGTTGAAGAGTCTGACGATATAGCCTTCGCCGTCTTCGCTCTTCTTGATGCCGCTGATGTTGAGGCTTTCGTCCTTAAGCTCAAGGAATGCGTGCGTGAGAGGATTCTTGCCGTGAGCTGTGGGAGCAAGCTGAGCAGCTGTGCAGTAGAGGTTGAAGCGTTCACTTTCCTGCCATACATTGCCTTCTTCCCAGTTGCCTTTATGGGGCATAAATGCATAGCGGAATGTGTTGATGCCGATGCACTGTGAGCCCTTATCCCAGTCGCTGTAATTCTGCATATCTGCGGTTACGCATATGCGAAGAGGATATGCACGAATAAGCGAGAGATAAAGTGTGTTGCACTCATCGTCAGCTGCTTCATAAGCCTTAAGACCTGTATTGAGAAGAGCCGCACCGACATTGCCGTCTGTAAGGTCAACGAAGGAGTTCATGGGATGCTCTGTCATCGGGATTTCATCATAGAGTGAGTAATCAAGCTTTGCAACGGGGCGTGCAATAACGTCAAACTGACCCTGTGCATAAGAGAATTCGCTCTTGATGTTGGTGGGGAAGCCTACCTGAAGGTAGTGGTCCTCACAGCGGTTGTTGATTGTTGTTTCAATCTCAACAAATCTTGCACCCTTGCGAAGAGTAACAACGCTGTCGATATCAAGGGGAAGCTTGTGTTCGCTTCTTGACTTTTCATCTGCGGAGCGCTTTTCGGGCAGCATCCAGCGCATTGAAATTTTGTATGCTGTTTCAAACTCACCGTCACGAAGAAGTGTGATCGTTGCCTTTTCGTTGAGGGTTGTAAAAATCTCGTTGAATTCGGGTACAAAATGCTCCCAGGGCTTGCCGATTTCGCCGCCGTCCTTGAAAAAGCCGAGGCTTTCGTATGACTTACCGTTTTCTTTGTCAAGAACGTTGTAGGTACCGTTGCTGTTGAATGAAACACGAAGATATTCGTTTTCCATAACCTGATTTGTCTTGAGAAGGGTAACGGGTGTTGTTGCGCGAACGTTGTATGTGGGACGCATCTTGTAGGTCTTGTAACCCATTGCGGGAATGTCCTTAACCTCTGCAGCGATAAGGCGCTGTCTTGTGTGAAGAACGTTTGCCGTATCGTTGGGGTTCTGGATAATCTGTGCGTTGTTATCGTTTGATTCGATAACCTGATATTTGATTGCGTTGCCGTCCTCGTCAAGAAGCTCAAAAGTGCCTGTCTTCCACTCTGCAGGAATTTCAACACGAAGGTTGACTGTTTCGCTTCTCTTGAAGGGTGCAGGGTTGAAAACAACAATTGCGGCATCGTCACGGCTGAATGATTTGAGGTCGATATCGCCTGCAATGTCCATAAATGCACGCTCAAAGATGCAACTTGAAAGCTCTCTTGACTGTCTGTAACGGCTCATAACGTCTTCGTAAACAACGTCTCTGCCGCAGGAACCGATGCTGTCGTGACCGTGGTTCTGAAGAAGATAGTTATATGAGAGGTCGATGAAATTCCGGGGATAGGGTGCGCCTGCAAGTGAAGCAAACACAGCAAAAGGCTCAGCGTAGTTGATAAGTCTTCTTTCTGTATCAAAGTTCTCCTGCTTGATATATGTTCTTGCGGAAAGAATCCAGCCGCAGAGAATACTTACGCTGCCCTTGGTGTAGGGGTCACGCATTTCGCCCTTGAGAACGGGTGAGTTGGGGTCAAAGTTATCAATAATGCTCTGTTCCATTTCACGAAGTGTGCTGTGGAAAACGTCTGCGTCGGGAAGTGCTTTGTCAAGGTCATTGATAAGTTGAACTTCACGGGCGTCGGGGCAGGAGGAGTCGTGACCTGCAGACCAGAAACGGTGGTTGGTTGTCCAGTCATTATTCTGCTCTTCAATAGCCTGTTCTGCTCTTGCCTGAATGTTTTCGCTGTGATATTCAAAGAAAGGATGAGTGTACTGATAGTCAAGCTTCCAGTCACGGTCAATCAGCTTGAAAACGCCGTTGTTGTCGTTCCAGAGCATATCTCTGTTGTTTTCATTTTCCTGGTTAAAATAAACAGGTCTCTGAACAACGTACCAGATGTTGTAACGGGGTCTCTTGCCGAGACGTGATGCCCAGATTCTTGAGCCGTCAGGGCTTTCCCAGAAGAACTCGGAACGGGGAGCTTTGTATGTATTGATGCCTCTGTAGAAAGAAGCGAAATTGATGCCGAAGCCTTTGTAAATCTGGGGAAGCTGTGAAATCTGACCCCAGCCAAAGGGTGAATAGCCTGTTTTGCTTACACCGCCCATTTCCTTGGCCATCTTGTGACCGAGGAGAAGGTTGCGAACAAGAGCTTCACTGCCGACTGTGAATTCATCGGGCAGGCAGAACCAGGGGCCAACGGCAATTCTGCCTTCCGAGATATATTTCTGAAGCTTTTCTTTCTTTTCGGGGTACACCTCAAGGTAATCCTGAATGGGCATTGTCTGTGAGTCGAAATGGAAATGCTTGTAGTCGGGGTTCTTGTCAAGAATGTCCAGAAGCATATCAACCATATAGCCGAGCATATGCTGTGTGCGGCGAGCCGAGAAACGCCATTCTCTGTCCCAGTGTGTGTTTGATATAAAGTGACACTGGATCTTATCTTTTTTATCCATAGTTACTCTCCTTAACCTTTGATAATCTTCATAATCTCTGCAAAGTTGTTGCAGAAGTGTGAGCAGACAGCCTTTGTGCCGCTTGATTCGATGTTACCGCCTGCAATACCGATTGTTGTGTAGCCTGCAAGACGAACGGAGCAAGCACCTGCACCGCTGTCCTCAATGCCGATAACCTTGTTTCTGTCAGCAAAAGCCTCGCCGAGACCTACGATTGAGGTTTCGGAATAGAGCCACGGATGGGGCTTGGGTGAAAGCTCGCCGAGTGTGCCTACGCTGCCCTTGCGGAGCGGGAAGCCTGCAGAGATGATTGCATCGTAGAAATCCTTGGGGTCGCCCATACCGAGTGTGCGGAAAGCGGAAAGAATTTCGGGCCAGGCCTTTTCATAAAGACCTGAAGTAACAAGACCGATTTTAACGCCCATACTCTTGAGCTCGTAAAGGAAATCCTTAACGCCGACTGTCGGGGTGAAGGCACCGTCCTTGCCTCTGCCCGCCATAATCTCTTCCATCTCTCTGTGAGTGTGCTCGAAGTAGTAGTCGCGAGCCTTGTCGAGTGATGCGCCGGGGCAGTATTTATCAATACAGTACTGAAGATGCTCGGAAACGGAGTGACCTGAAACGAAGGGCATATCAGCCTCTTCAAGCTCAAACTTCGGGTTGCCGAGAAGACTTGCAATACTCATCTGAATAATCCA
>JAZNBM010000048.1:0-3005 GCA_045587045.1 Acutalibacteraceae bacterium | reverse complement strand
GATTTCAGTGAAGAAACCTTACCGGGTTCAAGTCTGTCCAATGTACCGCTTTCAAAAAGCTCTACCGCCTTTTTCTTGCTGATTCTTTCTTCAGCTTCAGCAAGTTCAGGTGCACTGGTTATTCCTAATTTATTTTCAAGTGCCATTTATTCTGCCTCACACAATTGATGTTAATATTATACCACATAAAATAGTATGTTTCAATCATTAGAATCAATAATGGAATCCACTTCTGCTTTGATCTCATCAAATCGAAGTGCTTTAAATCCCATATTACGGATACGACCGAGAGAAATGCTTTTGTTATCGCCACAATGCTCGTTAATAAAATCCGTGGGAACAACATAAAACTCCCAATTATTGAGGTTTAAAGGATATGACGTTTCTTTTGTGTTGCCGTTAAGCAGACAAAAGACATAGATATCGTTCTGCCTTTCAAATTTGTTTTCTCCATCATCCGATTCATAGCCGCTATTCACCTTCGTAATACCAAAAGTTCTTTGCTGTGATACCTTGCCGCCTTCATTCCAAGGATGATAATACGATGTCTGTTTTACCTCAATACGCATATTTTGGTAAAGAATATC
The DNA here is from genome assembly GCA_045587045.1 of Acutalibacteraceae bacterium. Classification (GTDB taxonomy): domain Bacteria; phylum Bacillota; class Clostridia; order Oscillospirales; family Acutalibacteraceae; genus CAG-177. Next base: position 2,418 of record JAZNBM010000048.1, on the reverse strand, counting down.
GTATAAAGTCCAGTATTCAGTGTTGCAGGATTCCTGTAAACCAAGTGCTTTTGCAACAAGAAATTCAGCTATGTATTCTTGTAGATTATATACATTTGAATACTGAAATTGCCAGAAATTGAAATAATTGAAATCGAGCATATTGCCATCAAGTTCAAATTTTTCATTACCGGTCATACAATCATCTCCGATGAACTTTAATATTACTTCTTCTTTCGTAACTCTCGGTAAATAATTTCCGCAAGAGCACTCATTATAGCATTGTACTTATGTTGATCCTCAAAGAGTGAAGCGTATGCTTCCTGCTCTTCCATATAGCTGTCCTGCGCAACCTCACCAAACACCTTCGGGAATATGCTTTCGGTGAATATCTGCGGATCGGAGCTTGCTGCATCTTTGGCAAGCTTTTCATCCTCAATAAGCCTTGAATAAAGAGCCTTGAATACAACCTTGTCGCCGCTTGTGAATTGGCCCTTGAATTTCTCGTTAATCTTTTCAATGATTTCATCAAGGGGTTCTTTGGATTCTATACCCATAGCCGCTTTATTGGATGGTGGTGTATATTTTCCTTTTTCTTTCTGGAGTTCAATAGCTCCGGCAAAGGTTTTCTGTAGTTTGTAGTATTCAAGCTTCAGTTTACCGTCAAGGTCAATTTTTGCAACGGGATCGGCAGGGATAAAGTTGATGAGATATGAGCAGAAGAGGTATTCCTTGTGCAGTTCCTTATCAAACATTCTGCTGACCTGTGATACAAAACCGTACCACTTGATAAGACTGCGGAGCTGTCTGCGGAACTGATAACGCTCGTCGGGAGATTTGAGGTCATAGCGGTCTGCAACAGGTTTCAGTGTGCTTGACATTTTACCCATTGATTTTGCATCCTGCTTTGTTGAACCCTGCACATATACTCTTTCAAACGCATCAATATCATTATCGCTGTAAATAGCAAATCCGCGAAGTTCTTTCTGCGTTTTGTAGATAAGGTCTGCATTAACTTCCTGCTCAAGATATGTTTCCTGATAGAAAGGCTGGAATGCATCAAGAATATCTTCTTTTGTGTTGATGAAGTCAAGCACAAACGTGTCAACCTTACCCTCACAGGTACGGTTAAGGCGAGACAGAGTCTGAACAGCCTTAACGCCTTTGAGTTTCTTATCAACAATCATTGTGTGAAGCAGCGGCTCGTCGAAACCGGTCTGATATTTTTCGGCAACGATAAGAACATTGAAATTTTTGTTGAACTCTGCCTTAGTCTGTGATTCGGCAATGCTTGTGCCGTCAGCACGCTTGTTGAGCTTAGGTTCGGTGTATTCAACACCGCCGTCTTCAACAGCACCTGAAAAAGCAACAAGAATCTGAACGTCGTCATATCCCTGCTCTTCTATGTATCGCTTGACTTCGTGATAATATCTAACGGCGGCAAGTCTTGATGAGGTTATAACCATCATCTTGGCTCTGCCGTTTATTTTATGCCTTGTTGTTTCTCGGAACGTTTCAACGATAATCTGAGCTTTCTGGCTGATGTTATAGGGGTGAAGCTCCTGGAATTTTCGGATGATCTTTGCCGCACGGCTTGACGGAACATCCGGATTATCAGGCGTTGTTTTGGCAATTCTGAAGCAGGTGTCATAGGTCATATAATTCTGAAGAACATCGTGAATGAATCCTTCTTCTATTGCCTGGCGCATGCTGTATATGTGGAACGGATGGAACGAGCCGTCGGAATATGCCTCGCCGAAAAGCTCAAGGGTTTTATCCTTGGGAGTTGCGGTGAATGCAAAGAACGAAAGGTTTTTATGTTTACCGTGAACAAGCATTTCGTTCATCAGCTTGTCATTCGGCTCAAGCTCTGCTTCGGTCTTGCCTTCGATTTCTGCATATTCACGCAGCGCGTCTTCCGTATCGGCAAGAGCTGCCTTGAGCTTCAATGCAGAACTACCCGTCTGTGAGGAATGAGCCTCATCAACGATAACTGCAAAATTTCTGCCTGCTGTGTTTTCAACCTCCTGATAGATAACGGGGAATTTCTGCAATGTTGTTACGATTATGCGGATACCGTCATTTATGGCATCACGGAGATTCTTTGAGGTTTTATCCTCGCCGATTGTTTCAACCGCACCGAGTGTGTGATCAAAAGAAGATATTGTTTCCTGAAGCTGTGCATCAAGAACTGTTCTGTCTGTTACGACAATAACGCTGCTGAAAACGGGCTTGTTTTCTGCGCTGAAAAGCGATGCAAGGCGGTAGGCAGTCCAAGCGATTGAATTGGATTTGCCCGAGCCTGCGCTGTGCTGAATCAGATAGTTATGACCCGAACCGTTTTCGGAAACGTGGGCAAGGAGCTTTCTGACAACGTCGAGCTGATGGAAACGAGGGAATATGAGGGTTTTACCGTCTTTGAGATGGATAAATTTCTGA
>JAZNBM010000047.1:0-2202 GCA_045587045.1 Acutalibacteraceae bacterium | reverse complement strand
CCGCACCCGTAGCAGCCGCACCTGAAGTTACTGCAGCCCCTGAAGCCGCAACGGCGGCACCTGAGGTTGCCGTAACCGCAGTGAACGCCGCAGCCTGCGCCGCACTGCCCGCAAACGAAGCAGATGCCGCTTCAGAAGATTTGCCGAGCGCAAACAGAATAAGCGGCAACGGAGCAACGCCGAACAGCGGCATACCCTTTTTGTTGCGTTTTTCAACCTCTTCCCTGACATCTTCTCTTGCCCTGAATAATCGGCTTTTGACTGCCGCTTCCGAAATTCCGAGCTCTTCGGATATTTCAGCTATGCTCATTTCGTGCTGATAGAAAAGCACAAGGCAAAGACGCTTGTCCTCCGAAACGGAGTTGACGATTTCACGTATCTCTTCGCTTCTTTCGTCAAGAGCGGCGCTCTCTTCAGGCAAAACGGAAGCGTTTTCCTCTTCCTGAATTTCAAAAATAAACTCATGCTCGGGAGCAAGCAGGGCAGGTTTTTTCTTTTTCAGATAATCCTTACCGTGGTTGGCGGCGATTGCCGTCAGCCATTTTTTTGCTTTCGCAGGCTCCTTGAGCGTATGTATGTTTTTCAGTGCGGAAACAAAGCAATCCTGCGTCAGGTCTTCCGCCTCATAGGTATCATGTGTGATTTCAAGAAGAATGGAATATACAAGCGGAGAGAATTCCGTATAGAGCTTTTCAAATGCCTGCATATCGCCCTGTTGCGCTTTTACCGCAAGCTCGGCAACAACCGACTCCTTCAATCCGCTTCATTCCTTTCTTTAAACAGATAATATATACATTATACCAATAAATATTCCTTTTTCAACAAAAAACGTCAATTTGCAACTTATTAATTTTCTGTAAATAATTTAAAAACCGCGCAACTTTTTTTCGTTTGATTCGTCGGGGTTCGAAAAACAAAAAAATAAAAAAATCAGAAAATTTTTCAAAAAACGTGAAACCTTTTTGTTTTTGCCTCGTCTTAATTGACAGGAAGGCAAAAAGCGGCACGTTTTCACAAAAGCCGACAGGCTTTGAGAATGACACAAGGTGCGGCGCCGACGGCTTTATATTTTGAAGCACAGATAACGCCTCAAGGTCTGCTTGCCTTCTTGTTACCGTGCCTGCACGGGCGTTGGCTTTTGCAGGCACAACAAAAATTTTTTCAAATTCAATGAACCGATTCCGTTTTTCGCTCGTCTAACGGGTGAAAGGAGGCAGAACAATATCGGTTCAATTAAAAACAGAGTGAATCTTGACGGTATTCATTCGCTTGATATTTCAGTTAATGAAGAAAAGAAAACCGTTATCACCGAGCTGATAATTCTTGACGGTGAGCCTGTGATGATTTATGCGGAAAAATTTGACAAACCCTGTGACTATCTGAAAAAAGGCATACGCAAAGGAATCGAATATCTCAACGGCACTTATCCGCCAAAGCCGCACACGCAAACCAAGTTTAACGGCGGTCAGAAAATGATTTGAATTTATTAAGTATATAAAAAGGAGATGCAAAATGGAAAACAGTAAAGAAAAAATTGCCGCTCTCGTTACAGAAATTCAGAACGGCAACAACGGCGCATTCAACGAGCTTTACAAGCTGACAAGCGAGCGAGCATATTACGTTGCGCTTGAGTTTGTCAAAAAAGACGAGGATGCGCAGGACATCCTTCAGGAAAGCTACGTGAAAGCGCTTTCAAAAATCGGTGAGCTTGACAAACCCGAAAGCTTTCAGAGCTGGCTCAATCAGATTGTCGCCAACAAGAGCAAGGATTTTCTCAAAAAGAAAAAGCCGATGCTCTTTGAAGCGGAAGAAAACGAAGTTTTTGAGGTTCTGCCCGATGAAGATCTGAACTTCCGCCCCGAAAGCAGTCTTGACCAGAACGAGCTTCAGCGAACGGTTATGGAGGTTCTTGACGAGCTGAACGAAGAAAAGCGTGCCTGTGTTCTGATGATGTATTTTGAAGAACTGAGCGTGAGTGAAATTGCGCAGACGCTTGAAATCCCCGAAGGCACGGTCAAAACCAGACTCTTTGCGGCAAGAAAAGACCTCAAAGAAAAATTTGCAAAAAGAGGAATCACATCCGCTTACAGCGTTGCTCCCATCGGCGTTGTTCTCTGGGCAATGCGCAAATCCTGCATCACTGCAGGCGCGGCGTTTGCAGAAAGCGCAGGCTCCGCAACCGTTCTCACAGGCATCACCGCA
>JAZNBM010000046.1:0-7583 GCA_045587045.1 Acutalibacteraceae bacterium | reverse complement strand
CTTTTTGTTGAGAATGTGTGACTTGTAAGCATGGGCGCGCATGGGCTTGCCGCCTTTTGAAATCTTGAAGCGCTTCTTTGCGCCGCTGTGAGTCTTAATCTTGGGCATGGTTTATTTCCTCCTTAAAATTAAACACTTTTTGATTTAAGCTCATTACTTTGAGCTTTTCGGAGCCAGGAACATCAGCATCTGCCTGCCTTCAAGCTTTGCAGGTTTTTCAACGGCAGCGCAGTCAGCCAGAGCTTCCGCGCAACGACTCATAATGGTAAGACCAAGCTCGGGGTGAGCCATTTCTCTGCCTCTGAATCTGATGGAAACTTTAACCTTATCTCCGGAGCCAATGAATTTGCGTGCATGATTAATCTTTGTATCAAAGTCATGCGTGTCGATGTTGAGAGAAAGCCTGATTTCTTTGATTTCGACAATCTTCTGATTCTTTTTAGCTTCTTTTTCTCTCTTTGCCTTTTCAAAGCGGAACTTGCCGTAATCCATAATTTTGCAAACGGGCGGCTTTGCTGCAGGTGCAATCTTGACAAGGTCAAGGTTTTTGCTTTCTGCAATCTTGAGAGCTTCTGCTGCGGACATAATACCGAGCTGCTCACCGTCGTTTGAGATAACTCTTATCTCTTTGTCACGGATTTCCTCATTGATTTGCTGTTCTTTGCTGCTGATGTTAAAGCACCTCCTGAATTGGATAACTTTTTACAAAGTTTTTGCAATAAAAAAGCGAGGGCAGGAAAACCCGACCTCGCATAAAATCAACGCTTAACGGGCGCAGACTGCTCCCGTGAATAACAAGCTATTGACCAACGAGGGACGTTCCCTGAAGGTGAGAGCAAACCTGCTCTGCTTTATTGTGCAAGTTATTCTAATATATTATTTCGTATTTGTCAAGCGTTTTTTCGATTTTTATCTGATTTTTCTTAAAAGCATTATTCCTGCGGATAATACGAGACCGAAAGCAAGGAACAAAACTGCAGTCAGACCGTTTACAAGTGTACCTGCAGTGCAATAAAGCACCGTGCTCAAAATAAAGCCGAGTACACTCAAAACAATTTGGATAACGGTTGCAAAACGCATTTTTGCACTCACGTCACATGATGCAGCAACAGCTCGAAGCATTGAGAATGCCGTTCCGTCGTGAATAATGCCTGCAGGCAGTTTGTCACAAACCGCATCTCTTCTTCTCTTGAAGAGTCTTCCTGCCGTTCCCGAAAGAATCTTAAAAGTTTCACGCGGCAAGCCAAAACTGTCAGCTATAAGCTCCTGCGTAACATTAACGTCGTTTGTTCTCACAAGCACCTGAATACCGTTATCCTCAAGCACTTTGAAGTATTTGCCGAGGTTTTTATCAACCGCATAGCTCACAACAAAAAGAGCTGCAACCTTGCCTGCAACGGCAAGATACATAACCTTTCTGCCGCTGTGAGAATATCTTTCTTCAAGCGACTTTTCGGGCACTTCAACGTTATGGTGAACCAACAGATTGCGGTTTCCGAGAAGAACCTTCTGGTTGTGGATTCTTGCGGCAATACCAAGCTTATCTTCATAAGTAAGCTCCTTGTCAGCAGGAAGAATTTCCTGGCTGCCGACAACAACCTGCTCAAAGCTTTCACGAAGCGGACCGCCCGATTTTATAACAAGAGCCGCCGCATAAAGCAAAACGTCGTCTATTCTGATGTTCTTGAAATCCTTCATGCCGTGCATTGTGCAATGCTCACGGTCAAAAATATCTGCCGAATCAAGCACAACCGCGTTTGCCGAAGCGGTTTTTTCTGCTGTATCCGTACCCGTTATTACCGTGCCGCCTGCGTTAAGAGTGCGACCTGTGCTTCCGGAAATAAATGCCGGTATAAACGACGAGAAAACAGGACTGCATATGCAGAAAGTACCTGCAAAGGCTGATAAAGCCGCCATAAAGTCCTTGTTTATAATGCCTGCCAGCAGCGCAGTAACCGAAGCCGCGCCCGCTGCCGCAGGAAGGAGAAACCTCATCACCTTGTTTTCGCTTGTGACGGATTTTGAGTTTTTGAGGAAGTTTTCGGGGAACGAAACCTTTGACGAATAAAGCAAATCTGCATTTCCCATCATCAGGCCTCTGCCAAGCTCAAAAATTTCCGATTCATTTTCAAACTGATGAACGGCATACATATTATGCTCGTATTTGAAAGCGCAGACCTCAAAGTTGCCGAGGATACGCTTTGCATCAAGCTTCTCTGTGATTTTGGTAACAAGTATGCCGAATATTGCTGCCGCCGCAAATACTGTTGAGCCTATTCCGCCGGAATTTACAACCGCCGCTATGGTATTCTGGAGCAATGCCACAACAACCGCAAAGCTGACTGCAGTATCGCTGTTTACCTTGAATGACTTGAGTGCCGCAAATCCGCCTATGAAACGTTTGCTGTTGACTGCCGCGGCAGCAATAAGCAGAATCGCATTCATAACGTTGATGCCAACCGAATTGCGTGCAAAAAGCTCTGTCTCAACCGACAGCAACTCTGCGGCAAGCGGAATCAGATTGATTAAAATAACAAAAAGTTCTATTACCCCGACAACAATAATGCCTGTTGTTGCCTTTTTGCTGATTTTGCCGAATCTGGCATAGAAAGCTGTCTTTTCGTCAGGTGAGGTATATTCGTTTGCAACAGGTTTATTTATGTAATCCTGTTTTTCTTTCTCAAGAGCCTGTCTGCGCGCCTCTCTGCGGCGGATACGCTCTTCACGTGCCTTTTCTTCTTCGGACATTTCAAAATCGCCTTCAAACTCTTCATCGAGATCAACGGCATCAATGATTCTGAAATCCTTTGCTTTCTGTCTGCGTTTTTCCCAAAGAGTTTCTTCAATATCCTCTTCGTTCGCTTCGTCAGGAAGAGCTTCCGTTGAAAAATCTTCAAACCCCGTAAGCATTATCTGACCCTCAACGTCATCGGAAACCTCTTCGGGTTTCTTTGAAACGGGGATTGCTCCGCCGCCGATAACCCTTGTTTTGTCTTCATCTGCGGCAATTGCTTTTTCTGCATTTTCTGCGGCAATAACCCTGGGCACGGGCTGGAAACCGACTTCATCGGGTGCGCCGCTCTTTTTGACAACCAAGCCCGGTCTGTCTATAGGACCGTCCTCTTCAACGTCAACGTCTGCAGTTCTTTCGAGCTTCAGCTTTGTAAAGAAGCGTGTTCTGTAATCCTTTTCTGTTATATGTTCAGGCTGGATTTCCTGCTCCTGCGTAATTTCCTCCGCCTTTTCTTCTGCAGGCATCTCGTGAACACCGTTGTCTTGTTTTTTAAACAGCTCCAGTATCTGAGTTTTTTCCTCATAGAAAGGCTTTATTTCGGGAACAGGCGCCTCTTTAACAACCTCGGTCACAGGTTCGGGATTAAGATATTTTTTGACCTTGTCCTCTTCCTTGCTTTTGTCTTCGGGCACAATAACGGTTTCAATCTCAAAAACGGATTCATCGAAATCGTTTTCCTTATCGTAAAACGTTTCCTGTCCGTCAACCTCCGCTTCGCCCGATGTCGAGGATATATCCTGCATCTCCTTGACCTTGTTTTCTTCGCCCATAGGTCTGATGGTGAAAATGCCCGTATCAAACTCTCTGCCGAGGATTTTGGCAAAATCCTGCGCAGGTGTTGTTTTTTCTTCTTTTTTGGGCGGAACGTATTCTTCGCCGTTGGTTTCGGCAATCAGCTTGTCGATATCGTCCAGCGACCAGGTTTTTGACGGCGAAGCCGACTCCGACGATGAGCCGAAGTTGCGGTTTCTGACATCCTCAAGAATAGAGTCAAGCTCGTTATCCGATATATTCTTATTAAGCTCGCTCAAAGTCCTCACCTACCTGTTTTTAGCAATTTCATACATCAGAATGCCTGCGGCAACCGATGCGTTAAGGGAATTAATTTTGCCTTTCATGGGCAACGAAACAATAAAATCGCATTTCTCCTTGACCAGTCGGCTGATACCTCTGCCTTCCGAGCCGACTATAAGAGCAACGCTGCCCGAGTAATCCTGTTTATCCCAGCGAGTGCCGTCCATATCTGCACCGTAAACCCAGAAGCCCTTTTCCTTAAGCTCCTCTATGGTTGAAGCAAGGTTTGATACCCTCGCCACGGGCACGTATTCGATTGCACCTGCCGAAACCTTGCCCACGGCATATGTCAGCGCAACACCTCTGCGCTTGGGAATGATGATTCCGTGAGCGCCGCAAGCGTCTGCCGTTCTGATAATCGCACCAAGATTGTGCGGATCTTCAATTTCGTCGCAGATTATAACAAACGGATTTTCGCCCTTGCTTTCTGCGTTTGCAAGAATGTCTTCTATGCTTGAGTATTCGTGCACAGCCGCCCACGCCGCAACCCCCTGATGGTTTGCTCCGTTGCAAAGCTTATCGAGCTTGCGCACATCTGTTTCTTTAACAACAATGCCTTTATCACGGCACTGTGCAATAATTTTTCCTACGGAGCCTCCACGCTCGCCTTTGGCTACAATCAGGCTGTCAATCGCTCTGCCGCTCCTTAAAGCTTCGGCAACGGCGTTTCTGCCGATTATCAGACCCCTGTCTTCATTTTCAAAATCCATAGGGTATACCTCCCCATATTTTGTTATATTCGATTTATTATAACACAAAATATCGGTTTTGAACAGTATAAATATAATATTTACAAAAAATTTTTTGGTTTCCTTTTCAATAACTGACAGTTTTTCCTTTTTGTTGTTTTTAAAATTATTCTGAACACAAAAGAAAGGACGTTTTCAGATGGAAAAAACATTGTCCGTTACAAAAAACAAAACCGTTGACAGCATCATCGACAAAGGCGCAAGGGTACTGGTGCTTACACTTTATTACCTGTGCGGATTCACACTCTCGGGGGCAGGACTTTTCTCGGTCAGAGTGCCGCTCTGTGTGGGGCTCACTGCCGCCTGCACTGGCACGGAGCTTGTTGCCGTATGTATGGGAAGCATATCAGGCTGCTTCTTGAGAATGAGTATACGGGAATCGCTGACCTGTCTGATACCGCTTGCAGGCACAACGGCGCTTGTCTGTGCCTGTGAAAAGTTTCGCTTTCGCCGCAAAACCGCCGTTTTGTGTGTCGGTGTTTTTATTTTCACTTTTGCCGCCGCAACCGTTTTTATGTTTGCAACAAAGCCCAGCCTGAATGGGTTTATGCTTAACGTGTGTGCGTGCGCCCTTTGTGCAGGCTCGGTTATATTCTACAAAGGTGCGGTTGATTGTATTCACAAAAAGCGTAACCTGTATATGCTTGATAACCACAGTCTTATCTGCATTATGATGAGTCTTTGTACCCTGTTGCTCGGTTGCTCCGAGGTGAGCTTTTTCGGTGTGCGTCCTGCACGTCTTTTCGGCTCGTTGGTTATTATTGCGGCAGCAGCCCTGTTTTCGCAGGCAGGCGGAAGCATCGCCGGTGTATCAATCGGCACCTGTGTTGCAGTGTCGGGCACAAGCGTTGCCCTCAGCCTTTGCTACGGTATATGCGGTCTTGCCTCAGGCATATTTTCAAAATACGGTCAGCTTGCCTGCTCACTTGTTTTTTCGGGAATCACAGGCATTTTCGCCCTGATTGACGGCTCGGCAGAGGGGCTTTTTGTATTTATTGAAGCCACTGTTGCAGGCATAATTTTCAGCGCATTTCCAAAAAAACAGCTTGCCGAAATCCGCTCGGGAATCGAAAAACCGCGTAAGGAAAAGGTTGCCGCCGAAGCTGTCGGCACCAAAGAAAAACTTACCGAAGCTTCCCGTGCGGTAGGCTCTGTTTCACGGTGCATCAGGTCTGTCAGCGACGGCATAGGAGCGATGACTCCGCCGAATGACGTTATCGTTTGCCTGCGAGTTAAAGAAAGAGTCTGCATGGATTGCAAACTAAAAAACGGACTGTGCCCTGAAAGCGGAGAGTTTGCCGCAATAATGGAAAAGCTTGCACAAGGTGACTCTGTTTCGCCCGAAGATTTTTCTGCAAACTTTAATCAGAAATGTCCCAACGTGCCGAAACTTGCCGAATCCTTTAACCGCGTATATTCAGGCAGAAGCGCCGTCAACGCCATTCAGGCAGGTGCCGCAAGAAACAGAGAGTTTGCCTGCGGTCAATTCGACTGGGCATCAAAGCTTCTTGAAGACCTTGCCGACGGGGTTGAAAACGGCGCACGCATACTTCACGGCAAAGAGCGTACCGCCTTACGGGTGCTTACGGACAGGGATTTTGACGTTAAAAACGTCACTTGCACCCAGCCCTCACCGGGAGTGATTTGCCTTAAATGTACCGTTGGTGAAATTCCGCAGAGTACAAGCCTCACCCGTCTGACCGCCGCTCTTTCCGCAGAGCTTGAAACACAGCTTAATCCGCCCAAAATAACCGAAACTTCCATGGGCAAAGAAATGACGTTTATGCGCAAAGAAATACTTAGCTTCCGCTTCGGCTGTGCCTCCGCAAGCTGCGGCAACCGCAGACTTTGCGGAGATTATTTTGAATGCTTCCGCACCGAATCAAAGGTCTACGTGATAATGAGCGACGGAATGGGCACGGGCGGCAGAGCGGCAATTGATTCCGCTATGACGGTTGAGATTTTTTCACGTCTTATCAAGGCAGGTATAGCACTTGACACCGCGCTTGGACTCACAAATATTGCCCTTGCCGTCAAATCCGAAGACGAATCACTTTCAACACTTGACGTTGCAGAGATTGACCTTTTCAGCGGCGAAGCGCTTATCCTCAAAGCAGGCGCCGCACCGTCGTTTTATACCGTTTCGGGCAGAGTTCGCACGGTTGAACCGCCGTCAACACCGCTAGGAATTCTGAACAACATAGGCTTCAGCAAATATAATCTTCAACTGCGTGGAGGCGATATGCTTGTTATGGTCAGTGACGGTATTCTCGGCAGCGGCAGTAACTGGCTGCGCGACGAAATTAAAGCAGCCCGAAACCCCGATGCACGGGAATTTTCAGAGCTGCTTCTTGAAACCGCACGCCGCAAATGCGGCAAAAACTACGATGATATGACGGTTATTACACTGATTATGGAAGAAAAGTAAAACTTTGCCATAACACTAATCACCGCGCTTTATAAAACTGCAAAACAATGAAGATAAACAAAAAACGGGCACACCGAAGTGTGTCCGTTTATTTTTGCATTATATCGCTTTATCAGTCACTTGTGTAGGGAAGAAGAGCGATCTGACGTGCACGCTTGATAGCTGTGGTGAGCTCACGCTGATGCTTTGCGCAAGTACCTGTTACACGGCGGGGAAGGATCTTTGCTCTGTCAGAAGTGAACTTGTTAAGCTTGTTTACATCCTTGTAATCGATGCATTCAACTTTATCAACGCAGAATGAGCAAACCTTTCTGCGGCCCTTTTTGTTGGGTCTTCTGTCATTCTTTTCGTATGCCACGGATTAAACCTCCTTTTCAGTTTCAGTTTGATGGGAGACCTTCTCAGAAGGGAAGATCATCCTCGGGAATTTCTTTGAAATCGCCTTCGTCTGCTGTTGAGTAGGAAGGAGCGGGCTGGCTGTTCATAACAGAATCGTTTCTGCCATAGTTGCCTGTGCCGCTTTCTGCCTTTGAACCGC